>VAYX01000153.1 GCA_005885325.1 Actinomycetota bacterium
CGGTGATGGTGGCCGGTGCGGTCGAGGGAGACTTCCCCAGCCTGACCCGTCCCGAGCCCATGTTCGACCTTTCCGCTCTCGCGGGCATCCGGTCTCGCTCCGAGATCAACCGGTTCCGACTGGCGGACGAGCGGCGGCTGTTCCGCTCGGCCGTCGCTCGCGCCCGCCGGCGGGTCGTCCTGACCGCGAGCGATCCGCACGGGATGGAATCCGATGAGGCCGTGGCGTCACGCTTCGTCGAGGAGCTCGGCGTGGCGTGGGCCCGGGCCCCGATGGAGATGGCCGAAGATCCGGTGTCGGTGGGAGAGGCCGCGGCGGCGTGGCGTCGCACCCTGGGCGACGCCACGCTCGAAGCGCCGGATCGGCTCGCGGCCGTGGCCGGGGTCCTCGCCCTCGGCGAGGACCCGGGCCGCTGGTGGTTCCAGCGGGAGTGGACGGCCCAGGATGCTCCGCCGAAGGAGCACCTCTCCCTCTCGTTCTCGCGCCTGGATCGCCTGGAGAACTGCGAGCTCCAGTTCGTCCTGGGCGACGAGCTCGGCCTGGACCCCGGCGGCGGCTACCAGGCCTGGGTCGGCCGGCTGATCCATCAGCTCATCGAGGACGTCGAGAACGGCAAGGTCGAACGGACCCAGGCGGCGTTCATCGAGGCGTTGAACGAGCGGTGGCAGGAACCTCGATTCCCCTCGTACGCGGTGTCCGAGGCCGAACGGCGCCACGCCATCCGGGTGCTGATCCCCAACTGGTTCAAGCGATACGCGGACCTGCCGGCCGAGGCCACCGAGCAGGCGTTCCGCTTCGAGTACGAGGGCGCCACGATCAAGGGGAAGATCGACCGCATCGGACCGGTGCCCGAAGGCGGTCGCAGGATCACCGACTACAAGACCGGCGCCGCCGACAACGCCGACAGGCCGGCCGAGAGCCTGCAGCTCGGGATCTACTACCTGGCCGTGAACGAGTGCGACGACCTGGCCCCCTACCGCCCGGTCGACGCCGTGGAGCTCGCGTACCTTCCGGGCAAGAAGGGCAAGTGGGAGCTCGTCCCGCTCTCGTGGCAGGTCTCGGGGGCTGAGGAGAACTACAAGGCCATGATGCGCGAGCGCCTGTCCGGCCTCATCGAATCGGTGCGGCGGTTGGATCGGGAGGGACGCTCCGCGCCGAGTACCACCGCCAGGTGCTTCTTCTGCCGGTTCCAGACGATGTGCTCTCGATACCCCGAGGGCGGCGAGGTCTTCCCCGTTGCGACGCCGATCTCGCTGAAGGCGGCCGCGGAGGCCAACCCATGACCGGCTACCCCCGGCCCATCGTGGACTTCCTGGGAGCGGAACCCACCCCCGAGCAATGGCGCGCCATCTCCATGCCCCTCGTCCCCTACGTCCTGGTGGCCGGGGCCGGCTCGGGCAAGACGTCGGTCATGGCCGCTCGCGTCATCTACCTGGGCATGGCGGCGACGCGACTCCTCGACCCCGGCCACGACGGGGTCATGCCAGGGAACGTGCTGTGCCTCACCTTCACCAACAAGGCCACCGAGCACCTCCTGCTCCGCATCAGGCGGGCGCTTCGCACCCTCGATCTGGAGGAGGGCGAGGAGCCGGAGATCCTCAACTATCACGGGTTCGCCGCCGAGGTCCTCGATCGCTACGGCATGCTGATCGGGATCGAGTCCGGCCAGCGGGTCATCACGCCGGCTCAGCGCGCGGAGCTCGTGGCTCGGGTCCTGGACCGGATGACGTTCGATCACCTCACCACGCGGTGGCAGCCGACCATCGTCGCCAACATCCTGTCGCTCGACGAGCAACTCCAGAACCACGTCGTGGAACCCCAGGAGGTGGTGGACTTCAACCGATCGAACCTGGAGCGGCTGAAGACGGCCAAGTCCGCCGACCCCCATCGGGCCGCGCTCGAACGGATCGAGCTGGCGGGGGCCGTCGAGGAGTTCCGCCGGCTGAAGCGCGAGGTCGGTGTCATCGACTTCGGCGACCAGATCGGCCTGGCCGTTCGGATCGTTCGGGAGCATCCCGAGGTGGCCGAGGACTACCGATCCCGGTTCCAGGCCGTCCTCCTCGACGAGTACCAGGACACGAACCACGCCCAGGCCATGCTCATGGAGGGGATCTTCGGCCGTGGCCATCCCGTCACCGCGGTGGGCGACCCCGACCAGAACATCTACGGCTGGCGAGGGGCCAGCCTGCACAACCTCCTCCAGTTCCCGACGCAGTTTCCGAATGCGGACGGCACGCCTTCGGAGAAGCTTCCGCTGTACACGAACTTTCGTTCCGGGGCTCGGATCCTCGGCGCGGCCGACGAGGTCATCGGGCCACTCCCCGCGAACCAGCGCCCCGATCCGGACAAGGAGCTACGCCCGCACCCGCCCAACGGCCTCGGCTTCGTCCGGGTGGCGCAGTACGAGCACGAGATCGCGGAGATGCAGGCCGTGGCGGACCACGTCCTCGAGCTGCACGAGGAAGGCGTGTCGTGGCGGGACTGCGCCGTGCTGTGCCGGACGCATCGTCTGTTCGAGCCGCTTCAACTTGCGTTCGCCGACCGTGGGGTCCCGGCCGAGTTCATCGGCCTCGCCGGCCTGATCAAGCTCCCGGAGGTCGTCGAGGTCCTGGCGTACGCGCGCGCCGCCGCCGATCCCGGCGGCGGCGTCGCGCTGGCCCGGATCCTGACCGGGCCGCGGTACCGCATCGGTCTCGGAGACCTGGCACGGGTGGCGGCCTGGACCCGCATGAGCGGCTTCTCCTTCCTCGACCGACTGAGCGAGCGGCTGCCGGAAGACGAGGACCTGCTGGAGGACCAGCCGTTCCTCATCGCGGAGGCCCTCGAGCACCTCGACGAGGTCGAGGGTCTCTCCGACGAGGGGCGCGCTCGCCTAGAGGAGTTCGCGGCCGAGCTGGCCGGGCTGCGAGACGCCGCCCGCCGTCCGGTGGGCGAATTCCTCGCCGAGGTCATCCGTCGAAGCGGGCTTCTCGCGGAGCTCGGCGCACAGGTCGACGTCGCGGCAGCGACGGCCCGCCGGCGGAACCTCGCGGCGTTCCTTGACCAGGTGCATGCGTTCCAGCCGGTCGAGGGCGAGCTCACCCTACGGGCGTTCCTCGACTACGTGGATTCGATCGAGGACGACCGCGAGTGGTCACCGGTCCAGCCGAGCGAGGACGACACCGTCAAGGTCATGACGGTCCATGCGGCCAAGGGCCTGGAGTTCGACACGGTGTTCGTCCCGGGCCTGGCCAAGGACCTGTTCCCCAATGCGCGGATCCAGCAGAACCCCATGCGGAAGGGAAGCTCCCTCGATATTGAGCTGCGTCGCGACCGCGACCTCCTCCCCCGGTTCGAGGGCGTGATGAATCGCTTCGTGGACGCGCTCCGCGACCAGGAGGTCTTCGAGGAGCGCCGGACCGCCTACGTCGCCCTCACCAGAGCCAAGCGCCGTCTGTTCCTGTCCTCCGCCATCTGGTACGGGGAGAACATCAACGCGAAGACGGTCGGCAGGTTCTTCACCGAGCTCATGACGTGGGCCCGCCGGACCCAGCTGGCCGACATCCACATCGAGGGCGAGGAGAAGGAGGAGAACCCACTCGCGGGGTTCCGGCAGCGATTCGTCCGGCCCTGGCCCGGGCCGGCCATACCTGACGAGGCCGACGCCCTCTTCCCGCACGGGTGGCGGCGGGCGGCCCTCGAGGCCGCAGCGTCCGGCGAGATCAGGGCGAGCGCCCTCGCTACCCTGGATCCGGCGGATCGCGCCCGGTTCGAGGAGCTCGCGGCGGATCGGCGAGTGAAAGCCGGGCATCTGCTGGAACGGGAGGCGGCGACGAGCGACGAGGTTGGGATCCCGGCCACCGTGTCGGTCGGCGGGATCGTGGACTACGGACGGTGTCCCAAGCGCTTCTACTGGAGCGCGGTCCGGCCCCTGCCGCGGTTCTCCGGTCCGGCGGCCCGGATCGGGACCGACGTCCACGCGTGGATCGAGCGCCAGTCCTCCGGACAGACCACGCTGATCGAGCTGGAGGAAGAGCCCGACCTCACCGCAGAGGAGCTCGCCGGCCAGCCCGGGAAGATCAAGCAGCTCCGGGATGCCTTTCTGGCCAGCCGGTTCGCGGACATGACCCCGCTCCACGCCGAGCGCGCCTTCCTGTTGTCCCTGGCGGGCTTCACGGTGAGCGGCCGGATCGACGCGATCTATGGCGTCCCCGAGGGACCGTGGGAGGTGGTCGACTACAAGACCGGCCGCAAGCCCGAGGACGACCCGCTGTCCCGGGTCCAGCTCGACGTCTACGCGCTCGCCTGCATCGACGTCTGGGGCAAGCGGCCCGAGGAGCTGACGCTCACCTACCTGTACCTCGCCACCGGCGACGAGGTGTCGTTCGCCGTGGGGGATGCCGAGGCCATCCGCGATCGCGTGCGGGCATGGCTCTCGGCCATCGGCGCCGGCCGGTTCGATCCGACGCCCGGCGAGCACTGCCGGTGGTGCGACTTCCTGTCCTTCTGCGAGCCGGGGAAGGCGTTCGTGGGCCAGACCCAGGCCTCAAGGCCCGGCTAGCTCGTCAGCCGCTCCACCTGTTCCTCGAAGCTCCGGTACTGCGACGCGGGATCGAATCCACCGTCCACGGCTTCCGAGACGAAGCGCACCCTCAGCCCGAGCTCCAGAGCCCGCGTGAGGAGCGCGGCCCGGAACCACTCGAGGTCACCGGGCTGGAGGACGACGGGCCCCGAGGTGCCGGGATGGCGGAGCGACGGATCGTCGATCGCGATCGGCGTGGGGCGGAGTATCCGGTCGAGACCAGACACCGAGGGATCCTTCACATCGAGCCGGGCCTGCTTCCCGTCCCACGTCGCGACGGCCACGATCGCGTCGGGGGCGTCGGGGCGGCGGAGCTCCGCGCGCACCGGCGTCGGCCTACCCGGCCAGCGAACGTTCCGCGTGCCGAAGCAGGGAGGCGGTGTGCGAGAGGAGCTTCACCGCGACGTCGGGCTCCTCCTCCACCATCCGGAGGAACTCCGTCCGCTTGAGCTCGAGCATCGTCACGGGTGTCTCCGTGGTGACCGTCGCGGTCCTGGCCCCGCCGTCGAGAAGGGAGATCTCACCGAAGAAGTCGCCGGGCAGCAGCCGGTTGACGGCCGTTCCTCCCGGGCCCTCCACCTTCGCCTCACCCTGGACGATGACGTAGAAGCTGTCGCCCTCCTGCCCCTCCTTCACCACGGAGGCCCCCTCCATGTACCGGACCTCCTGCATGGAGTCGGCGAGGCGCTTCAAGTGGCGAGACGAGAGG
Source organism: Actinomycetota bacterium (assembly GCA_005885325.1). Classification (GTDB taxonomy): domain Bacteria; phylum Actinomycetota; class UBA4738; order UBA4738; family HRBIN12; genus AC-69. The sequence continues at coordinate 5,271 of VAYX01000153.1, forward strand.
CCGGAGAACAGCGGGACCCGGGCCAGGGCCTCCTTCTCTCGCTTGCCCATCGCGTCGGACTCCCTCGCAACGATCCGGTCGGCGGGCCAGCCTACTCCGACGGCGG
>VAYX01000154.1 GCA_005885325.1 Actinomycetota bacterium
TCGCCAGAGCCAAGGCGGCACGGCTGGGCGGCCACGTCGTCGCGTTGACATCGATGCTCGCCGGCCTGCCCCTCGGCTACCACCGCGATCTCCAGGAGGACAAGGGCCCAGCGTTCGACGCGGCCGACACGGTGGAGGCGACCCTTGGAGCGTTGGCCGGGTGCGTCGAGACGCTCCGCTTCGACGAGGCCGCAATGCGGGAGGCCGCCGAGGCCGAGGCTCTGTACGCGACCGACCTTGCCGAGGAGCTGGTCCGGGCGGGCGTGCCGTTCCGCCAGGCCCATCGGCGGATCGGCGAGCTGCTGAAACGACTCCACGCCGAGCACCGTTCGCTCCGATCCCTCGGACCCGACGAGTGGCGCGACCTCGGATTGCCCGAGGGCGCTTCGCTCCTCGATCCCGACCGGTCGGTGCGGGCCCGGTCGATGCCCGGCGGGCCCTCGCCGGCGAGCGTGCTGGCGCAGGCCCAAGCCATCGAGGCGACGCTCGCGCCGCGGAACCACGGTGTGTCGAAGACGTAGAAGTCTCCGTGGGAACGAAGCCGTGCCCCGCGTTGGGCCGTACACCTCGCAGGTACCATCCAAAGGTAGGAGGACGCGTGATGAGGCTCCATCATGGAAGGCGACGCCCGGGTCTGGCCGTGATCACCCTCGCTGCGCTGCTCCTGGCCGCGTGCGGCCGCAGCAGCGGCAACCCGTCGTCGGGGGGCGGCTCGCCCTCGCCGTCGGGAACGGCGCTCTCCGTTCAGACGGACTCGGTCTCCGGCATCGGGACGGTCCTTGCGAACGGCGCCGGCCTGACCCTGTACCACAACACGAAGGAGACCGGCACCAAGATCGTGTGCACGGGCGGGTGCGCCTCATTCTGGCCTCCGGTGCTCGTGACGGGTTCGCTCCCACAGGACACGGGGATGATCACGGGGACGTTCGGCACGATCATGCGCCCCGACGGCACCACGCAACTCACGATCAATGGCATGCCCCTGTACACGTACTCGGGCGACTCGGCGTCGGGCCAGGCATCCGGACAGGGGATCCAGGGCGTCTGGTTCGCCGTGTCGGCGTCCGGATCCAGCACGTCGGCCGCCGGGAGCGGCGGCTCGTCGGGTGGCGGTGGCGGCGGATACGGCGGCTACGGGTCCTAGGCCGGCCCGAGGGGCCCACCGTCCCTCACGGTCGTGAGGCGCGGAGGGTCCGCACGCCCGCCCGGACCGCGATGAAGGCCAGGGCGCCGATGGCCCCGCCGACCACGGCGGCTGCCACGCCGATCCACCAGTTGTCGTCGGCGAAGTCGAACGGCCTGCCCGCCATCCGCTCGCCGAGGTGCACGCCCCACAGGACGGTTCGAACGGGGAACAGCACGAGCGCGCCGACCACGGACTCGACGAACCGCCGGTTGACGCCGAACGGAACGCCCTGCCACAGGACGGTGTAGCCGAGGAATCCCCAGGCCGCCCCGGCGCCGGCCGTCGCGGCCAATCCAGACGCCCGGGGATACTCGTCCTTCAGCCCCTCCTGCCGCCCCCGCTGCGCCCCGCCGTCCTCGCCCACCCCGCCAGTCTGCCTCGTGACGGCGGGGTCCAGTAGGCTCATGTTCGTGGGGTTCGCAAGCGCGCTGGTGCTGTTCGCTCATCCCGACGATGCCGAGTACATGTGCGGGGGGACCGTCGCCCACTGGGCCGGCAACGGGACCGAGGTTCACTACGTGGTCGTCACCGACGGCTCCGCCGGCTCGAACGAGCCGGGCATGACCAGGGAGCAGATCTCGGGGATCCGCAAGCCCGAACAGGACGAGGCGGCGCGGGTTCTCGGCGTCAGGACGGTGACCTTCCTTGACTTCCCCGACGGGATGCTCGAGGTGAACCTGGAGACCCGGATGGCCGAGGTGCTCGTCGCTCCCGACCCCTCGAGGCTGTGGTTCGGCCGGCGGTACATCAACCATGCCGATCATCGGGCCGCAGGGGAGCTCGCGCTGTGCGCCGTCATGCCCGACGCCCCCTCGCGGCCCCAGTTCCCCGAGCTCCTGGAGGCGGGGTTCGAGCCCTACGAGGTCCCGAACCTTTGGTTGTCCACCGAGGAACCCGATACGTACGTGGACATCACCAAGACGATCGACCTGAAGATGGAGGCGCTTACGAAGCACCGGTCCCAGGGGGTCGAGGACGACCTCCAGTGGGTCCGGGACCGGGCGAAGGAGCTCGGCGAGAAGGGCGGGGTGGAGTACGCGGAGGGATTCCTGGCGTTCTCCTTGAAGGAAGAGGAAGAAGCAGAGGGACGATGATGGAGGAACCGGTCGACCCGGGGGACGAGGCCCCGGCCAGCCTCGATCCCGACGAGGCGAACAACGTCCGCGCGGACCTCGATGACCTGCACGGCATACGAGAGGTCTTCGGCCCCCAGGGGGTGAAGGGCGTGGTCATCGCCTGCCCCGATTGTGGCGAGAACCACTTCTACGAATGGGACCTGCTCCGGGAGAACCTCGAGCACATGCTGAGGACCGGTGAGCCGCGGATGCACGAGCCGGCCTTCGAGGTTCACGAGGACGAGTACATCCAGTGGGACTACGGCAAGGGCTACATCGATGCCCTCACCGACACCGGTCTGCAACCCGACCGTCAGATCCAGATCACGCGCTGCCCGTGGTGCGAGACGCCGTGCGACCAGGATTTCCAGTTCTGCCCGAGGTGCGGCCGGTCCCTTGCGGCGCTCCGCCTGTACAAGGAGCTCCTGGCTCGGGGGATCGACGAGCGGGAGGTCCGGTCGCTCCTCGTCCGGGCGGGCTACGAACCGTTCTGATCACGTGGGCCGCCGGACCGGCGGCCCGGAGAAGGCCTGATGGGGATCGAGGCGCCGCGGCGGAGCGACCGGTGGGCCGGGACCGAAGACGCCGAGGGCAATCCGTGGGCCGTCGCGTCGTTCGCGTTCGCCGCGCTCGGGCTTGTGGCCGTGGGCCTGATCGTGGCCGGCACGTCCGGCGCGCCGTTCCTCGACTCGCTTCCGGACGGGGTGGCCTCGGCACTGTACGGCTCGGTTCCCGGCTTCGGCCTGCTCGCGCTGCTCGCAGGCCTCGCCGGCCGGGCGCGTCCTCGCCGAGCCTGGATGGCCTGGACCGGGACGATCGTGGGATCGATGCTCCTCGCCGTCGCAGCCATCGTGGCCGTCATCGTGCTGAACGCGTTCCTGACGCTCGGCTGACCGCCGGCGGCTCGAGGATGCAGTCCTCGGGCGCCTTGTCCGTTCGCAAGCCCTTGAACGATGGGGCTCGCATCTTCTTCGTGCTCTTCGTGAACTCCAGGTACTCGACCTCGCACACCATCTCCGGGCGGACGAACGTCGCGCCCTTGATCGCCTTGAGCTCGGGGTCGTCGGTGGGCGGCTCCTTCGTCACGAGCGGCGTGAGCAGCTCCATCACCGTGGCCAGCATCTTGTCGGTGAAGCCCGTGCCGACCTGGCCGATCCACCGGAGCTTCCCGTCGTCGTAGGCCCCGACCAGGAGGGCTCCGAACGTCCCGGCGCGCCCGCCCTGGCCCGGCGTCCATCCCAGGACCACGCAGTCCTGGGTGTTCGTGAGCTTGATCTTCCTCCAGTCGGGCGAGCGGCGGCCGGGGAAGTACTTCGAGCCGTGGCGTTTGGCCACCACCCCCTCCAGGCCGTGCGACCGCGCCGCTTCGACCAGCTGCTTCCCCTCGCCCTCGACGAACGTGACCAGCTGGAGCCGCTCGTCCTCCTCCACCACGGCCTGGAGGAGTTCCCGGCGTTCCTCCAGGGGCTGTTCCGTGAGGTTCCGGCCATCCAGCCACAGGAGGTCGAACGCCACGAGCGCCACGGGGATCTGCTTGGCGATCCGCTTGATCTCTCGCTCGTTCGCCAGGTTCATCCGCTGCTGGAGGGCCTCGAAGGAGTTCTTCCCGTCCTCGTCGAAGGCCACGATCTCGCCATCCATCACCGCGTTCACCTGATCAACCAGCTCGTGGATCATGTGCAGCTCCGGATACTGCGTCGCCACGTCGCGTCCCCGTCGCGTGATCGGCCGAGTGAGGTCCGTCGTGAGGAAGGTGAGCGCCCTGATCCCGTCCAGCTTGGGCTCGAACCGCCACTTCGGATCGTCGAAGGGCTGCTGGCCTCCCTCCGCCAGCATCGGCTGGAGCGAGGGCGGCTGGTCGATGAGCGGCGCGTCCTGGTGGCTGGCCAGGAAGATCAGCCAGTCGGTGCGGGTTTTTACCAGGTGGTACTCGAGGCCGCGGTACCGGCGCCCGCGCAGACGGAAGCTCACTTTCTTGTCCGTCCACTCGATGAGCTCGTACGTGCCGTTGTCGAAGATCCGGACCTCGCCGGCGCCGTAATGGCCTTCGGGGATCGTGCCCTCGAAGCTGCCGTACTCGAGCGGGTGGTCCTCGGTCCGCACGGCCAGCCGCTTGTCGCCGAAGGCGATCGGAAGCCCCCGGGGCACGGCCCAGGAGGGCAGCGCGCCGTCCTTCTCCAGGCGGAGGTCGTAATGCAGCCGGGTGGCTCGGTGCTTCTGGATCACGAAGGAGTTGCCCGTGCCTTTTGACGCGCCGGGGGCGGGCTCGGGCGTGCCCTCGAAGTCCCGCTTGCGCAGGTACTCCGCGAGCTTCGGGTCCTTCGATTCGGCGATGACCCGCTCGCTGGTCCGGGGATTCGCCGGGTTCGAGCTCTTGGCCCCCCTCGTCGGCTTCTTCGCGGCTTTGGTGGTCGCCTTCGCGGACCTCGGGGACAGCGCCTTCTCCGGCGGCAGCCCCATGGCCTCCAGTGCGAGGCCGAGGTCCTGCGGCTCGGTCCGTACCCCGTCGAACAGGTCCCCGACCTTCGCGAACCGCTTCCACACCGTCTGGATCGTGAACTGCTGCGGTGTCACACCCTTCTTCACCTCGTCCCACGTGAGCGGGGTGGAGACCGTTCCCCCCGGCTCGGGCCGGAGCGAGTACGCGGCCGAGATGTTCGCTCCGGCCCGGTTCATGTTGTGGTCGATGAAGACCTTCCCGGAGCGCTTCGACACCTGCCAGGCCATCGTCACCCGGTCCCGGTCGGCCCGCTCGATCATCCGGCCGACCGCGCCGACGAACTCGCGGACCTGCTCGTAGGAATAGCCCGGCTCGACCGGCACGTAGATCTGCATGCCCGTCGCTCCGCTCGTCTTCGGGTAGCCGACCAGGCCCAGCGTGTCGAGGGACGCCTTCACGTGCATCGCCACCGCCAGGACGTCGTCGAACGTGATCGGGGGGAACGGATCGAGGTCGAAGAACAGGTAATCGGGCGATTCGATCGACCGGCACCGCGAATGCAGGGGGTGGAACTCGATGCAGCCGAGGTTTGCGATGAACAGCACGCCGGCCGTGTCCTCGACCATCAGGTAGTCGATGATCCCGGTCTTCGCCTCCTCGCTCTCGACGGGGCACCGGGGGAGCCAGTCCGGTGTATGGGAGGGCGCGCTCTTCTCGTAGAAGAACGGGCCGGCGATCCCGTCCGGCATCCGCTTCATCGTCAGGGGCCGCTCGAGGAGGTGCGGCAGGATCAAGTCCGCGACGTTGAAGTAGTAGGCGATGACGTCGCCCTTGGTGTACCCCTCCTCGGGCCAGAACACCTTGTCCAGGTTGGACAGCCGGAGCTCCCGCCCGTCGGCCTGCATCCACCAGGCATCCCCGCGCTGTTCGGCGGGTAGGGAAGCTGGGAACTTGACCGTGAACGGGGGCCCCGAGGCACGCTTCTTCGCCGGCGTCATCCCCCGATGGTAGAACGAGTGGGTGGGACCGCTAGAATCGGTGGTCCCTGCAACCGACCGTCTTCGGAGGTACGCCATGCCACCCAGAGCCATGTGGAAAGGGGCCATCTCCTTCGGCCTGGTGACCATCCCGGTCGCGGTGTTCCCCGCGACCGAGGAGAAGTCGCTGAAGTTCAACCAGCTCCACGACGAGGACAGCGGCCGGATCCGCTACAAGCGAGTGTGCGAGATCGACGGCCAGGAGGTCTCGTTCGAGCACATCGCCAAGGGGTTCGAGTACGAGAAGGGCCACTACGTCGTGCTCACCGACGATGACCTGGAGAAGGTGCCCCTCGAGTCCAGCCGGTCCATCGACATCCAGCAGTTCGTGGAGCTCGAGGAGATCGACCCCATCCTGTACAAGAAGTCCTACTACCTGGTTCCCGACGAGACGGGCGCGAAGGCCTACGCGCTCCTCCGCACGGCCCTGTCCGAGGAGAGCAAGGTCGGCATCGCCAAGGTCTCGTTCCGGGACAAGGAGCACCTGGCCGCGCTGCGGTTCGACGGCGACGTGTTCGTCCTCGAAACCATGTACTGGCCCGACGAGATCCGGGCCGCCGAGTTCGAGACGGTCCACACCGGCGCCAAGGTTCGGCCACAGGAGGTCGAGATGGCCAAGGCCCTCATCGACAACCTGACCGAGCCGTGGAACCCGGCCGCGTACAAGGACGAGTACCGTGAGGCGCTCCTCGAGCTCGTGGAGAAGAAGATCGCCGGCGAGGAGATCGAGGTCGCGCCGGAGGCCGCACCGGCCCGGGTCGTCGACCTCATGGACGCCCTGAAGGCCTCCGTCGAGGCGGCGAAGAAGAAGACACCCGGCGCCCGCCCGAAGGCCAAGTCGGGGGCCAAGAAGACCGCGGCCAAGAAGGCCGCCGCCCCGCGGAAGAAGGCCGCCACCGGCTGATCCCCCCTTCGTCCTCAGCTCCGTGAGCCGGGTCGTTCGACTCAGGTCACCCGTGAGGCGCTAAGCTCGAACGCGTCTGCTCGAGGAGGACAACCGTCGTGAAACTGGTTGTGGGCATCGTGAAGCCGTTCAAGCTCGACGAGGTGAAGGAAGCGCTGCGCGAGATCGGTGTGAACGGCCTGACCACCACCGACGTCGAGGGATTCGGCCGGCAACGGGGACACACGGAGGTCTACCGCGGCGCCGAGTACCAGGTGGACTTCGTCCCCAAGGTGAAGGTCGAGGTCCTGTGCGACGACGACCAGGTCCAGGGGATCGTGGACGCCCTCCTGAAGGCGGCCCGGACCGGCAAAATCGGCGACGGCAAGATCTGGGTGGTCCCGGCCGAGCAGGTGATCCGGATCCGAACCGGGGAGATGGGGCCCGACGCGCTCTGAGATGGCCGACCGCTCGGCCCCCGCCGCGCGACTGCGGGACGAGCTTCGAGCCTTGGATGCCGCGTACTCGACCGGCCATCACGGACGGTGGTCGGCGGCCCGCCGCTCCGAGCTCGTCGACACCTGCATCGTCGAGCTCTTCGAGGAGGGTTCGGCGCCCCCGCAGGTTGCCCTCGTCGCACTTGGGGGCTACGGCCGGGGAGAGCTGGCCCCGTTCTCGGATGTGGACCTGCTCATCCTGCACGGCGGCGATCACGCCGAGGAGATCGAAGGACTCGCCGAGCGGTTGCTGTACCCGCTGTGGGACACCGGCCTGACGGTCGGCCACGGCGTACGGACGGCGGACGAATGCCTGGCTCTGGGTTCCGAACGCCTCGACGCGACGACCGCGATGCTCGATGCACGTCCGCTGGCCGGGGATGTCGCCGCCTGGGACGAGGTGAGCGGTCGCCTCCGTTCCTCGACGGGGGAGGATCCTCGGGGGTTCGCCGAACGCCTGGCGATGAGTGCCTCGGACCGGCGAGAACGGTTCGGGTCGGTGTCCTCGTTGCTCGAGCCGGACCTCAAGGAAGGGAGTGGCGGGCTCCGAGACCTGCACGCGCTGGGGTGGCTGGCCATCGTCCTCACCGGCCGGGGCGGTGTCCGCTCCCTCGAGGAACCGGGCTTCCTGCGGCAAGCCGAACGCGAGGCCCTGGAGTCGGCGGAGGAGTTCCTGGTCCGGGTGAGGAGCGCGCTGCACCTCGAGACCGGCCGCAGGACCGACCGGCTGTTCCTGGACCATCAGCCGGCGATCGCCCGGGCCATGGGGTTCGAGGACGAGCCCGGCCTCCCGGCGGTGGACGGGTTGATGCGAGCCGTGTTCGGGCATGCGCGCCAGGTCGAACACGTCTCCCGGTCGGTGTTCGACCGGTACCTGCGTGGCGAGTCCGATGCGCCGGCGTTCGAGGACACGCCGGCCGGGGTGTTAGGCGCCTTCGCCACGGTGGCGGTGGAGCGAGGCGTGATGGGCGCGCCGGCCCTGGACCGGATCGAGGGGATGGGGATCGCGGACCAGGTGGAGTGGTCCGACGACGTTCGCCAGGCCTTCCTGGCGATCCTGCGGGCCGGAGGGGAGGGAACACGGTCGTTGGAGACGTTGGACCGGATAGGCGTCCTGGCCCGGTTCCTCCCCGAATGGGAACCCGTTCGGTGCCGGCCCCAACGCGATCCGTACCACCTGAACTCGGTGGACGTTCACCTGCTCCACACCCTGGCCCAGATGTCCAGGCTTCTGGACGGCGGCGACGAGAGCGACCCGCTCGTGGCCGAGGCCGCCGCCGCGACGGAGGACCGGGATGCCCTGTTGCTCGGTGCGCTGTTGCACGACATCGGGAAGACGGGAGGGGGCAACCACGTGCCGGTCGGGGTGGAACAGGCGACCGCCGCGCTCGAGCGGATGCGCCTGCGGGCGCGGACGCGCGACCTCGCGCTGTTCCTGGTCGCTGAGCACCTGCTGCTGTCGGACACCGCGACCCGCCGCGACCTGGAGGACGACGACCTGGTGCTCGACGTCGCGGCCAGGGTCGGCGATCCCGAACGGCTGGCAGGGCTGTACCTGCTTACGGTGGCCGACGCCAAGGCCACCG
>VAYX01000155.1 GCA_005885325.1 Actinomycetota bacterium
AAACTCGGCAACCAGCGCGGCTTCACTCTGATCGAGCTGATGATCGTTGTCGCGATCATCGGCATCCTGGCGGCCATCGCCATCCCGCTCTACGCCAACGTTCAGGCGCGCGCGCGGATCGCGAAGGCGCAGGCTGATGCTCGGGCGCTCGCATCGTCGGTCTCGATCTATGGAGCGCACATGGGTGTGCTGCCGACGGCGCTTACCCAACTGACCGTGGTGGCCACCAACGTCCAGGGTCAGACGGCGGGTCCGTTCATGGCGAACGTTCCTCCGCCCCCGGCCGGCTGGAGCTCGCCATACTCGTACGCGGCTTCGACCGCGTCGGGCACGTTCAACATCTCGGCGGCGGGTGACGGCACAACCGTCTCGCTGCCGTAACGGGGTCGACCTACCCTGAGCGATTCTTCTTGGAAGGGTCCCAGACCGGGACCCCTCTTGCCGAACTTATTGATTTGGTGGCGGGCTCGACGGGATTTGAACCCGCGACCTCTGGATTGACAGTCCAGTGTGCTAACCAGGCTGCACCACGAGCCCGAGCCCGCCTACGGTACACCGGGGCACGGGGGTTCGTCCACCCGACGTTCCGCTATCACGAGTCGGCGGCGTGCGCAGCGTCCTCCGCCGGGGTCCGAGTGTCCCCCCGCGCCGCGCCCTGGGTCACCCACGCCTCGAGCAGCGTGTAGGTGACCGAGAGCACCACCGGCCCGACGAACAGGCCGATGAGGCCGAACGCGAGAAGGCCGCCGAGCACGCCCGCGAAGATCAGGAGCAGCGGCACGTCGGCGCCCCTCTTGATGAGGATGGGCCGAAGCACGTTGTCGAGGCCCCCCGTGACGACCGTCCAGACAAGCAACACCACGGCCCAGAACATCCCGCTGCTCCAGTAGACCCAGACGATAGCGCCGAGGAGCACGGGGACGGCTCCGATCTGCGCGACGCCGAGCAGGAACATGACCGACGTCAGCAGCACTGGATAGGGCACACCCGCGATGGCCAGGCCGATCCCGCCGATGATCGACTGAATCAGCGCCGTGACCACGATGCCGAGGGCGACGGCGCGAATGGCTTGAGCCGAGAGCACCGCGGCGCGCTCGCCGGCCTGCCCCGCCAGCCGACGGGCGAACGCCAGGACCCCGGCGGCGGCCGTCTCCCCGTTCGCATAGAGGATGATCGAGATGATCACCGCCAGCAGGAGCTGCACCAGCAACGTCCCGAGGGTCCCGACCTGGCCGATCAGCCATCCCCCGACGTCCTTCAGGTACGGAGCCGCCTGCGTCAGGAGCTCCTCGGACGACTCCGTCGCGGTCGCCTTCCACTGCGCCGCGACCTTCCGGCCCACCAGCGGGACTTTTCTCACCCAATCCGGCGGCTGCGGCACCGTGAACGTGAGGAGCGACTTCGACCACGCGACGATCTCGTCCGAGCGCTCGGCGATGGCGACGACGGCGGTCGCCAGCGGCGCGGCGATGATCAGGATCATCAGGAGCGTCATGACGGCAACCGCGAGGCTTCGCTTTCCCCAGAGCCGTCGCTCCAGGGCGCGCAGCGTGGGCCAGGTGGCCACGACGATCGTCGTGGCCCAGATGCCCGCGAGCAGAAACGGCCTGAGCACCCAGAAGCTCAGGAGCGTCAAGCCGCCGATCGTCAGGACGCCGAGGACGATCCGCGTGAGGTCCCAGCTGCGTGGCGATGTGGTCGGCGCGTCCATGGGCCTCCCCTCTGTCGTCAGAACACCACCTGCAGCAGCCGCTTGAGCAGCTCGTTCAGTGGAATCATGGTGAGGGCGAGCGGGGCGACCGGCACCAGGGTCATCACCGCGAGCTGGACCACCGCGTCCTTGGTAACGGGGCTCGGGCGCATGCTTCGGACAATCTCGAAGCTATTGCCCAGGTCCGCCAGAGACTGGCCGGCTGCCGAACGACTGGAATCCGGTCACGTCCGTCATGGCGCGGTCACCTCGGGGTAGCGCCGGGGGCCTCGCCGCCGCGCTCGGCGCGAAAGTGTGGGCGGCAGTGGTCGCCGCGGAGCGGTCCGCAGCACTCCCCTGGTCGTCGAACCGGCGGATATTCTAACGCCGTCACGACCGAGACGCTCCGCCAATAGCCAGAATGGGGGCGCTGGACCGCTCGAGTGATCTAAGCGAGACAGGGGGACGACGCCATGCCGGTGGTCGTCATCGACGCGTCAGGAAAGCTCCTGCAGGTGAAAGTCCGGGGAACGTTGCAGCGGGCCGAGTACGAGAAAATGCTTCAGCTCGCCCGGGAAACCATCGCGCGAGAGGGAACGATGCGGGTGCTGGCCCTTCTCGACGGGTTCGAGGGCTGGGAGCGGCACCGTGATTGGGGCGATGTGAGCTTCGCCCAGGAAGGCCGACACATCGAGAAGATGGCCATCGTCGGCGACGAGAAGTGGCGCGATGAGGCGCTGGCGTTCACCGCCGCGGGATTTCGTCCCACGGCCATCGAGTTCTTCGCCGCGTCTAAGCTCGGCAACGCGAAACGCTGGCTGTCGACGTAGCCGCCCGCGGAGGCCCGACCGCTCTCAGAACGTTCCGCCGCCGCCCCCGCCCATGCCGCCGCCGGACGAGCCCGACGAGAATCCGCCGCCGCTGCCCCCACCCGCGTCGTAGCCGCGGCGGGTCGTGAGGATCGCCTCCTCGGTCCGGTGCGCGAAGGCGCCCAGGTCGTGCACGAAGCTCGGAAGGGAGAAATCGCCGCGACCGTGGTACCAGGCGGGCGTCGCAACTTTGAGGCCCTGGAAGTTGAAGATCCAGCGCTCGGTCACGCCCAGCGCGATGGCCCACGGCAGCCAGCGATGCAGCGTGTCGGGCGGCATGTGCTCGAGACGGTCCTTCTCGGCGCGCTCGAGGAACTCCTGGAACCCGCGCACCTTCGCCGCCATCTGCACGCCGGCCCGGGTCTTCCGCGGCATCACCCAGCCCCAGGCGATGAAGACGAGCCCGCTCGCGACGCCGCCGATTCGGAGCCACGGCTCGTACAGGCCGAGCCAGGAGGGTCCGAATTGCGGCAGGAGAAGTCCGCCGAGCGCGGTCAGCAGGCCCGCCGTCATCCAGCCGGTCCGCACGCGGCCCGGCGACGCCGGAAACAGTCCGTCCTCGACCATCAGGCGGTAGAGCCGGTCGCGAATCGGGGGAAAGACGTTCTCGTAGTCGCGCCGCACCTCGGACAGGAGCCGCATGTTGATCGCCCAGTCGGCGCCGAAGATCTTGGCGAGCACGTAGAGCTCGAACATGCCCAGATTGGGATCACCGGCGATCGGCTTCAGGCGCCGGAACATGAAGTCCGTCCCGCCGAACGCCGTCGTGATCGGCTCGATCTCGAGATAGCCGCGCACCGCCAGGTCGACCACCGTCGCGATGACATCGCGCGGATGCGCGCGCTCGTCGACGAGCGCCCCGGCCTGCGCCGGAATCAGGTCCGCGGGCGGCTCGTACTCGGGCTTCACCGATTGCTTGGCTCCGGGATCGCGCCCGAACGCCGACCACACGAACGCGCCCCACACGAGGGCGAGCGCCGGAAGCGCCAGCGGCCAGTAGTCGGCCGCGAGCCACCCGGCTCGGCGAAGCTCGGACGGCGGCACCACGCGGCCGGGCGGCCACGCGACGACCACGGTCATGCCCTCGCGCGGACGCAGGGCGCGGGTCGTGCGGAACCGCCAGTAGCTCTGGACCCGATCGACCGCGTAATCGCCGGCCTGGCCGAAGCCCCCCGTGTACGCCACGGTCTGCACCTCGGCGTCGGCGACGCTCGGCGGCGCGGTCACGAACACTTCGACGGAGCCGATCCCCGCGTTCCACTCGTTCCCGGTGGCGTTCCAGTACAGCTCGTCGTGATCGTCGTACTTCACGACGCCCTGCCGCACGTGGTAGACGACGCTGACAGTCTTCTTCGTATCGACGGCGTCCGGGACCCAGGCCTTGACCGTCAGGTAGCGTCCCGGGTACGTCACCTCGGTCCGGAGCGCCCGGCTCGTCTCGTCGTAGACACCGATCCCGCTCAGGTGGAGCGGGAAGTCGAGCCCGTCGCGCGTGTAATGCAGGGGGATCCGGCGAAAGATGCCCTGGTGCGCGCCGCGGAAGTCGAACGTGATGTCCTCGCGCACGACGAGGCTGCCGTCGGTGTTGACCACGATGCTGACGACGAAGCTCGCGATCGAGAAGAGCCCGCGCGTCTGCGCCGCCGCGGGGGACGCGGCCGCCAGCACCAGCGCCAGCGCGGCGAGAATCCGGCCGATGCGCTCAGCTCCCGAACGAGACGCGCGGGACCTGCCGGTCTTCGGGGCGGTCGAGCTCGAAGTATGTCCGCTTGGCGAAGCGGAAGAACAGCGCGATCTGGTTGGAGGGGAAGCTGTCGACGGTCGTGTTGAGGTCGCGGACGACCGCGTTGTAGTAGCGGCGCGAGCTCTGGATCGTCTCCTCGATCGCGCCCAGCGAGGCCTGGAGCTCCCGGAAGCTCTGGTTCGCCTTGAGGTCGGGATAGGACTCGGCGAGCGCGAAGAGCTGGCGGAGCGCCCCGGTCAGCTGGTTCTCGGCCTGCGCGCGCGCCTCCGGCGTCTGCGCCGCCATGGCCGCGCCGCGCGCGCGGACGACCTGGTCGAGCGTGCCCCGCTCGTGCGCCGCGTAGCCCTTGACGGTCTCGACCAGGTTCGGCACCAGGTCGGTGCGCCGCTTGAGCTGCACGTCGATGTCCGACCACGCCTCCTCGGACCGCTGGCGCAGCCCGACGAGCTTGTTGTACGTGACGACGATGGCGATGACGAGCCCGACAAGGACGAGGAGAAAAACGAGGCCGCCAAAACTCATGATTCCCTCCTTGTCGATCGTAGCATCGGCATCGCGCGCGGCCGGCAAACCGTCGCCGCGCCGTTGGCGGGCGCGCTGGCCACTGCCAGCGGGGGCGATCGCGCGCGATGCCACAAGAGGGGGGATCGGCGCTAGGATGGGGCACTCGATCATCCCGTACCCAAGGAGACCACCCATGCCGATCCAGACTCGCTATCTCTTCAGCGCCGCCATGAGCGTCCGCTCCGACAAGGAAGCGCTCTTCAACGAGGTCTACGACAAGGAGCACGTGCCGGCGCTGCTCGCGGTGCCCGGCGTCATCGCGGTCGCGCGCTTCAAGAGCGAGCCCGTGACGATGATGATCGGCGGCGAGCGCAAGACGATCGTGATCGAGAGCGAGCCGGCCTACAACGCGCTCTACGAGGTCGAGAATCCGGCCGTGCTGGTCAGCGACGCCTGGGCGAAGGCCGTCGAGGAAGGGCGCTGGGCGGAGCACGTCCGTCCGTACACGACGAACCGCCGCCACGTGATGTACCGTCGCATCTCGTAGCGCGAGCTCCGCGGGCGTGACGGAGCACCTTCACCAGCCGCGGGCGCCGGCGGGAAGTGGACTCGTCCTGACCCACGGCGCCGGCGGCAACGCGCGGGCGTCGCTGCTCGTCGCGCTCGGTGAGGCGTTCGCCGAGCGCGGCCCGCGACCAGCCGGCGCCGCGAGGGACCGCGAGGGCCTCCGCGAAGCCGTCGCCTCGATGCGAGCGAGCGTGAGCGGCCGCGTCTTCCTCGGCGGCCACTCATACGGCGGTCGTCAGGCGAGCATCCTGGCGGCGAGCGAGCCCGGGCTCGCCGACATGCTCCTGCTCCTCTCCTACCCGCTCCATCCCCCGCGCCGCCCGGCCGAGCTGAGGACGGTGCACTTGCCGAATCTCAAGACGCCGACGTTCTTCGCGCACGGATCGCGCGATCCGTTCGGCACCCGCGAGGAGATCGAGGCGGCGCGACGTCTGATACCGGCTCCCACCGAGCTGGTCACGTTCGAGAGAGCGGGGCACGACCTCTTTCGCACACCCGGGCGCGCCGGCACGGACGTCGCCGCTGAAATCGCGACGGCGTTCCTGCGTTTCGCCGACCGCGGCTAGTCCAGACCTCGTTCCGGCGCGATCGGTGAGTTGTCCGGGGACGGCAGAGCCTCGACCCGGCCCGGGCGCTCGCGTGCGCGCTCGTTCTGCTCGGTGCGCACGCGATGCATCAGGGGGATGAGGGGCAGGATGATCATGAACAGCACCGAGATCAGCCAGAAGTCGTCGGCGTAGGCCATGACCTGGGCCTGCTCGACGGTGCCCCGGTAGAGCATGGCGAGCGCCCGGCGGTTGGCCGTGAACGTGTCGGCGCCCTGGCTGACGAAATGGTTGGTCCACTGCTGCAGCTTCGCCGCCATGTCCGGGTCCCAGACGTTCAGATGGGTGACCAGGGTGGTCTGATGCGCCTGGCTGCGCCGGACCAGCATCGTCGTGGCCAGTGCCACGCCGATGCTGCCGCCGATGTTGCGCACGACGTTGTAGGCAGCGGTCGCGTTGCCCAGCCGCTCCACGCGGATCGTGGCGAGCGTCAGCGTCTGCAGAGGCGGGAAGACGAAGCCCATGGCGAAGCCCTGGAGGAACCTCGGCCACGCGAGGCTCCAGTAGTCCATGCTGAAGCCGCCCACGAGCATCAAACGCTGGTCCGTGCGCGCGACGAGACGCCCCGAGATCATGAGCGCAATCAGGGTCCCGACGCCGCCGGGCGCCAGCACGAGCCCCGCGTTCCAGGCGTCCCAGGCCAGGATCTTCTGCGCGTACAGGGCGACCAGCAGCATGCTCGAGTTCATCCCCAGGGCGACCAGCGCGATGCAGATGGTGCCGACGGAAAAGTTCCGGTCGTTGAAGACGGTCAAGTCGAGGATCGGCTCGGCGGCCAGCAGCTCGCGGATGATGAACGCGGCGATCGCGCACACCGCGAACATGAGCAGCGCCACGATGAACCCCGAGTCGAACCAGTCGTTCTTCTCGCCGAGGTCCAGCACGAGCTGGAGGAGACCGAACCCGACCACCATGAGCACGAGCCCGATCGCATCGATCCCGCGCGACTTCTTGGCGAACGGCGCGTCGAACAGGAACACGCTGACCATCAGGAAGCCGAGGAGACCGATGGGAAGGTTGATATAGAAGATCCAGCGCCAGGACCAGTTGTCGATGATCCACCCGCCCACGGTCGGCCCGAGGATCGGCGCCATCATGATGCCGCCTCCCCAGACGGCCATGGCGGTACCGCGCATGCTCAGCGGGAAGATTTCCCACATGATGGCCTGCGCCATCGGGATGACCGGGCCGCCGCCCAGCCCCTGGAGCACCCGCATGGCCACGAGGAACTCCAGATTGGGCGCGATGCCCGACAGGAACGAGCTGACGGTGAAGATGACCGTGCAGATCAGGAAGAACTTCCGGCGACCGAACCGGTTGGAGAGCCACCCGGTGGCCGGAATGATGATGGCGTTGGCGGCCAGGAACGAGGTGATGACCCACGACATCTCCTCGAGGCCGGCTGACAGCGAGCCCTGCATGTGAGGTAGGGCGACATTGGTCACGCTGGTGTCCAGGACCTGCATGACGGTGACCATCATCACGGACAAGGTGATGGCCCACCTGCGCGCAGGCGAGATCTGCCAGTCAGCCGCCGGCTCCGCGGAGCTCACATCAACACACTACGTCATAACGGCGCCGCGATGAAGCGCCGGCGGCGGCGCGCGCATCGCCCGCTGGCCCTCGCTTTCGCGCTCGTCGCGACGATCCTTTCGGTTGCCGGCTGCCGGACGCCGGCGGCGAATTCGCAGCCGTCCGGCGCCGAGGCGCTCGCGCTCACCGTCTGGGTGCTCGACCACGGCTGGCATACGGCGGTCGTCGTCCGCCGATCCGACGTCGACCGCGCGCGCTGGCCGGAGCTCGACGATTTCTCGGACGCGACGCTGGTGGAGGTGGCGTGGGGCGATCGCGAGTTCTACCTGGCGAAGTCGCCGACGCCGTGGCTGGCGATGAGGGCGGCGTTTGTGACATCCGGGAGCGTGCTCCACGTCGTGGGCTTCACGGCGCCGGCGGCCGACTCGTTCGCGGGCAGCGCGGCCGTCGCGATCCGCCTCTCGCGCCGGAGCTTCGACGCATTGGCGGACTTCGTCCACGCGGAGTATCAGCGGGATCACAATGGTGGCGTTCTCCGCCTCGACCGCAGCCTGTACGGCTCGGGCTGGTTCTACGCAGCGCGCGGCCGGTACCACCTGTTCAACACCTGCAATACCTGGGTCGCGCGGGCGCTGAGCGCCGCCGGCCTCGCGGTCGAGCCCGCCGGCGTGGTGACCGCGAGCGACGTGATGCGCCAGGTCCGGCCGATCGGGGAGACGCGGCCGCCGGGGTAGCGGCGCGCCGTGCTACTGTGGCGAGTCGTGATCCCGCTCATGCTCTTGTGGCTCAGAGCGGCCGGGCTCGTCGGCCACGCGGTCGCGCTCGGCAGCGCGGTCTTCGCGCTGGTCGTGCTGCACCGCGAGCCCGCGCAACGCCCTGCTCGCGCCCTCGAGCACGCCCTTACGCTTACCGGCATCGGCGCGCTCGTGGTGATTCTCGCGCAGGCCGGACTGCTCGCCGCGCTCGCGGAGGCGCTGACCGTCGACGGCGCGCGCTGGCCTCTGTCCGCCCTGCTCGGCTCCACGGTCGGGACCGCCGGCCTCGCCCGCATCACGGTTGGGCTCGTCACGGTCTCCGCGGTCATCGCGCTTCGTCAGGCGCCGGCGTCCCGCGTCCGCCGCGCGCTGCTCCTGGGCTCGAGCGTTCTTCTCGCCTGCACCGGGGCTCTGGCGAGCCACGCCATGGGCCGCATGGACGGCCAGGCCTCACTGCTCGTCGTCACGGCGCTTCATCAGGTGGCCGTCGGCGTCTGGGTGGGAGGACTGGTGTGCGCCGCGATCATCGCGCTGCGCACGGACAGCGTCGGCAACGCGTGGCTCCGTCCCTTCTCGACGGTGGCGCTGGCGGCGGTCGCCGGCATCGCGTTCACCGGGCTCGGCCTTTCGCTCGCTTACGTCGGCACTGCCGGCGCCGCGCTCGGCACCTCGTACGGGGCCATGGTCCTCACGAAGATCGTCCTCTTCGCGGCGCTGCTCGCGATGGGCGCGCTGAATCATCGCGCGCTCCACGGTCGCCTGACCCTCGCCCCGTGGCGCGCGCCACGCGCGGCCGACGCTGGCGGCTCACTACTCGTGCGTCGGCGCCTCGAGGTCGAAGCCGGGCTCGCGGTCGTGACGATCTTGCTCGCGGCCTCGATCGGCTCGGCGCCTCCGGCCGCCGACGCCGGATTCCAGCGCGCCACCTGGAGCGAGATCCGCGCCGTCGTCTTCACGCCGAAGTGGCCGCGGCTCTCGAGCCCCACCCTGACCGAGCTGGCCGCCGCCTCGGATCTCAGCGACCCGAACGCGCCGCGCACCGCCGAGATCACCGCGTGGTCGGAGTTCGGACACAACGTCGCGGGGCTCTTCGTGGTCGCCATGGGTATCCTGGCAACGCTCGAGCGGCTCGGCGTGCGATGGGTGCGTCACTGGCCGCTCCTCATCACCGTGCTGGCGGGCTTCGTCGCGTTCAGCGTCGACCCCGAGGGCTGGCAGACCGGGACAGTCGGCTTCTGGGCGCATCTGCTCAGCCCGGAGGTGGTACAGCACCGCATCCTG
>VAYX01000156.1 GCA_005885325.1 Actinomycetota bacterium
GGCAACCGCGTCCGGCGGATGCTGGCACCCCCCGCGATGAGGCGGCCACGAGGCGACGGTCCACCCTGGACGGGCGGTTACGCCGCGGAGATCGATGAGCCGCCGGAGACGTCCCGACGGGTGAACTCGGGCGAGCCACGGTACGTGAGCGAGGAGGCGCCCGAGACGCCGGCGGAGATCGAGCCAGTCACTGAGACCTCCGCCTTCGATGCCCCCGAGAGGTCGATCGTGAGGTCGCTCACCTGGAGCTTGACCGCGTCGAGCTTGCTGGCGCCGCTCCCCGTGAC
>VAYX01000157.1 GCA_005885325.1 Actinomycetota bacterium
TGCGCTCCCGGTGAGGTTCGCGTTCGATGCCCCGGAGAGCTCGATGTTCGCCAGGTCCACCCCGGCCATCCCATCCAGCCGGCCCGCGCCGGACACCACCACCTCGACCTTCGAACCGGTGAGCGCCTCGGACAGGTGAACCGCTGACGCTCCGCTGACGTCGATCCTCGAGAGGCTGCGGGCGGTCACGTCCGCGTGCAGGGTCGCGTCGCGCACGGACGTCCCGGACTCCAGACCCAGGTGCAACGTCCCATCCGACACTCCCACATCCAGGTGGCCGACCACGTTGTCATCCACTCGAAGGGTCACACTCTCCTCGTCCCCGAACGAGACGGTCACGTCGAACGCGTTGCTCACCTCGAGCCCGGAGAAGCCGGAGCCCGGAACGGGGACGGGCGTGCTGGTGACGTTGCCGGACCCGCTGACGCTCTTGTTGCATCCCACCGCGAGGAACAGGAAGCCGATCAGGCCCGTGCAGAGCGCCTTCGTCGTGGCGGCACGTCGGTCCATCTCCACTCCCCTCACGGGCCGTCGGAGCGTCGCACGGTTCAGTCGACGGGGGCAAGGCCGCCCGATGAGCTGCGGGGCAGGACGACTCGCACCGTGGTGCCGCGTTCCTGCTCGCTCTCGGCAGCGATCGTGCCGCCGTGCGACTCGACGAACGCCTTCGCGATGGCCAGGCCGAGTCCGGCCCCGCCCGAGTCCTTGGCCTTCACGAACCGGTCGAACACGTGCGGGAGGGCCTCCGCCGGGATCCCAGTTCCCGTGTCGGTCACGGTGAACGAGACGCCGTCCGGTGCGGGCTCGGCGGCGATGACCACCGACCCGTCGGCCGGTGTGTGGCGAAGGGCATTCGACAACAGGTTCGCCAGGACCTCGCCGATCCGAACCGGATCGACGTCGATCTCGGGAAGCCCGGCCGCGATCCTGGCCTCCAGGCTCACGCGGGCTCCGTCGGCCTGCGACCGGAACGCCGCGACGACGTCCTCCACCAGCTGACCCGGGTCCACGCGTGAGCGGTGAAGCCGGAGCGCTCCGGCCTCCGCCGTGGAGAGCGTCTGGAGGTCGTCGAGGAGCCGGGACATCACCTTGATCTCCTCGATGAGCGGCTCGAGGTGTGCACGGTCGGGTGGATAGAGGCCGTCGAGGATCCCCTCCGCGTTGCCGCGGATCACCGACAGGGGTGTTCGAAGCTCGTGGGCCACGTCGGCCAACAGATCCTTCCGGTGGTCCTCGCTCGCCCGCAGGCGTTCGGTCATGGCGTTGAAGGATCGGGCCAGCCCACGCATCTCAGGAGTCCCGCGCTCGTCGACCCGCATCCCGTAGTCGCCGCCGGCGACGCGGTCCGCCGCCTCCATCACCTCTCCCATGGGGCCGGCCATCCGCCGTGCCGAGCGCCCCGCGGCAACGAGCGCGACCAGCAGCAAGAGACCGAGGATCGCGGCGACGGGGACCAGCCCCCGATGCTCATGGAGGCCGAGCACGCCGGAGATGGCGGCCACCGCGAGGGCGCTCGCCAGGAACGTGATCCCAAAGAACGCGAAGACGATGAGGCCGACGCGGCGGAGGAAGTGCCGTCGAGCTCCGCTCCACGGACCCGGCCCTCGCGGCGGGAACGGCTCGTTCTCCGGCCACCACGGCGGGCGGAACCCTCGCGGGCCCGAGCCGCGGCCGTGCTCACGCATCGGCGAACCGGTAGCCCACGCCGTGCACGGTGAGCAGGTAGCGAGGAAGACCCGGCGTGGGCTCGATCTTCTTCCGGATGTTCTTCACGTGCGCGTCGATGGCGCGCTCATACGATTCGAAGGCCACCCCGTGGACGGCATCGAGGAGCTGTCCCCGGGTGAAGACGCGGCCGGGCTCGCGAGCCATGGTCTCGAGCAGCTGGAACTCCGTCGGCGTGAGGTCGACGGGCCGGCCCCCGACCGTCACGCGCATCCGGGGTACGTCGACCTCGACGTCCAGAACACGGAGCACCTCGGGCCCGCCGTCGCGTGCGGCCTCCGTCCGGCGGAGCACCGCCCGAACCCGAGCCACGAGCTCCTTGGGGCTGAACGGCTTCACGACGTAGTCGTCGGCGCCGAGCTCCAAGCCGACGATGCGGTCCGACTCGTCCCCCCGCGCCGTCAGGATGATGATGGGGACGTTCGAGGACGTCCGGAGCTCGCGCGCCACGTCCAACCCGTCGCGACCGGGCAACCCGAGGTCAAGCACGACGAGATCGGGCTTCGATCCCCTCGCGCTGGCCAGGGCGGCGCCGCCCTCTCCGGCCACGATCACCTCGAACCCCGCGACCTCGAGGTAGTCGCGCACCAGCCGCGCGATCCTCATCTCGTCCTCGACGACCAGGATGGTCTTCATCGGCAGGTTCCCGAAAGCGTGACGACGAGGAGGGGCGGAGGCAAGCGCCTCCGCCCCTTCCCCCTCGGTGATTACTGAGCTCAGACGCTCGCCGGCTCGCCGCCCGACGGCGTGTGGTCGCCTTCCCCCTGCTCGTGCAGCCGCCGGTGCAATTCCTCGATCCGCTTGGGGCCTTCGTGTCCCCACGAGCCACCTGAGAAGGGCCCGTGGCCGTGTCCGCCCCATCCCCGGCCCCAGGCCAAGCGGGCCAAGGCGAAGATCCCGAAGAAGAACAACGGGAACAGGAACAGGCCGAACGGGAAGAAGCCGTAGCCCGGCCCCACCACTCGTACCACCTGACCGCCGCTGGCAGCTTGCGCCAGCCCGTGCGTGACGCCGGCGTTGTACGCGCTGACGCCGATGGCGATGCCCCCCAGGATCACCAGGAGCAGCACCGCGATACCGATCCCCCGTCGCATCTCGTTCTCCTTTCCAACGGGTTCCTTCCGATACCCATGCTGCTTCCCGGGTGTGAACGAGCTATGAAGGAGGTTGGGAGGGTTCACGCAGTTCCGCCACGACCTTTCGAACCCGCGGGCCGGAAAAAGGCGGGACCGATGGGTTTAGGAACCCCCGGTCTGGGGTACCGGCCGCGCAGCCGTGGGATCCCGGTGGAGGGTACCCGCCCGATCGGAGGGGGAGTGGATTCTCAAGCGCGCCCTGCTGGCTGTGCCTGCCGTCGTCCTCGTCGTCGCCGCCTCACTCTTGGCCCCTGCGGCCGGGGCGGCCCCCGCCCCACCCGGGTTCCACGCCCCGGTCCTGATGCCCGGAAGCGCCGGGGGGACCGAGCCGTCGCTGGCCATCAGCAACTCGGGCGTGAGGTACGTGTCCTGGCAGTCACCGGGCAAGTTCGCCGGGTCGGCCGACGGCGTGAACTTCGAGCCCCTCGCGACGCCGGACCCCGGCGCCTCCGGTGACGTGACGAACGCCGTCAGCTACTCCGGAGCCCTGTACAACGGGCAGATCTGCGGCGACGTCACCATCCTGCACTCGTGCATCTACCGCAGCCTGGACGGCGGGCACAGCTGGACGACGCAGAACATCCTCGCCGACAACCACCCCGGCGCGTCGGACCGTCCGTGGATCGACGTGTATCCGAAGAAGAACACCACGCCGACCGCGTCGGATCCGGACAAGGACACCGTCTACCTGGAATTCCACACCTTCTCCCCGGACGACCTGGTGTACGTGACCGTGTCGCACGACGGGGGCGCGACCTTCTCGCCCCCTCACGTCATCGAGAGCGACACGAACGCCGACGACTCGACGTGCAACACGATCCCCGGCGGGATCACGGTCGATCAGGACACCGGGACCGTGTATGCACTGTGGCTATCCGGCAACGATGTGGAGTCCAACGTCCAGACCGGCTGCAACTACACGCAGATCGGCCCGTTCAACAAGGCCTGGGTGTCGACGTCCACCGACGGCGGCAACACGTGGAGCTCGTCCCTGGCCTGGGAAGGGGCGTTCAACGCCACGACCAAGATCGGAGACAACGCGGACAAGATCTTCTCCACGATCACCGTTGATTCCGGTCACCAGGTTCACATCGCGCTCTCGGTTCGCCACAACGACGATCCCGTGGGATTCGTCGCCGCGTGCACGCTCAACAGCCAAACCTGCCAGGAGGACCCGCAGCCCACCGATCTGTACCTGGTGACCTCGCCCGATCAGGGGCGGCACTGGACCGCCCCGTTCAAGATCAACAAGACGACCGGCTCGTTCTTCTTCCCGTGGTTGGCGGCAGGGTCGGCCGGCATCGTGGACTCGGCCTATTACAGCTCCTCGACCCTCCAGCCGAACAAGCCGACGAGCGTGTGGTTCGTGGGGTTCTCCCAGATCACCGGGGCCGTGGCCACCTACCGAAATGGACCCCGCGCCACCTACGCGTCCACGCCGGTGGCCACGGATCAGATCCTGCTCGATCCCAACCCGATCCACGGCGACGGCACCACCGGCGGCGGCATCTGCACGTTCGGCATCTTCTGCTCGGCGGTGCCCGGGGCGAACCGGGGCTTGGCCGACGTGTTCGAGGTCCACGTAGACCCCGCGGGAGGGGCGAACGTGGCGTGGACCAAGGACCTCGGGGGCCGGCGGATCTACTTCGCCTGCCAGGACTCCGGGGCCAGCGCCTTCGCCGGCGCCCCCAACCTGAACGGGTGCTACGGGCAGGTCGACATCTCGGTCACGAAGACCGACTCCCCCGATCCCGTACACGTGGGGCAGAACCTCACCTACACGATCACCGTGACGAACGGCGGCCC
>VAYX01000158.1 GCA_005885325.1 Actinomycetota bacterium
AGCGTCGAGGGACTGGAAGCCACGTGGGGCGAGCGGTGGGAGTCGGCCGGCACGTATCGGTTCGACCGGTCGAGGTCCCGCGAGGAGATCTACGCGGTCGACACGCCACCCCCCACGGTCAGCGGCTACATCCACGTCGGCCACGTCATGTCCTACACGCACACCGACGTGATCGCCCGGTTCCAGCGGATGGCCGGCAAGATGGTCTTCTACCCCATGGGGTGGGACGACAATGGGCTGCCGACCGAACGACGGGTCCAGAACCACTTCGGCGTCCGGTGTGACCCGTCGCTTCCCTATGATCCGCACTTCGACCCGGAGGCACTCGAGCGTCCGAGTGATGAGCCGGTCGCGGTGTCCCGGCCGAACTTCGTGGAGCTGTGCGGCCGGCTGACAGCCGAGGACGAGCGGGCCTTCGAGGAGCTGTTCCGCCGCCTGGCGCTGTCGGTCGACTGGACCATGACCTACGCGACGATCGACGAGCGGTCCCGCCGGGCCTCCCAGCGCGCGTTCCTCCGACTCTTGGCCCGAGACCTCACGTACCAGGCCGAAGCCCCCACCATGTGGGACGTCGACTTCCGCACCGCGGTGGCGCAGGCGGAGATCGAGGACCGCGAGGTGAACGGGATGTATCACCGCGTGACCTTCGAGCTCGAGGACGGCGGCTCGGTCGAGATCGAGACGTCCCGCCCCGAGCTGATCCCGGCGTGCGTGGCGCTCGTCGTGAACCCGGAGGACGAGCGGTTCCGTGACCTGGTGGGCAAGCACGCGGTCACCCCGCTCTTCGGGGCGCCCGTACCGATCGTGGCCCATCGGCTCGCCGACCGGGCTGCCGCACGCGGGACAGAACCTGGCGCCCTCGGGAACCTCCGACCCGCAACGGGGGCACGCGCGTATCAGGGAGGCTCCGCAGGCCGCACAGAACCGGGCGTCGTCGGCGTTCGTTGCGCCACAGGCCCCGCACGTCTTCACGGCAAGCGAGTGTAGCGTCCGTTGAGGCCAGCCCCGCGCGAGCATCCCGTAGACTCCGCGGCATGGCCGTGCCGGAGAAGCCCACCATCGAGGGCCTCGAGCCCACGTGGGGCGAACGAGTTCTACGAGCGAGGGGAACGGCCCCTCGAGATCATCTCCAGCCGGCAGTGGTTCGTGAAGACCCTCGACTTCCGGGAGGACCTGGTCAAGCGGGGCCGGGAGCTCCACTGGCACCCCGAGCACATGCGGGCCCGCTACGAATCCTGGGTGGAGGGCCTGAACTCCGACTGGTGCGTCAGCCGCCAGCGGTTCTTCGGCGTGCCGTTCCCGGTGTGGTACGCGCTCGACGAGCGGGGTGAGCCCGATCACGAGCATCCCCTGCTGGCTTCAGAGGACCGGCTGCCGATCGACCCCTCGAGCGACGTGCCCGACGGCTACACGGCGGATCAGCGGGGCGCGCCCGGCGGCTTCGCGGGCGATCCGGACGTCATGGACACCTGGGCGACCTCGTCGCTCACGCCCCAGATCGCCGGACGGTGGTGCGAGGACGACGACCTGTTCGGCCGGGTGTTCCCCATGGACCTTCGGCCACAGGGCCACGACATCATCCGAACGTGGCTGTTCTATACGGTGTTGAAGTCCCATCTGGAGCACGATTCGCTCCCGTGGACGAACGCGGCGATCTCCGGATGGGTCCTGGACCCCGAGCGCAAGAAGATGTCGAAGTCGAAGGGGAACGTGGTGACGCCCATGCCGCTCCTGGAGCAGTACGGGGCGGATGCCGTTCGGTACTGGGCGGCGAGCGCGCGCCTCGGCGCCGACACCGCGTTCGACGAGAGCCAGATCAAGGTGGGGCGCCGGCTGGCCATCAAGGTCCTGAACGCGTCGAGGTTCGCGCTTTCGATCGAGGCCACTGAGGGGGTGGCCCTGACCGAGGTGCTCGATCGATCGATGCTGGGCCAGCTCGCCGGGGCGGTCGAGGAGGCCACCCGCGCGTTCCAGGGCTACGACCACGCCCGGGCGCTCGAGATCAGCGAGCGCTTCTTCTGGAGCTTCTGCGACGACTACCTCGAGCTGGTCAAGGGACGGGCGTACGGGGCGCGCGGCGCCGACGCGGCCGCATCGGCCGTGTCGGCGCTGCGCACCGCCCTCTCGGTGCTCCTGCGGATGTTCGGGCCGTTCCTTCCCTACGTGACGGAGGAGGTCTGGTCGTGGTGGCGGGAGGGCTCGGTGCACCGTGCCCCGTGGCCCTCCGAGACGGAGCTTGCGCACGTGGCCGAGGGAGCGGATCCAGCGGCCCTCGACGTGGCGGCCGCCGCCCTGGGAGCGGTTCGCAAGTTCAAGGCCCTAAACAAGCAGTCGCTGCGGGCCAAGGCCGAGCGCGTGGTGGTCCGCGACACGGCGGAGCGCTTGGCCATCCTCGAGGCGGTGGCGGCCGACCTCCGGGAGGCCGGCAACATCGGCCGCCTCGAGACGATCGAGGGCGACGCGTTCGCCGTCGAGACGACGCTCGCGCCTGACTGACACCGCTGTGCGATTCGACGAGGCCCTGGCGGAGCTCGACGGCCGGCAGCCCGACCGTATGGTTCCCGACCTGGCCCGTATCACCGCGGTGGCCGAGCTGCTCGACGACCCGCAGCTCACGTACCCGACGATCCACGTGACCGGGACGAACGGCAAGACCACGACGGCTCGCCTCATCGCGGACCTGGCGTGCGAGCACGGCCTGACGGCCGGGCTCTACACCTCGCCGCACCTGCACTCGGTGACCGAGCGGATCTCCGTGTGCGGCGAGACCATCCCCGAGGCGGAGTTCGCCGAGGAGTACGAACGGCTGCTGCCGTACTTCCTGCTGGTGGACCCGAAGGGTGAGCGGGTCACGTACTTCGAGGCGCTCACGGCGCTCGCGTTCGTGTGGTTCTCGGACAAGCCGGTGTCGCTCGGCGTCTTCGAGGTGGGGATGGGCGGCGCGTGGGACGCCACGAACCTCGTGGCCGGGGACGTCGCGGTGATCTGCCCCATCGCCGTCGATCACCCCGAGCTCGGCTCGACGGTGGAACAGATCGCCGCGGAGAAGGCCGGCATCGTGAAGCCGGGCAAGGTGGTGGTGTGCCGGGAGCAGACCCCCGAGGCCTTCCAGGTGATCCAGGACCGGTGCGAGGCGTTCGAGGCCAAGCTGCGGTACGAGGGACGCGATTTCGCCGTCCTGGATCGCCGGCGGTCCGTCGGGGGGCAGGTCATCGGGGTTCGCGGGCTCTTCGACCGCTACGAGGAGGTCCCGCTCGGGCTCTTCGGCGAGCATGCTGCCAGGAACGCCGCGGCGGCGATCGTTGCCGTGGAGTCGTTCCTGGAAAAGGCGCTGACGACGGACGCGGTCCGTTCGGCGCTGTCTGCCGCCAACTCGCCGGGAAGACTGGAGGTGGTGGCTCACCGGCCGACGATCCTGGTCGACGGCGCGCACAACCCGGCCGGGGCGGAGGCGCTCGCATCGGCCCTCACCGAGGCGTTCGGTTGGAGCCGGCTGCACCTGGTCATCGCCGTCTCGTCGAACAAGGATGTGGACGGCATCGTCGCCGCCCTCGCCCCCCTCGCGGACCGGTCGTATGCCGCCCACAACACCAGCGCTCGATCGGCCGACGCGGAGCGGGTTGCCCAGGCCATCGCGGGGATCGGGGTCCCCGTCGAGACCTTCGGCTCTGTGGCGGACGCGCTCCAGGCCGCGAGGGACAGCGCGGGAGCCGATGACCTGATCCTGGTGACGGGCTCTCTCTATACTGTCGCGGACGCTCGCCGGGCGCTCGGAAAGGCATCCTGAACGTGGCCGTGGAGTCGACGCTGCTCATCGTGAAGCCCGACGCCGTGCGGCGCGGATTGATCGGTGAGGTCCTCCGACGGGTCGAGGCGAAGGGGCTGCACCTCGTCGAGATGCGGATGACTGCCATCGACCGGGCCACGGCCGAGGAGCATTATGCGGAGCACAGGGAGAAGGCGTTCTTCGACGAGCTCGTCGGGTTCATAGGTTCGGGGCCGGTGGTCGTGGCCCGGGTGGAGGGGGAGCGAGCCGTCCCGGTGCTCCGATCCCTGATCGGTCCGACCGATCCCGCGCTCGCCCCGCCGGGGACGATCCGGGGCGACTTCGGACTGATCATCACCGAGAACCTGGTGCACGGGAGCGACTCGACCGATTCCGCCGAGCGCGAGCTGAAGCTCTTCTTCGGATAGGCCCGCGATGGGGAAGACGGCGGATCCCGTCGCCCACGTCCGCCGGTTCGTCGAGCTCCATCTCCCGGCCATCCAGGCGCCGGGGGTGGCCATCGGCCTCACGAGCCGTGACGATCCCCTCGGGGTGGTCACCGTGGGTCATGCGAACCTCCCGGCCCGCGAGCCCGTCCGGCCCGAGAACCGCTTCCAGATCGGCTCCATCAGCAAGTCGTTCACGGCCATCGCCGTTCTCCAGGAGCACGAGGCGGGCCGGCTCGATCTGCACGCCCCGGTCACCGAGTACCTGCCATGGTTCGAGGTCCGGTCGCCGTCGGGGCCGATCACCCTCCACCACCTCCTCACGCACACCGCGGGACTGCCGACCGGCCGGGACTTCACCGGCGAGGGCCTGCACGAGCTGTGGGCGCTCCGCGAGTCGGAGGTCGGCTTCGCCCCCGGAACCCGGTTCCACTACTCGAACGCCGGCTACAAGGCGCTGGGCCTGGTCCTGGAAGCCATTGCGGGGCAACCGTGGTGGGAGCTCGTACGAGAAAGGATCCTCGAACCACTCCACATGGCGTCGACCGACCCGATCACCACGCCGGAGGGCAGGGGCCAGAGCGCCACCGGCCACGTGCCGCCGTTCGACGACCGTCCCCGGCACCCGAGCATGGGGTTGGTTCCCGCTCCGTGGGTCGAGAGCGCGACCGCGGACGGGACGATCTGCTCGACGGCGGCGGACATGTGCGCGTACATCCGGATGCTGCTGTCGGGCGGCAACCCCGTGCTCTCCGGACCGAGCTTCGCCCTCCTGGTCCAGCCCGCCGCCGAGGATCCCGAGGCGCCGGGCGAGGTCTACGGCTACGGGATGAAGACCACCACGATGGACGGGCGCACATCGATCGGGCACACCGGGTCCACCGTCGGCTTCTCGGCGTGGATGGAGATGGATCCCGCTGAGGGCGTCGGCGTCATCGTCCTGGCGAACGCGGATGCGAACCGCGGACCGGCCGCCCGGTTCGCCCTGCGGACCCTCTCGGCATGGTCCAGGGACGAGCCATTGCCCGACATCCCCGATCCCGCGCCCCTCGACCATGTGGACGGCGCCGAGGACTATGCCGGCACGTATCGCTCGGAGCACGGCGAGCTCGCGCTGGTGGCCGACGCCGGCCGGTTGCTCCTGGCGGGCCACGGTGAGCCGGTGGCGTTG
>VAYX01000159.1 GCA_005885325.1 Actinomycetota bacterium
GCAGATGAACGCGCGCGAGGCCATGCACGTCCTGGAGCTCCGGTCCACGCCCCAGGGACACCCCGTGTACCGACGCGTCGTGCAGCGGATGCACCGGCTGATCGACGAGAAGGCGGGCCATCACGCCATCGCCGGCGCCATGGGATACGTCGACCATTCGAACGTGGAGCTCGAGCGCCTGGAGGCCGAGCGCCGCACGGAAGCCAAGCGTGCACTGAGCGAAGGTCGCGGCTGACCCTTCCATCGGGTACCCTTGCGGCCCCATGGACCGTCAAGCGACGTTCCTGTTGGCCCTGGGCCTACTCATCGTCGCCGCGGCGTTCGTCTCCGCGAGCGGCTGGATCCTGTTCGTCTGGGACCGGCGGACGGACCGCGCCAGCGGGACGGCCGCCGGGATCAGCCACGCGACCACCCACGCGCACCACGAGGTCCACGAGGAGCGCTAGGTGCTCGAGCTCCTCGACCTCCGGGACCGGAGGGAGCGGCTCGAGCCCCGAAGCCTCGAGATCGATCCCTCCGTAGCCGACGCGGTACGCGGCATCATCGACCGCGTCCGCGCCGAGGGCGACGACGCCCTCTTCGACCTCACGCTGAAGTTCGACGGCGCGGACCTCCGACAGGGCGGCCTCCCCGTCTCGCCGCAGGAGTTCCAGCGAGCAGAAGAGGCCGTGCCCTCGGAGCTGAAGGCGGCTCTCGACGCCCTGGTCGAGCGCCTCACCGACCTCCATCGCCGTCAGCTCCCGGCGGAGTGGTGGGACGAGCGCGACGGCATCCGGTTCGGCGAGATCGTGCGTCCGCTGGCCAGGGCCGGGTGCTACGTGCCGGGCGGGCGGGCCGAGTATCCATCCTCGGTAGCGATGACCGTCGTCCCGGCTGTCGTCGCCGGCGTCGAGGGTGTCGTGGTCTGCACCCCGCCGTCGCCGGACGGCTCGATCCACCCCGCCGTGCTGTACGCGGCGGCCCGGGCCGGCGCAACCGCGGTGGCGAAAGTCGGCGGGGCCCAGGCCGTGGCGGCCCTGGCGTTCGGCACCGCGTCGATCGAGGCCGTCGACCGGATCGTCGGGCCAGGCAACGCGTACGTGACCGAGGCCAAGCGGCAGGTCGCCGGGTTCGTCGGCATCGACGGGCTGGCCGGTCCGACGGAGCTCGCCGTCGTGGCCGATTCTTCGGCCGATCCCGCCTGGGTGGCCGCCGACCTGGTGGCCCAGGCCGAGCACGATCCCGATGCGCTCGCCGTCCTGATCGCCTTCGACGCGGACGTCGTGAGCGAGGTGGAGAAGGCGCTCGAGGCCGAGGTGGCTCGGGCCGGCCGGAGTGAGGTGGTGAAGGCAGCCCTCGCGCACGCGCGCACGGTGCTGGTCGCCGACGAAGACCAGGCCGTCGAGGTGGTCGACGGCCTGGCCCCCGAGCACCTCCACCTGGTGGTGGCCGACCCCGGGCACTTCGCCCAACGCATCAGGAACGCCGGCGCCATCTTCGTCGGCGGGTTCACCCCGGTGCCGTTCGGCGACTACGGCGTGGCCTCGAACCACGTCCTTCCGACGGCGGGCACGGCGCGCTTCTCCTCCGGGCTGCGGTCCGCCGACTTCGTGAAGGTCTCCTCGGTGGTGGAGGTCTCCGACGGGGCCGCCGCCCGTCTGGCTCCGGAGGTCGCGAGGATCGCGTTCGCCGAAGGGCTTCCGGGCCACGCTCGGGCGGTGGAGATCCGGGCCCGGGGACGGAGGCCGACGTGACGCCTGCGGTTCCCCGTCGCGGCCTCCGGGACCTGGAGCCCTACCAGGCGCCCCAGCTCGAGGTGGCCGCCCGGCTGAACACGAACGAGTGCCCGTATCCCCTACCGGAGAGCTTCCGGGGCGAGCTGGGCGACGCGGTCCGCGCGCTCGAGCTGCATCGGTATCCGGACCGGGAGGCGCAGGAGCTGCGCGAAGCGCTGGCCAAGCACGCCGGCCATCCCGTCGAGGGAACGTGGGCGGCGAACGGATCGAACGAGGTGATCGAACAGCTCCTGTTGGCGTACGGCGGGCCGGGCCGGCGGGTCGTGGTGTTCCAGCCGACGTACGTCCTCCACGAGCGGCTGGCATGGGTGACCCACGGCGACCTGTTCCCCCTGTCCCTCGACGAACCGTGGTCCATCTCGACGCACGACGCGGCCCGAGCCCTCGCCGCACAGCCTGCCGTTGTCTTCGTCTGCTCCCCCAACAACCCGACGGGGAACGCGCAGCCGGTCGAGGTCGTCGAGGAGCTCGCAGCCGGCGGGGACTCGCTCGTCGTGGTGGACGAGGCCTACATCGAGTTCGGTGGGCGCTCGGCGGCGGGACTCGTTGCCGGGTACCCGAACGTGGCCGTGGTTCGCACGTTCTCCA
Organism: Actinomycetota bacterium; assembly: GCA_005885325.1. GTDB lineage: Bacteria > Actinomycetota > UBA4738 > UBA4738 > HRBIN12 > AC-69. The sequence goes on from VAYX01000159.1 coordinate 2,364, forward strand.
AGGCCTTCGCCCTCGCGGGCGCCCGGATCGGCTACTGCCTGGCGTCGCCCGAGGTGGTAGACGACCTTCGCAGGGTGCGGCTCCCCTATCATCTTTCGGCCCTCACCCAGGCGGCCGGGCTGATCGCCCTGCGCCACAAGGAGGACGCCCTGGCCATCCTCGACGCGGTTCGGCAGGAGCGCGACCGCATCCTGGGCGAGCTTCCCGCGCTCGAGGTCCGGGCCTTCCCGTCCGATGCCAACTTCGTGCTGTTTCGGCCACCGAAGCCGGCCCGGGAGGTGTGGCGGGGGTTGCTGGACCGAGGCGTTCTCGTCCGCGACATGACGTCCGTGGTCCCCGACTGCCTGCGGGTCACCGCGGGTACGCCCGAGGAGGTCGGCAGGTTCCTGTCGGCGCTGAAGGAGGTCCTGGCATGAGCCCGCGCGACGCCATCGTCGAGCGGAGCACCAAGGAGACCACCGTTCGCGTGGAGCTCCGTCTCGACGGGTCGGGCTCGGCCAGCGCCGATACCGGACTCCCGTTCTTCGACCACATGCTGGAGCAGCTCGGGACCCACGCCGGGTTCGACCTCACGGTCACCGCCAAGGGCGACCTCGATGTGGACGGCCACCACACGGTGGAGGACGTGGGGCTGGCGCTGGGGGAAGCGCTCGCCGAGGCCCTCGGCGACAAGCGCGGCATCCGCCGGTTCGCCTCGATCACCGTGCCCCTCGACGAGGCCGCCGTCGAGGTGGCGCTCGACCTGTCCGGCCGACCGTTCGTCGTGCACGACGTCGAGGTCCAGGCCGAGACCATCGGGACCTACGACTCCGGGCTCACGGAGGACTTCGTCCGGGCCCTCGCCGCCGCCGCGCAGATGACGCTGCACGTTCGATTGGTGCGGGGACGATCCCCCCACCATGTGGTCGAGGCCGAGTTCAAGGCCCTGGCTCGAGCGCTCGGGGACGCATGCTCGTCGACCGGGCGTGGCGGGACGCCCTCGACCAAGGGGACGCTGTGACCATCGCGATCCTGGACTACGGGATGGGGAACCTTCGCTCGGTGGCTCGCGCCATCGAACGGGTGGGCGGCGTGCCGGAGGTCGTCGACGAGGCCGGCCCCGCGCTCGCCGCCGACGCGCTCGTCGTCCCCGGTGTCGGGCACTTCGGCGCGTGCATGCGGAACTTGATGGACCGGCGGCTCGACGGCGCGGTCCGGGACTTCGCCGCGACCGGACGGCCACTGTTCGGCGTGTGCGTGGGGATGCAGATCCTGTTCAAGCGGAGCGAGGAGGACCCTCAGGAGGGTCTGGGGATCGTCCCGGGGCAGGCGAGGAAGTTGCCCCCCGTGGTGAAGGTGCCTCACATGGGATGGAACACGGTGGACTGGGTCTTCGACCACCCCTTCGTGCGGAACCTCCCCACCCGCACCAGCTTCTATTTCGTCCACTCGTATGCGGCCGACATCGTCGCGGGCGTGACCGTGGGGACGGCGGAGCACGGCCGGCCGTTCTCCGCCGCGATCGCTCGCGAGAACGTGTTCGCCACCCAGTTCCACCCCGAGAAGTCGAGCGACGCCGGGCTGGCCATCTACGAGGCCTTCGTGAAGGAGGCGGCGACGTGATCGTCATCCCCGCGATCGACCTCCACGGAGGGCGATGCGTGCGGCTGTTCCGGGGCGATCCGACGGCCGAGACGGTGTACGACGCCGACCCCGTCGAGGTTGCCAAGCGCTTCGAGGCCGACGGCGCTCGCCGGCTGCACGTCGTCGACCTGGACGCGGCGCTGGGGACCGGGTCGAACGCCGAGGTGATCCTGGCCATCTGCCGGAACGTCGCCGTGCCGGTCCAGCTCGGCGGGGGCCTGCGCACGATCGACGCGGTCGAGGGGGCTCTGGAGGCCGGCGCGGCCCGGGCCATCCTGGGGACGTCCGCCGCCCTCAATCCCGGGTTCCTCTCCGAGGCCGTCGAGCAGTTCCACGACCAGGTCGTGGTGGCCATCGATGTGCAGGACGGACACGTGATGGTCGAGGGGTGGCGCAAGCAGGGACCTCGACTGGAGGAGGCCGTCTCCTCGCTCCGAGACGCGGGCGCGCCGCGGTTCCTGGTCACCTCCATCCAGCAGGACGGGACGATGGATGGTCCGGACCTCGCGCTGTACGAGCGCGTGCTGTCGCTCACCGAACTGCCGGTGATCGCGAGCGGCGGCGTGCGCAAAGCCGACGACGTCTGGGCCCTCCGGGACCTCGGCGTCGAGGCGGCGGTGGTGGGCAAGGCGCTCTACTCCGGAACGTTGCAGCTGGGCGAGGTGGTACGGGGATGACCCTGTCCAAGCGGATCATCCCCTGCCTCGACGTGGACGCCGGCCGCGTGGTGAAGGGCGTTCGGTTCGAGGACCTCCGTGACGCGGGCGACCCCGTGGAGCTGGCCGCGCGGTACGACGCGGAGGGTGGCGACGAGCTCGTGTTCCTCGACATCACGGCGACGGTCGAGGGCCGGCGGGCCACCTTCGACGTGATCTCGCGAACCGCCGAGCAGGTGTTCATCCCGCTCACGGTCGGTGGGGGCGTGCGGAGCGAGGAGGACGTTCGGTCATTGCTTCGGGCGGGCGCGGACAAGGTCTCGCTGAACACTGCGGCCACGCGCGACCCGGCCCTCCTGTCCAGGTGCGCGGACCGGTTCGGCACGCAATGCATGGTCGTGGCGATCGACGCGAAGCGCCGGGGCGACCATGGGTGGGAGGTCGTGGTCGAGTCCGGGCGCACGCCGACCGGCCGGGACGCCGTGGAGTGGGCGGTCGAAGCCACCGAGAACCATGGCGCGGGGGAGGTCCTGCTGACGTCGATGGACCGAGACGGGACCGGCGAGGGCTACGACCTGGAGCTCCTCCAGGCGGTGGCCACGGCGGTGGCCGTGCCGGTCGTGGCCAGCGGAGGGGCGGGGACGGTCGAGCACTTCGCCAAGGCCCTCACGGAGGGACGAGCCGATGCGGTGCTCGCCGCGTCCCGGTTCCACTCGGGCCAGCTCTCCATCCGCGAGGTCAAGGAGGGCCTGGCCCGAAGGCGGATCCCGGTGAGGTTGTGATGGAGCGGGTGGACCTCGACGCGCTCACGTTCGACGACCGGGGCCTGCTCCCGGCGATCGTTCAGGACGCCGAGAACGACGAGGTGCTGATGCTGGCCTGGATGAGCCGGGAGTCGGTTGAGCGAACCCTCGACGAGGGCAAGACCGTGTTCTGGAGCCGCTCCAGGAACGAGCTGTGGCGCAAGGGCGAGACGAGCGGCCACGTCCAGCACGTGGAGGAGGTCCGGGTCGACTGCGACGGTGACGTCTTGCTCGTCCGGGTCCACCAGGTCGGCCCGGCCTGCCACCTGGGCGAGCGAAGCTGCTTCCATCGGGGGCTGTGATGCTGCGCATGGTCATCCCGAAGGGTTCGCTCGAGGAACAGACCCTCCGGCTGCTCGAGGCCGCGGACCTCCACGTCCGCCGGGGCTCGCCCCGGGACTACCACGGCACGGTCGACGACGAACGCATCGAGCGCATCTCGCTCCTTCGGCCGCAGGAGATCCCGACCTACATCCAGGACGGGCTGTTCGACCTCGGCATCACCGGGCGGGATTGGATCGAGGAAACAGGCGCCGACGTCGAGGTCCTGGCATCGCTCGAGTACGCGAAGAGCGGCACCGGCCGAGGCGTGCGCATCGTGCTGGCCGTCCCCGGCGACCACCCGGCGAACAGCGCGAAGGAGCTCCCGCCCGATTCACGCATCTCCACGGAGTACGTGAACCTCACCCGCCGGTACTTCCACGACCTCGGCATCCCGGTCCGCGTCGTCTGGTCCCACGGCGCGACCGAGGCGAAGGTCCCCGAGATCGTCGACGCCATCGTGGACGTGACCGAGACCGGCAGCACGCTTCGGGCCCACGGTATGAAGGTCATCGAGACGCTCCTCGAATCCGAGGTCCTCCTGATGGCCAACCGAGCCTCGGCGGCCGACCCCGTCAAGCGCGCGGCCATGGACGACATCACGACCCTCCTCCTGGGAGCGCTGCGGGCAGAGGGGCGCGTCCTGATCAAGCTGAACGTGAGCGAGGAGAACCTTCGCGCGGTCTTGGACGTCGTGCCCTCGATGAAGTCGCCGACCGTCTCCCAGCTGTCCGACGGGGGCTACGCCATCGAAACGGTCGTCGACAAGGCCACGGTCAACACGCTGATCCCCCTCCTGAAGGCGAAGGGCGCCACCGACATCCTGGAGCTCCCGATCTCGAAGATCGTGCCGTGAGCTCGGCTTGACATGCCTGCCGATGTACGGGCACACTCCACTCGCCATGTTTGAACGGCGGTTCAACTTCCTGACGAACCCGCCGGTCGGCGTATCCCGGGCATAGGAGCGCCGAGCCGGCCGACATCGGCCTGCGCCCCCGAGCCGAAAATCAACTTCAAGCGAACGTGGCTCGCCCAATCCCCCTTTCACCTCGAGACGGAGGACGACCATGCGCGATCTCTCCTACGACGAACGCCTCCGACGGGAGGCTGCCCGCCTGAGGAGCCACTGGGACACGAGCCCCAGATGGCGGGGAATCGAACGCACCTATTCGGCCGAAGACGTCATCGGGTTGCGCGGCACGATCACGATCGAGCACACCCTGGCGCGTCTGGGCGCGGACCGATTGTGGACGCTCATGCACCGGACGCCGTACGTCGCGGCGCTCGGCGCGATGACCGGCGGCCAGGCCGTGGAGATGGTGAAGGCCGGCCTGGACGCCGTCTACGTCTCCGGCTGGCAGGTCGCGGCGGACGCCAACCTGGCCCTCCACACCTACCCGGACCAGAGCCTGTACCCGTCGAACAGCGTGCCGGCGCTCGTCCGGCGGATCAACAACGCGCTCCAGCGAGCGGACCAGATCGCATGGGCCGGCGGGGAGACCGGCACCAGGTGGATCGTGCCGATCGTGGCGGACGCCGAAGCCGGGTTCGGCGGCACGCTGAACGCGTTCGAGACGATGAAGGCCATGGTGGAGGCCGGGGCGGCCGCGGTGCACTTCGAGGACCAGCTCGCCGGCGAGAAGAAGTGCGGCCACCTCGGCGGCAAGGTGCTCGTCCCGACCGCGCAGTTCGTCAAGACGCTCACCGCCGCACGGCTGGCCGCCGACGCGCTCGACGTCCCCACCGTGCTGGTGGCGCGGACGGATGCCTGTTCCGCGTCGCTCGTGAGGAGCGACGCCGACCCGCGGGATGTGCCGTTCCTCACCGGTGACCGTACTGCCGAGGGGTTCTTCCGTTCGAGGGAGGGGATGGAGGCCGCCATCGCCCGGGGCCTGGCCTACGCGCCATACGCCGACCTCCTGTGGTGCGAGACCTCCACGCCGGACCTTGCCGAGGCGGAGCGGTTCGCGAAGGCCGTCCACGCGCGCTTCCCCGGCAAGCTGCTCGCCTACAACTGCTCCCCCTCCTTCAACTGGAAGCGACATCTGGACGAGCGAGCGATCCGGCGCTTCCAGCGCGACCTGGGAACGATGGGCTACGCGTTCCAGTTCGTCACGCTGGCCGGGTTCCACGCGCTGAACGCGTCCATGTTCGAGCTTGCCCGCGGCTACCGGGAGGAAGGGATGTCCGCGTACGTCCGGCTCCAGGACCGGGAGTTCGCGCTCGAACCCGATGGCTACACGGCAACCCGCCATCAGGCCGAGGTGGGGATGGGCTACTTCGACCGGGTGTCGCGAGCCATCGGTGGCGATTCGCCGACCCTTGCGATCCCCGGCTCGACCGAAGCGGCTCAGTTCGAAGCGGAGGCGGCCGCGACGCGCTCCTTGGCGTGAGCCGGGGTGCCCTCGTTCCGTTGCGTGATGACGACGACGTCCTCTCGGGGCGCGACGCGCAGGAACCGGCGAGCGGCGTCCGGCCAGGCCGCCAAGACTTCATCGGCTCGCGCGGAGCCGGTGAGCTCGGCGTGGCGTTCGATGAGAGCCCGCAAGTGCCCGAGGTCCTCGGGGTCCGGCCCCGCGACGTCGACGAGCTCGGCGTTCACCCGACCGGCGAGCGCCTCGGTCGCATCCAGGACGAAGGCCCTGCCGCCGGTCATCCCGGCCCCCAGGTTGCATCCGACCGGTCCGAGCACCACGACGGTGCCGCCGGTCATGTACTCGCAGGCGTGGTCGCCCGCGCCCTCGACGACCGCGGTGGCCCCCGAGTTCCGGACCGCGAGGCGCTCGCCCACCCGTCCCGCCACGAACAGCTCGCCACCGGTCGCCCCGTACAGGACCACGTTTCCGGCCAGGTACGGGTCACCGGCATCGTCGCGTGGCGGGAGGATCACGAGGCGACCACCGCCCATGCCCTTGCCGACGTAGTCGTTCGCCTCCCCGATCAGCCGGAGCTCGGTCCCGGCGGCCAGGAAGGCGCCGAAGGACTGCCCGGCCGATCCCCGGAACGTCACCC
>VAYX01000160.1 GCA_005885325.1 Actinomycetota bacterium
CGCCGTGTGTGGGTGGGTGGCTCGCCAACGAGACCATGGCGGCCTGACGTTCGTGGACCTTCGCGATCGCGAGGGCCTGGTCCAGTTGGTCTTCCACCCGGAGGAGGCACCGGAGGCCCAGGAGGTGGCCCATCAGTTCAAGACCGAATCGGTCATCCGGGTCACGGGGGAGGTCAGGCGACGGCCCGAGGGAACCGTGAACCCGGGGTTGCCGACCGGCGAGGTGGAGGTGGCCGTTCGCACCGTCGAGGTCCTCGCCGTTGCCGACACGCCGCCGTTCCCCGTGGAGGACCGCATCGAGGCCGACGAACTCCTCCGGCTCACCTACCGCTATCTGGACCTCCGCCGTCCCGAGATGACCCGCGTGCTTCAGCTCCGCCATTCCATCAGCCGGATCATCCGCGACCACATGGAGGGCCTGGCCTTCGTGGAGGTGGAGACGCCGTTCCTGACCCGGAGCACCCCCGAGGGGGCTCGCGACTTTCTGGTGCCGGCACGGCTGTGGCCCGGGAGCTTCTACGCGCTCCCGCAATCCCCCCAGCAGCTCAAGCAGCTCCTCATGGTGGCCGGCCAGGACCGCTATTACCAGATCGTCCGGTGCCTGCGCGATGAGGCTCCCCGGGCCGATCGAAGCTTCGAGTTCACCCAGCTCGACATGGAGATGTCGTTCGTGAACGAGGACGACGTCCTCCGCGTGATCGAGCCGCTGTATGCGAGGATCGTTGCCCACATCAAGAGCGTCGTCGTCCCGGTGCCCTTCCGGCGCCTCACGTACGCCGAGATGATGGCGCGCTACGGGACGGACCGTCCCGACCTTCGCTACGGCATGGAGCTGGCCGATCTGGGGGAGGCCTTCGCCGGGACCGGGTTCCGAGCCTTCGCCGCAGCCCTGTCTCAGGGCGGCGTCATCAAGGGGTTCGCCGCGCCGGGCGGTTCGCAGCTCTCCCGCAGGGAGCTGGACGAACTGGTGCAGGTGACGAAGGAGCGGGGCGCCGCCGGCCTCGTGTGGATGGTGGTGGAGGACAAGGAGACGATCCGCTCGCCGGTCGAGAAGCACGTCATCCCGGAGGAAGCCCGAGCCGCCGCGGCGGCCACCGGCGCAGGGCCGGGAGATCTCCTGTTGATCGTGGCGGATCGGGCGGACCGGGCGAACGTTGCCCTCGACGGGCTTCGCCGGCACCTGGCCGCCCGCCTGGGCCTCGTCCCCGACGGGGAGTGGCGGTTCTGCTGGATGGTCGAGCCCCCATTGTTCGAGTGGAGCGAGGACGAGGGCAAGTGGGTGTCGGTCCACCACCCGTTCACCTCGCCGGCCTCCGACGACCTGTCGCCCGAGACGGCCACCGCCCGGGCCTACGACCTGGTCCTGAACGGTTTCGAGCTCGGCGGGGGCAGCATCCGGATCCACGACCCGTGGACCCAGCGTCGGGTGTTCGAGGTGCTCGGCCTCACCCCCGAGGAGACCGAGGAGAAGTTCGGCCACCTGCTTCGGGCGTTCCGGTACGGCGTCCCACCCCACGGCGGGATCGCCATGGGCCTGGACCGGCTGGCCATGCTCATGGCGGGGAAGGAGACCCTCCGCGACGTGACGGCGTTCCCCAAGGCCCAGTCGGGGGCGGACCCCTTGACCGGGGCTCCCGCGCCCGTCCCCGAGGAACAGCTCCGGGATCTCGGCATCACCGTGATCGCTCGGAAGGACGCGAAGAAGGACGGGGGGGCGTGACCGCCCCGCTGACCGACTGGGACCTCGAGCTCCTGACCGGTGGGAACTATGCGGCGTTGGTCACGCTGTACGAGGACGGGGCACCGCACGCCACGGTGACGTGGGTGGATGCGGCGGACGGTCACGTGCTGGTCAACACGGCGCAAGGCCGGCGGAAGGACCGGAACCTGCGGCGGGACCCCCGCGCCGCCGTCACCGTCATCGGCGAGGACTTCTATCGGTGGGCCTCGATCCAGGGAACCGTGGCGGATCGGGTGACCGGGCCGGAGGCGGAGGCGCACATCGACACGTTGTCGCGCCGGTACGACGGTGAGCCCTGGACACCGGTCGCGGGTCAGGTCCGCGTGCTGTACCGGATCGAGCCCCAGCGGATCATCCGGTACCCACACCGGCGGTAGCCGATGGCCGAGGTCCCCCTGGCCACGAGGATGCGGCCCCGCTCGTTCGAGGAGTTCGTGGGCCAGACGCACCTGGTCGGGCCGGGCAAGGCACTCAGCGAGCTGATCCAGGGTGGCCACCTTCCCTCGGTCGTGTTGTGGGGTCCGGCGGGGAGTGGGAAGACCACGCTCGCCCACCTCCTCGCGGACGCTGTGGGCGCGGAGGTCGTGCAGCTCTCGGCGGTGTCGTCGGGAGTGGCCGACGCCCGCAAGGTCATGGACCGGGCCAAGGGCGGGATGCTGCGGACGGTTCTGTTCGTGGACGAGGTCCACCGGTGGAGCAAGGCCCAGCAGGACGTGCTGCTGCCTGCGGTGGAGGAGGGGACGATCATCTTGATCGGCGCGACCACCGAGAATCCGTACTTCTCCCTCGTCACACCGCTCCTGTCGCGCTGCCTGCTGCTCCGCCTGGAACCGCTGTCGCCATCTGAGGTTCGGGCTCTGCTCATTCGCGCGCTGGAGGACGAGGGCCGGGGTCTTGGCGGCATCCCGGTGAAGGTCGAGGAGGACGCGCTCGATCATCTCGTGGAGGTGGCCGGGGGCGATGCCCGGATCGCGCTGACCGGCCTCGAGGCGGGCGTGCTCTCGGCGAAGGAGGCCGGTGAGGACGTGGTGACACGCGAGCGGGCCGCCGACGCCGTCCAGAAGAAGGCCATCGTGTACGACCGCCAGGGCGATGCGCACTACGACGTCATCTCTGCGTTCATCAAGAGTATCCGGGGCTCGGACCCCGATGCCACCCTGTTCTGGCTGGCCCGGATGCTGGAGGCCGGGGAAGATCCCCGCTACATCGCCAGGCGGATGGTGGTGCATGCCTCCGAGGACATCGGCCTGGCCGACCCCCGCGCCCTTCAGGTCGCCGTGGCCGCCGCCCAGGCCGTCGAGTACGTGGGTTTGCCCGAGGCCCGGCTGAACCTGGCGGAAGCGGCCATCTACCTGGCTCGGGCGCCCAAGTCGAACAGCGTGATCGCCGCCTTGTCGAAAGCCATGGAGGATGCGGCGTCGGCCGATCCCGTGCCCCTTCATCTCAGGGAGGCGGGCACGCCCACCGCCCGCAAGCTCGGCTACGGCAAGGGGTACAAGTACCCACACGACTTCCCCGGCCACACGGTCGACCAGGAATACCGGCCGGCCAGGTTCGAAGGCACGCGCTACTACGAGCCATCCGGCGAAGGCGAGGAAACCGCGGGGGAACCCGGGCCCGACGCCCCGGTATGATGCGCGGACCTGTTCCCGAAGGAGAGTGCGATGGCCGTCCTCGCGAGCGCCGGAGACGTGGCGCTGATCGTCCTGGCCGCGTTCTGGGGCCTGCTCGTCCTCGGCCTCTGCCTGGTGCTGGTCAACACGTTCAACGTTCTGACCAGCACGAAGATGCTGATCGACGGGATCCGTGAGGAGACCGTCCCGCTCCTGTCGGAAGTCCGCAACTCGGTGGTCAAGACCAACCGCGAGCTCGACCGGGTCGACGGGATGCTGGAGTCGGCCGCCAACATCGTGGCCCGCGTCGAGAAGATCTCCAAGCTCGTCGAGCAGGCCGCGAGTGGCCCACTCGTCCGGATCATCTCCCTCGGCGCCGGCCTGTCGAAGGCCGCGTCCCGGTTCCGGAGCGGGAAGGCCGACGGCAAGAAGTGAAGCGGCTCTTCTGGCTCGCGCTCGGCCTGGGGGCCGGGGCGGCCGGAGCGATCATGACCGCGCGCTTCGCCCGCCGGCAGATGGACAAGGTGGCTCCCTCGACCCTCGCGCGCGAGGCACGTGGCGGGCTCCTCGACCTGTCGCGGCGGGTCTCCGAGTCCATCGATGAAGGCCGACGGGCCATGCAGGAGAAAGAGGAGCAGCTGCGGAGCGAGTCCGGCGAGAACCGAAAGCTAGACTAGCCGGCCATGGAGGGCCGGCAGATCCGCGAGGGCTTCCTTCGCTTCTTCGAGGAGCGTGGGCACCGCCGGGTGCCGTCCTCGTCCCTGATCCCACCGCCGGAGTCCGGACTGCTGCTCACGAACGCCGGGATGAACCAGTTCATCCCGTATTTCCTCGGACACACGCCGCCCCCGTTCGCCAGGGTCGCGTCGGTCCAGAAGTGCTTCCGGGCCGTGGACATCGACAACGTGGGGCACACGGCCCGCCATCTCACCATGTTCGAGATGCTCGGGAACTTCTCGTTCGGGGACTACTTCAAGCGCGAGTCCTGCGGATGGGGCTTCGAGCTGGTCACCGAGGTGTACGGGATCGACCCCGACAGGATCTGGGTCACGGTCTACGAGACGGATGACGAGGCCTCGGGGATCTGGCGGGACATCGGGATACCGGCCGAACGGATCGTCCGGCGGGGGAAGGAGGACAACTACTGGTGGACCCACGCGGCCGGACCCGCCGGCCCGTGCTCGGAGATCTACGTCGACCGGGGCCCGAAGTACGGGCCCGACGGCGGGCCCGCCGTCGACGAGGAACGGTTCCTCGAGATCTGGAACCACGTATTCATGCAGGAGGAGGTAGACGATCACAGCCGGCTCGTGGGTGAGCTGCCGGAGAAGAACATCGACACGGGATCGAGCGTCGAGCGGGTGGCCACCGTCTTGCAGGACGTGGACAACATCTTCGAGACCGAC
>VAYX01000161.1 GCA_005885325.1 Actinomycetota bacterium
GTTCACCATCGAGGATCCGGGGACCTACCGGGTCCGGGCCGCCTTCGCCGACCCGGACCATGTGCGAGGCACGGCGATCGACGGTCCCGCATCGACATCGTTCCCGTCGCTCGGCGTCGGGTCGAACGGGCCCTTCGTACTGCTCCTGGAACGGCGGCTCGTCGAGCTCCATTACCGGCTGGTCGACGTCGACCAGCGGTACGACTTCCGCACCGCCGACGCCGTGCTCGCGTTCCGCAAGGTGCAGCGGATGCTCCGCGTATCCACGGTCGACGCGGGGGTCTGGCGGGCGTTGGCCAACCCGCTCCGTCCCCGCGCGAGGTCGAGCACCGGGGGCTTCCACATCGAGGTCGACCAGACGCGCCAGGTCCTGTACACGGTCCGGGATGGATCGGTGACCAACATCATGCACGTGTCGACGGGAAAGCCGAGCACGCCGACGCGCGACGGCTCGTTCAGCGTCACCCGCAAGCTCGCGGGGTACAGCGGCCATCAGCTGTACTACCCGAGCTACTTCGACGGGGACCGGGCCATCCACGGGTGGCCCGATGTGCCCACCTACGCGGCCAGCCACGGCTGTGTGCGCGTGCCGTACTGGAACGCGCAGTGGATCTACGGGCTGGCCGCGATCGGCACCCGCGTGATCGTGTACCACTAATCCAGGTCGCCCACCGCCGACTCGGCCGCCGCGACCAGCCGTCCGGTTCGGACGAGCTCGGTGGCGGCTGCGATATCGGGCCCCAGCTCGCGGTCGGCGTCGAGGAACGGGATCGCTTCACGGATGGCGTCGCGCGCAGCCCGAGTGGCGCCGGCGGGGGCGAGCGGGGCGCGCAGGTCCAGCCCCTGCGCCCCGGCCATCGCCTCGACGGCCACGACGACCTCCGCGTTCGCCACCACTCCCCGGGCGTGCCGGGCGGCGGTCATCCCCATGCTCACGTGGTCCTCCTGCCCGGCGGAGGAGGGGATCGAGTCGACCGAGGCGGGGTGGGCCAGCGACTTGCATTCCGAGACCAGGGACGCCGCCGTGTACTGCGCGAGCATGAACCCGGAATTCAGCCCGCTCCCGGGGACGAGGAAGGCGGGCAGCCCGTTGTTCGTGGCCGGGTCGAGGAGGCGGTACAGCCGGCGCTCGGAGATGCTCGCGAGCGGCACGGTCCCGACCGCCAGGGCATCGAGGGCCACCGCGACCGGCTGGCCGTGGAAGTTCCCGCCGGAGAGGACCTCGCCGCTCTCACGAAGGACGATGGGATTGTCGGAGATGGAGCCGGCCTCGACCTCGAGGATCCGCCGCGTGAACGCCAGCACCTCCCGGGTCGCACCGTGGACCTGGGGCGCGCAGCGGAGCGAGTAGGCGTCCTGTACCAGATGCTCGCTCTCTCGATGTGACGCCGTGATCTCGCTCCCGTGCAGGAGGCGTCGAAGGTTGGACGCGGACGCGGCCTGTCCCGGGTGGGGCCGCAGGTCCTGAAGCCGACGGTCGAACGGCCGGTCGGTGCCGAGCGCGGCCTCGATGGTCATGGCCGCGGCGATGTCGGCCGCCTTGGCCAGCGACGACAGCCGCTCGGCGGCGAGGATCCCCACCGCGACCATGCCCTGCGTCCCGTTCACCAGGGCCAGCCCCTCCTTCGCCTGGAGGGAGAGTGGCGGCAGGCCCGCCGCGCCGATGGCGTCGACTGCCGCCACGGCGCGTCCGTCCACGAGCACCTCGCCCCGGCCCACCAGTGGGAGCGCCAGGTGGGCGAGCGGCGCCAGGTCCCCCGAGGCGCCCAGCGACCCCTGCTCCGGCACCACCGGGACGAGGTCGCGGTTCAGCATCTCGACCATCCGCTCGACGATCTCCACGCGGACCCCGGAATGTCCGAGCGCCAGGACGTGGGCCCGGAGGAACAGCATGGCCCGGGCCTCCTCCCGAGAGAGCGGCGGCCCGACAGCCGCGGCATGCGAGCGGACGATGCCGAGTTGGAGCTCCTCCGCCTGCTCCGGCGGGATCCGCACGTTCGCCAGGCTCCCGAACCCCGTGGTCACCCCGTAGACGGTCTCGCCGGCATCGACCTTGGCCTGCACGACGACGCGAGCGGCCCGAACGCGCTCGATCGCATCGGGCGAGAGCTCCACGGACGCGCCGCGAGCCACAGCGACGACGTCCTGGAGCGTGATCCTCCCCCCGACCGCAACCGGCACGGCGGCAAGGCTACGGGGGCGCCGCGTGCCCCACAAGCCCCGGGGGTACAGTTGGGGTCAGTCCCTGTGAGCGAGGAGAGCCTCCTCCGTTGTCCGACCCGGTGGGTCCGTACGAGATGCTGGAACCCGAAAGTCACCTTCGATCCGATCCGTCCGCTCGACCCGGGCGTGCGAGCCGCCGGCAGCACGAACCGTCGGCCGTCCGCGCCCTCCTGCGAGGGTTGGCGAAGCGGTGCCCTCGGTGTGGCGAGCGAGACCTGTTCGTCAAGTGGCTGAGGATCCGGGACCGGTGCCCCCGGTGCCGGTTGCGGCTGGAACGAGAGGAAGGGGGCTTCCTCGGAGCGATGACGATCAACTATTCGGTGACCACGCTGGCCTGGGTGGCGTTCCTGGTGATCTGGCTCGTGGTGGACCTGCCCGGCGTTCGCGTGGTGCCGCTCACGGTGGCGTCGGTCATCCTCGTCGGCCTGTTCCCGTTGGCCTTCTACCCCGTCTCCAAGACCCTGTGGGCTGCGGTGGACTTCCTGGTCTTCCGGTCGAGCCCCGACTACGTCTCGGCGGACCCGGCCGACCGGGCTCCCGGCAACGGCGGCCGGTACTGAATCATTCGCGCCAGGGCAGGCGAACCCCCCGGTCCTTCGCGACGTCCAGAGCCCGGTCGTAGCCCGCGTCGGCGTGGCGCACCACGCCCATCCCCGGATCGCTCGTCAACACCCGCTCCAGGCGTGACGCCGACTCGGCGGTCCCGTCGGCCACCACGACCATCCCTGCGTGGATGGAGTACCCGATGCCCACGCCCCCGCCGTGGTGCACGCTGACCCAGTGGGCGCCCGCCGCGGTGTTGACCAGGGCGTTCAGGATCGGCCAATCGGCGATGGCGTCGGAGCCGTCCCGCATCGCCTCGGTCTCCCGGTACGGGCTGGCCACGCTCCCCGAGTCGAGGTGGTCGCGGCCGATCACGATCGGCGCCGAGAGCTCGCCGCTCGCCACCATCTCGTTGAACCGCAGGCCCGCCTGGGCTCGCTCGCCGTAGCCGAGCCAGCAGATCCGAGCCGGCAGCCCCTGGAACGCCACTCGGTCCTGGGCCATCCGCAGCCACCGCTGGAGGCGCTCGTTCGCGGGAAACAGCTCGGCCACGGCCCGGTCCGTCTTCAGGATGTCCTCCGGATCGCCGGAGAGCGCCGCCCACCGGAACGGGCCCTTGCCCTCGCAGAACATCGGGCGAACGAAGGCCGGTACGAACCCGGGGTAGTCGAACGCCCGGCCGAACCCGCCGGCCTTGGCTCCTGCCCGCAGGTTGTTCCCGTAGTCGAAGACCTCGGCTCCCGCATCCATGAACCCGACCATGGCCTCACAGTGGCGGGCCATCGACTCGCGGGCCCGCTGCTGGTACTCGTCGGGATCCGACGTCCGGAGCTCGGCGGCCTCTTCCAACGACAGCCCGGCCGGGACGTAGCCGCCCAACGGGTCGTGGGCGGACGTCTGGTCGGTCACGACCTCCGGGGCGAAGCCTCGGGCCAGGAGCTCCGGGAGGGCGTCGGCGCAGTTGCCGAGGAGCCCGATCGACACCGCGTCGCCGTTCGCTCGAGCATCCTCCGCCCATGCCACGGCCTCCTCAAGGTCGTCGGTCTCCCGGTCGAGGTAGCGGGTCTTGATCCTTCGCTCGATGCGCGATGGGTCGACCTCCACACAGAGCGCGACGCCCTCGTTCATCGTGACGGCGAGGGGCTGCGCGCCCCCCATGCCGCCCAGCCCACCCGTCAGCGTGATGGTCCCCTTCAGCGTTCCGCCGAACCGCTGCGCCGCCGCCTCGGCCAGGGTCTCGTACGTCCCCTGGAGGATCCCCTGCGTCCCGATGTAGATCCATGACCCCGCGGTCATCTGGCCGTACATGGTGAGCCCGGCGTGCTCGAGCTCCCGGAACGTCTCCCAGTCCGCCCACTTCGGCACGAGCATGGAGTTCGAGATCAGGACGCGGGGCGCCATCTCGTGCGTCCGGAACACGGCGACCGGCTTGCCCGACTGGACCAGCAGGGTCTCGTCGTCGCCCAAGCCCCGGAGGGCCTTCACGATGGCGTCGAAGCACTCCCAGTTCCGGGCGGCCTTGCCCGTCCCGCCGTACACGACCAGGTTCTGGGGTCGCTCCGCCACATCGGGGTCGAGGTTGTTCATCAGCATGCGGAGCGCCGCCTCTTGCGGCCACGCCCGGCACAAGAGCGTCGATCCACGCGGAGCCCTGATCTCCCGAGCGCCCATGCGACCTCGCCTCCTTGCGTCGCTTCGGGATGATAGTGGCCCCCGGGCGGATCGAAACCGCGAAGCGAGGGCGCTATGAGGTGCGGCGGTCCACGGCCCAAGAGGAGCCGGGCGTGCCCTTGGTGAACGTCTTCATCTCGGTGGCGATGGCCACGGCCTGCGCGTAGTGCTCGAACTTGCGATGGGCGCTGGTGGCGATGCCGATCGACAGAGACAGGAAGGGGAACCGCTGGGTCT
>VAYX01000174.1 GCA_005885325.1 Actinomycetota bacterium
GGGCGGGCCCGAGCTCGAAGAGCACGTCGCGCGAGGCGTAGAGCGGCTGCGCGACCGCCGCGATGACCAGGATGACCGCCACCGCCTGCCGGAGCCTGTGCGGTCGCTCCGCCATGAGTCGCCCGAGGGCGTCGAGCCCGATCGCCGCCGTGACCGCGAGCGCCGGGATCAGCAGCAGGCAGTACTGAGGCCGGAAGTGGAGGCCCACGGCGAATCCAACGCACGACGCGACGGCCAGGAGGAGGACGAAGATCTTCCGGGATCGCAGCGAGTCCCGCAGGAGGGCGCCGAGCCCGATCACGACGAGCGTGAGCGTGACGGAGGAGGACGGCGCGACGGCCACGAATCGGCCGCCGAGGTTACCCACGCTCGCCGACAGCGAGGCCGAGTAGGTCGATCCGTAGACGAACGACCAGAACAGGAAGGTCCCGAGGGTCCCGGCCAGCAGAAGCCAGAGACACACGAGCACGAAGGGGGCGACGGCGCCGCCCAGGAACAGGGCCACCGCGCGAAGGCGTTGCGGCCAGGGGGCGATCTGGTCGTCGCCGGTCGACGGGTCGCCGCCGGTCGACAGGATGAGATAGAGCGCACCGCCGAGGACGAAGGCCGCCGCGCTCTGCTTCATGAGGAACGCCAGGCCGAAGAGGAGCCCGCCGGCCACGAGCAAGAGCGGCGGGCGGCTCCGCGCCAGCGGCTGCAGGACGATCGAGCCGGCGATCACGAAGAGCAGGACGAAGTGCTCGGCGTAGGCCGCGAAGCCGAGGATCTTCGGGTTCAGCGCCTGCGTCGCGTAGAGGGCGGCCGCGACGACGCCCGCCGTCGGCCCGGCTAGGCTCCGGGCCAGGACGAACATCAGGACCGTCGCCACCGAGGTCACGACGATGAGGCCGAGATGGATCCCGGTGGTGGTGTGACCGAACACGGCGAGGATCAGCGCGTAGGCGACGTAGATGCCCGGCGCCTTCAGATTGTAGGCGGCGGCGTAGGGCGGCACGCCCTCGAGAAGGAGCTGGCCGAAGTACGCGTACTCGCCCTCGTCGCGATCGAGCGGGAGGTCGAGCAGCCGGAGGCGAATCGCCGCCGCCCCCACGAGGATGAGGCCGAGGGCGAGCCAGGTGACGACGCGGGACTTCACGGGCGAATCCTCTGATACAGCGTGACTCTCGCCCGATTGCTGGGAACGCGGAAGACGAGGCGGTCCGGCTCCGGGATGTTCTCCCAGATCGTGTCGATCACGGGGAGGTCGATCCGCCGGTAGTGGCTCTCTGTCACCTCGGACCTCAGGAACTGGATCGTGCGGCCGGCGTCTTCGGTCGCCCCGGGCGCGGCCGGTCGGAACCGGAAGAAGAAGCGCACGACGGCCCACTCGGGCGGCGGCCAGCCGGCGAGGCTCTGGCAGCCCTGTCCGCCGCGCACCTCGAGCTTCGTGTAGAAGCGGAGCGGCAGGTCGCCGTAGGAGATGAAGACTCGGTCACCAGGTCGGGCCGCGCCCCTGAGGTACGTGACCATCCCTTCGATGGGCCCGGGGACATGGTGAACGATCTCGTCCGCATACTTGTACAACGTGACCGTGAGTCACCCGGCGAAGACGAGATCGCCCCGGTCGATCAGGAGCGCCAGCAGCAGGACCGCCACGGCCAGCGCGCGGCTTCCCTGGGCGATGAACCGAACGATTCTCGCCTGGAGGAGCGCCAGGACGGGCAGGAGCGTGAGGGCATACCGGAAGAAGACGAACGGAACCAGGGCCACCACCAGAACGTGCGCCACCGTGAACACGACGAGAAACAGGCAGGCCCGCGTCTCGGGCGCGGCGAAGTCGATTCGCGCCCACTTCATGGCGGCGACCACGGTGAGGGCGGTGACGAGGGGCACGGCGGAAAACGCGTAGACCTCGATCCGGGTCACGTACCAGAGGAGGCTCGTCAGATAGGTCGCGGCGGAGTTGAGGGAGAGCAGGTTCCCGCTCTTGCCGCCGAGGTCCGATCCGAACAGCCAGGGGAAATTCAGCGCGACCGCGGCCGCCAGCGCGGCCGCGAGCCAGGGCAGCGTCGCGCGATCGAACCGCGCGACGACGGAGCCGAGCACCAGACCCGCCACGGCGCCGAAGAAGAGGAGCTGGCTCGTGTGCAGCAGCATGGTGAGCGACAGGGCCAGGCCCGCGGCGGCGAGGCGCGGGCGCTCGCGCAGCGAGAAGAAGAAGTAGAGGATCCAGATCGAGGCGAAGATGGCCAGGCTGTAGTAGCGGCACTGGCGCACGTGCAGCAGGAACGGCACGGAGAAGAGCAGGGAGGCCGCGGCGAGGTGCGCGGTGATCCAGTCGTCGAACACCCGTCGCGCCAGGAGGTACATGGACGGCACCGAGAGCAGACCCAGCAGAGCAAACGGAAGCCGCGCGGCGAACGTGCCCACGCCGAAGAGCTTGAAGGAAGCGGCGGCGACGTAGATGGGCAGCCAGGGAGTCTGCCGCCAGACGTAGTTCTGGTCGTAGTCCTGACCGCACTCCTGCGAGACGAGGCTCGCGCCGTCCCAGGCGAGCGGAACGCCGAACCGGAGGACACGCTCGGCCAGCAACGCCGTCTCCGCCTCGTCGTCCCACAGATAGCGCTGCCCGAGGCCGGCGAAGATGAGAAGGGCACCGAGGACAACGCCCAGCGCCACCAGGGCGCCGACGCCGGCCTGCCGGGACATCAAGCCTTTCGCTCGAAGACCGCGACCCACACGGGCGAGAGCGGTGTGTAGGCCGCCGCTTCGCGGCCCCACACGTACCTCGTCCCGCGGTCCATGATGTCCGCGACTCCGACGCGCTCGAAGCCTTCCTGATATCGCGGCCACCACCGGAACAGCGTGCGATCGGACATCTGCCCGACGTTCCAGGACACCGCGACGTTGACCAGGACGACGAACCGCGGTCGCGCCGCTTCGATCTCTTCGATCATCCGGCGCTGCATCTCCGCGGCGTAGGGCTGATTCTCCATCAGGGGATACATGTAGATATAACCCGTCGCCGCGCGCCGGCCCGCATAGAAGTAGATCTGTGGCTCGGAGCCGATGACCGCGATCCGGTCTGTGGGCGCGCTGTGCGCCCGGAGCCAGCGCCCGATCTCCAGCGACTCGGGCAGGGGATTTCGCGGCGGCGCCAGCGCGCGCGCCAGATCGGCGGGCGGCGTTTGGAACAGGATCGCGCGCTCGGCCCACGCGAAATGTCCGAGTGGCACCGCGATCAGCGCCGCACACAGCGCATACCGGAGCGCCGGGGCCCGCGACACGCGACGGGCCAGCGCGTCCGCACCGAGCCCGGCCAGGAGAGCGCCGGCGGGAGTCAGGAGGAGGAAATACTGATTTCGAAAGTAGAGACCGACGGAGACCCCGGCCAGCGCGCAGACCGACAGGAGGAGGATGAAAGACCGTCCAGCGCGCGCCTGAGAGTCCCAGAAGAGAGCGGCGACGCCGACCAGGGCGGGGAGCACGACCAGATAGGCCGAGCTCAGGATGGAGTGCGTCGCGAGCGCGAGCAGCAGGAGGCCGACCGCCGGCGGGGTCGTCGACGCGTAGTGGGACGTGTAGACGACCGTCCAGAACCAGAAGCGGTCGAAGAGGCCGGCGGCGGCGAAGCCGGCACAGACGATCGCGAACGGAATCAGCGCTCCGGCGACGACGGCGAGCGCCGGGGACACTCGATGTCTCCAGTCGTCGCGCTCCGCGGGCGGCCCCGGTGTGAGAAAGGCGTACAGCGCGGCAAACAGGACGAAGGCCCCGCCGCTCTGCTTGATGATGAAGGCAAGACCCACGAGAACGCCGCTCGCGAAGAAGGCGAGGAGCCGCCGCGACTCGACCGCCCGGAGCAGCACGAGGACGCCGGCCAGCGCGGGAAGGAGCAGGAAGTGCTCGGCGTACGCGGCGAGGCCCTGGAGCCTGGGGCTGAGCGACAGGACGGCGAAGACGGCGGCCGACGAGACGGCCACGGTCCGGCTGAAGAGCCGGGCCGCGACGAGGAACACGACGATGCTCGTGGCCGCGTTGACGACGAGCAGCCCCAGATGGATCCCGGCGATCGATCGCCCGAAGAGGGCGAGCGCGGCGGCGTAGGCGGCGTACACGCCGGGGAGCTTGGCGTGATACGCCGTCGCGTACGGCGGGATTCCCTGGAGCAGGAGCTGCCCGAAGTAGGCGTACTCGCCCTCGTCCCGGTCGAGCGGCGCCTCGAGCAGGCGAAGCCTCACCGCCCCGGTCCCGAGGAGCACGAGGGCCAGCAGAATCCAGGCTCCGAGGCCCGGTCGCTTATTCACCGAGGTAGGCGCGACGGACGTCGGCGTTGTCGGAGAGCTGGGCGGCGGTGCCCTCGAGCGCGATCGAGCCGGTCTCGAGCACGTAGCCTCGATGCGCGATGGAGAGCGCCATGGCGGCGTTCTGCTCGACCAGAAGAATCGTCATACCCTGGCGGTTGATGTCGCTGATCGTGTCGAAGATCTGCTCCACCAGGAGCGGCGCCAGCCCCATGCTCGGCTCGTCCAGGAGCAGGAGCCGCGGGGTCGCCATCAGCGCGCGCCCGATGGCGAGCATCTGCTGCTCGCCGCCCGAGAGCGTGCCGGCCACCTGCGTGAGGCGCTCGGCGAGGCGCGGGAAGAGCGCGAAGACGCGATCGAGATCGGCGGCGATCCCGGCGTCGCTCCGGAGGTAGGCGCCCATCGTGAGATTTTCGCCTCGGGCACGTGCGCGACGCCGCGCGCCACGATCGCGTGCGCCGGCACGCCGACGAGCGGCTCGTCCTCGAGCGTGATCGTGCCGGCCGTCGGGTGGAGGAGGCCCGAGATGGTCTTGAGCGTGGTGGTCTTGCCGGCGCCGTTGTTGCCGAGGATCGTCACGATCTCGCCGCGACCCACCTCGAGGGCGACACCGCGCAGCGCCTGGATCTCGCCATAGGCGACGTCGAGCGCTTCGACCTTAAGCACCGTGCGCTCCCCGCGGAACGGCGCCTCGCCGGCCCAGATACGCCTCGATGACCCGCGGGCTCGCCTGGACTTCTCGCGGGGAGCCCTCCGCGATCTTCTCGCCGTGATCCAGAACCGTCACCCGATCGGAGACCTCCATGACCACGCGCATGTTGTGCTCGATCAGGATGATCGCGAGCTCCAGGTCGGCGACGAGCCCGCGCAGCAAGCGCATGAGCGAGCCCGCCTCGCCCTGGGTCATGCCGGCGGTCGGCTCGTCCAGCAGCAGGAGCGCGGGCTCGGAGGCCAGCGCGCGCGCCAGCTCGAGCCGCCGGCGGTCGCCGTACGGCAGGTTGCGCGCGACGAGGTTGGCGTTGGCCTGCAGGCCGACGCGGTCGAGCAGGCCGAGCGCGCGCGCCGCCAGGTCGGACTCGGCCCGGCGGAAGCGCGGGCTGTGCGAGAGGACGTCCCACAGACCGAGCGTGATGCGCGAGTTCATGCCGACGAGGACGTTTTCGATGGCGGTCATGTTGGCGAAGAGCCGGATGTTCTGGAACGTCCGGCAGACGCCGAGGGTCGTGATCTGGTCGGGGCGCAGGCCGAGGAGGGCCTGACCGCGGAAGGTCACGCTGCCCTCGTCCGGGACGTAGAGCCCGGTGAAGACGTTGAAGAGCGTCGTCTTCCCGGCCCCGTTCGGGCCGATGATCGACGCGATGCCGCGCTCGAGCGCGAAATCCACGCGGTGCAGGGCGGTGAGGCCTCCGAACCGCTTGGTGACGCCTCGGGCCTCGAACAGCGGCATTCAGCCCCCCGGCGTCGTGAGCTCGCGCTGGCGCCGCCGCGCCGGGAAGATGCCCTGCGGGCGGAAGATCATCATCAGCACGAGGATGATGCCGAAGACCATCCGCTCGTACTTGGCCGGCTCGAACTGGGTCGGGAGGTCGGCGAGGCTGTAGCCGAGCACGGTGACCCCGGCGTTCTTCAGCTCGTTGAGCCAGAGCGAGAATCCCTTGAGCACCTGGAGATTGAGCACGGTCACGACGGTCGCGCCGAGGATGGCGCCGGGAATCGAGCCCATGCCGCCGAGGATGACCATGGCGAGGACGCCGATCGACTCGAGAAACGTGAACGACTCCGGGTTGATGAAGACCTGCTTGGCCGAGAACAGCACGCCCATGACGCCGGCGAACGACGCGCCGCAGGCGAACGCCATGAGCTTCATCCGCACCAGGGGCACGCCCATGGCCCGCGCGGCCAGCTCGTCCTCGCGGATCGCCTCCCAGGCACGGCCGATGTGGGAGTCCTCCAGGCGGCGGTTGACGATGACGACGACGACCACGAGGAGCAGGACCAGGAAATAGAAGTACTCGCCGTACGGCAGCCCGAAGGGCGTCGGCGGTCGGGAGATGGGGGTGATCCCCTTGGGGCCGTTGGTGAGGTTGATCGGCTTGTCGAGATTGTTGGCGAGGACGCGGATGACCTCGCCGAAGCCCAGCGTGACGATCGCGAGGTAGTCACCGTGGAGCCGCAGTACCGGCAGGCCGAGGAGAATTCCGGTGACGGCCGCG
>VAYX01000167.1 GCA_005885325.1 Actinomycetota bacterium
TCCCATTGCTCGTCGTGTTCCGCGGTGCCGGCGGTGCTGGCTCCGCGGTGTTCTTCGCCGGCCTGCTCTCGTTCCTGTTGCGCGCGGTCCCCGGTGATCGCGTGGGCCGGGTCATGAGCGTGTGGTACGCGTCGTTCAACGTCGGCATCATCGCCGGTGAGCCGTTCGGTGGGGTCCTCGCTCACTGGCTGGGCCCGGCCAGCACGCTGTGGGTCTACGCGGGGGCATGCTTCGTGGCGGCGGCGGTGTTCTCCTGGACCATCCCAGCCGTGCGCCGCGGCGAGCGGCCGAAGGCTCGACCGGCCGGCCTGCGACACCTGCGGTTCGATCGCCCGTTCGTCGCCGTGCTGCTGGCGAACGGGGCGTACGCGTGGATGATCGCCGGGGTGTACAGCACGCTCATCCCGCTGTTCGGTCACGAGATCGTCCGTCTCTCGCCGGTCGGCATCGGGATCGGCCTGGCCATCGCATCGGCCACGGAGTTCGCGGTGCTGTTCCCCGCGGGGGCGGCGACCGACCGGATCGGTCGACGGGCCGTGATCCTGCCGTCGTACGCGATCCTGGCGGCATCGCTGGTCCTGTGGCCCCTCGCCTCCACGCCGGCGAGGTACATGGTGGGGCTGGGCATCTTCGGCCTCATCACCGGCTACTCCGGCGTACCCCAGGCGGCGATGCTCTCCGACCTCACCACCGAGGCCACACAGCGAAGCGCCGTGGCCGCGTTCCGGTTCGTGGGGGACCTGGGGTTCGTGCTCGGTCCGCTCGTCGCCGGATTCTCGGCGGACCGGCTGGGGTACGGGCCGGCCTTCGCCCTCTCCGCCGTCCCCGTCGTGGTCGCCCTGGTGCTGCTGCTCTCGATCCCCGAGACGCTCCGTGCCCTTCCGAAGACCGGGGAGGCGCCCGGGCTGTGACCCCGGCCGGCGTCGCTTCGTTCCCGTGAAGGTCTCCGCCGAGATCGGTCTCCCCGTTCCTGCCGAGGAGGCGTGGCGCCGCGTCCTCGCGTGGGAGGAGCAGATCGCATGGATGAAGGACGCCGACTCCGTGCGGGTGCTCACGTCGCATCGCGAGGGCGTCGGCGTGATCGTCGCGGTGCGCACGCGAGTGCTGGGTGTGCCCCTGCTCACCGACCACCTGGAGGTCACGATGTGGAACCCACCCGGCCGGCTGGTGATGGCGCACCGGGGCCTGGTCCGAGGCGTGGGGGAGTGGGTCCTCGAGCCGGTGGGAGGTGGCTCCCGGTTCACGTGGACCGAGGATCTCCATCTTCCGGTGCCGGTGCTCGGTGAGCTCGCCCTGCTCGCGTACCGTCCGTTCATGCGCCGGCTGATGCGGCGCTCGCTCTCGAACCTCGCGCGGATGCTCCGCCGCGGGGCGTAGGCATGGCTCGCGCGTAGACTCCAGCCGAACCATGTCGACCCTCAGCGAGCGCCTCGAGCGGGTCCTGGAGCGCGAGGCGCCGTCTTGGGGAATCCGTCCCGTCCCGCCAGATCGCCGCCGTCTGTCCGGTGTCGACCTCGCGGTCCTGTGGGGGGACCTCTCGGTCGGGTTGCTGGTGATGGTGACCGGCGCGCTCCTCGTCCCCGCGCTCGGGTTCCCGAAGGCGCTCCTCGCGATCGTCCTGGGATCCGCCATCGGGTGCCTCCCGCTCGCGCTGGTCGGGCTGGCCGGCGAGCGGGAGGGCGTGCCGTCCATGGTGCTGTTCCGTCCGGTCCTCGGGCTGCGGGGCTCGTTCCTGCCGTCGGCCCTCAACCTGCTCCAGCTGGTGGGGTGGACGGCGGTCGAGTTCTGGGCTATGGGGCAGGTCGCCAACGTGGCCTCCAAGCGCCTGTTCGGCCTGGACGCGTCCCACTTCTGGCTGGCCCTGGTCGCGGTCGTCTGCACGCTCCTCGCCGTCGGTGGGCCGATCCTGGTCGTGCGGCGGTGGCTGGAGCGGTTCGGCATCTACCTCCTGATCGGCTCGGCCCTGTGGATCACGGCAAAGGTGCTTGCGTCGGCCGATCTCGGCGCGATCTGGCGGAGCCCGGCACGGGGAGGCCTGCCGTTCTGGCTGGCGGTCGACCTCGTCGTGGTGATGCCGATCTCCTGGCTCCCCCTCGTCGCCGACTACAACCGGTTCGCCCGGCCGGGTGCCGGCGGCTTCGCCGGCACGTACTGGGGCTACCTGGCCGGCAACGTGTGGTTCTACGCGCTCGGCGCGCTCCTGGTGCTCGCGGCGGGGGCGGGGGCCGACGTGTTCGGGATCGGGACGGCCATCGCGACCAGCGCGGGCGGGGCGGTCGTCCTCATCGCCCTCCTCGTCGGTGAGAGCGACAACGCGTTCGCCGACATCTATTCCGCCGCCGTCTCGACGCAGAACGTGGTGCCGAACCTTCCGCAGCGCGCCCTTACCACCGTGGTGGGTGCGGTCGGGTTCCTGCTGGCCCTGGCGTTCTCGATGGACCGCTACGAGCTGTTCCTGCTGTTGATCGGGTCCGTGTTCGTGCCGCTGGCGGCGGTCTTCATGGCCGACTACTTCGTGCGTCACCGGGGGCGATACGCGGAGAGCGCGCTCTTCTCACCGACCGGCGTGAACGTGCGCGCGCTCGTCCCGTGGGCCATCGGGTTCCTGCTGTACCACTGGAGCGCGCCGACGGGGCCGGCCGGCTGGATCGAGGCCATGCGAACGCTCTTCCACGACTGGTTGCACCTTCCCTTCCCCCTGTTCGATTCGAGGCTGGGAGCCAGCATCCCCAGCTTCGCCGCGGCCTTCGCCCTCTCGCTCGTCATCCTGCGGCGAACGCGGTGGTCGGGCGGCCCTACTCGTACACGGCACGCGGAGTCGGCGGGGGGGCAGCGACCAACAGGATGACGGCCGGCTCCTCCGAGGCATTCCTGATCGTGAACTCGGATCCCGCCGGCACGAGGATGGTCCCCCATTGGCCCAGTCGTTTTCGCCCCTTGTCCAGCTGAACGGCAACCCGGCCGGCCACCACCGTGCAGATCGCGTCGGAGTCCGGATCGGAGATGGGGCCGAGGCCCTGGGCGCCCTGGAGGCACACGACCTCCGACCACAGGTGGTCGGACTCGTAGAGCAGCTCGTGTCGGGGGCCGTCCTCGGAGAACCTGACGAGGTCGCGGAGGTCCTTGGCGTCCACGGGGCGAAAGCGTAGCGGGGCGCCGACCCCGTCGCCCCCTGTGCCCGGACGGATAGACTGGGCCGCTGACCTGCACGAACGAAGGAGTTCGCCGTGGCCACGTTCGTCTACTCCACCGACGCTCCGGCTTCCGTCCGCACCGACGTCCTGGTCCTGCCGGTCTACGAGGGTCCGGAGGCCGGCCCCGGCGTGAAGGACGTGAAGGGAGCCGATCTGCTGGCCCTGTACGCCGAGGCCAAGCTCAAGGGAAAGAGGGGCGAACCTTTGCTCGTCCCCAACACCGGCGGGCTGGGCGTGGCGGCCAAGTCGGTGCTGCTGGTCGGGGTGGGCAAGCGGCGGGACGTCACGACCGACTCGCTCCGCCGGGCCCTCGGACGGGTCGCGCCCCAGCTGGCCAAACGACGGACCGTGGCCACCACGTTCCCCCAGGTCGTCGGGCGCTCACCGGAGGACGCCGTGCAGGCGACCGTGGAGGGCCTCTTGCTCGGCTCGTATCGGTTCGACCGCTACAAGTCGGGCAAGAACGAGGACCACCCGGAGAAGCCGGCCCTTCGCACCGTCACGGTCCTCGGATCGCCCCGATGGACTGGACGGGCCGTGGTCCGGGGCCTGGAGGAGTCGATCACGCGCGGCGACATCGTCAGCGACGCCGTCGCCTGGGCTCGGGACATGGTGAACACCCCCGCGGGCGATCTCACCCCCGAGGTCCTCGCCGGACATGCGGCGGCGATGGCCAAGGAGGTCGGCCTGGAGTCCAAGGTCTGGACCGAGGCCGAGCTCGAGCGGGGAAAGTTCGGCGGCATCCTCGGTGTGGGCCAGGGGAGCGCGAACCCGCCCCGCATGATCGAACTCAAGTACCGGGGAGGCTCGAGCCGCCAGGCGCCCATCGCGTTGACCGGCAAGGGCATCACGTTCGACTCCGGCGGGCTGTCGATCAAGGACGCGTCGCAGATGGAGTGGATGAAGTCCGACATGGCCGGGGCGGCCTCGGTCCTGGCGGCCATGAAGGCCATCGCCCGCCTGAAGCCGAACGTGAACGTGATCGCGGCGATCCCCTCGTCGGAGAACATGCCGAGCGGCTCGGCGATCCGCCCCGGCGACGTCCTGAGGCACCGCGGCGGCAAGACCTCGGAGGTGGTGAACACCGACGCCGAGGGTCGCCTGGTCCTGGCCGACGCCCTGGCCTATCTGGCCGAACGCAAGCCGCGGGTCATCATCGACACGGCCACGCTCACCGGCGCCTGCATGGTGGCGCTGGGCCGCGACATCTACGGCGTGTTCGGGAACGATCGCGGCCTCATCCGGGACATCCTGGCCGCCGGGGAGGCGGTGGGGGAGCCCGGGTGGGAGCTCCCCCTGTACCGCGACTACCGTCGCCTCATCAGGTCGAACGTCGCCGACGTCCGCAACGCGGGGAAGGACCGGTGGGGCGGGGCCATCACGGCGGCGCTGTTCCTCGCCGAGTTCGTGGGCGATACGCCATGGGCTCACCTGGACGTCGCCGGCCCGGCGTTCCCGGAGAAGGCGGGCGACTACTGGCCGAACGGCGCGACCGGCGTGCCGGCGCGCACGCTCGTGCAGTACGTGCTGACCCAGGGCACGCGACGGGCTCGCCGTTCGGGCTAGGGCTTGACGCCCACCGCGAGCCAGACGTCGCGGAAGTCGTTGACCGGATCGGAGAACCGATCGGCGAACACCCGCTGGGCGTTGCGGCGGAAGGATTCCCACCCCTCGGGGCCGAGCATGGAGCGGAGGAATCGCCCCGTGGACCACGTGCCCAGCCCCTCGACGTAGTCGTGCAGCGCGTAGGCGAACCGGTACTCGCGGCGCTCGGTTCGGACGTGCTTGAGCCCCGCGTCGAGCAGTGCCTCCTCGATGGCGGTCCGGTCGGCGAACCGGTCCGCCCACGGCAGCGCCTGGGCCCGGACATCGATGAGCATCTGCTGGCCGACCGCGCCCTCCACGAGCTCCAGCCATGTCTTCTGGAGCTCGTCGCGGTCGCCGTCGGCCCACGATGACAGGGCCAGCCGGCCTCCGGTCTTCAGCACCCGGATCATGTCGAACAGCGCCGTCTGGTACTTCGTGAAGTGCGAGACGACGAAGCTCCCGGTCACGGCGTCGAACGTCCCGTCCCGGAAGGGGAGGTCGATGGCCTCCGCTGCGGCGAGGCGGAGCGCGGGCCGGGCCCGCGCCGCCTGGCCGAGCATCCCGAGCGACACGTCGACCCCCACGGCCACCCCTTCGGGCCCGAGGAGCGCGGCGGCCGCGGACGCGGCGACGCCCGTCCCGGTGCCGACGTCGAGGACGCGGCCGCCGGGCGGCGGTTGGGCCAGCGCGACGAGGTCCCCGGCCGGCTGGGCCAACCGAGGCGCGTTGATCCGTTCGTAGGTCTCCGCGATGCCGTCGTAGGAACGCCAGTCGTCCATCGGCGAGACAGCCTAGCCGGTGGCGGCGGGTAGGCTTGTGCGCGCTATGAACGGACGCGCGTGAGTGGGCCCGCCGGCGTCACGGCGCTGGTGTTGGGGGAGCTCGCTGCCGGCGGGGTGGCGCTCCTGTTCCTCACCCCGCTGTGGCGCGAGGTGAAGCCGGGGTTCTTCAAGCTCACCGGGTGCGTCGTCCTGGTCGTCGCGGTCGGCGCGTGGGGATCGGCCGGCGCCGGCCTGGTCGGGGGAAGCCAGGCGGGGCAGTGGTCCGAGCGCCTGGCGGGCGCGCTGGCGGTGTTGACCCTGGTCTGGGTCGTGCTGCTGTTCGTTCGCCGACCGGGTCCTGCGCGGGCCGTGGGGGTGGCCTCGGTGCCCTTGTCGATCGCCATGCTGGTGGCGATGGCCGGGACCGCCGACGTGTCCCCGGTCGTCTCCTTCCTGCAGCTGCTCGCCGGGGCGGCCTTCCTCGGCGCGGTGATGGACGGGCTCCTCCTCGGGCACTGGTACCTCACCGACCGCGGGCTTTCGAGGGGACCGATCAACCGTTCCACGTCGTTCCTGATCGTCGCGGTGCTGCTCGAGGGGGCGGCCGTCGTGGCGGGGGGGTTCGGTCCCACCAGGACGACGTCGACCTTCAACCCCCTGCTCACCTCCGCCGGGCTGGCCTCGTGGATCGCGCTCGGGATGGTCGGCGCCACCGCGCTCATCGCCGTCCTGATCCGCGCCGCGCTGAAGGGCCCTCGGGCATCGGCGGTGCAGGCCGCCACGGGCTTCTTCTATCTCGCCGTCATCACCGCCCTCACCGCGGAGTTCGCGGCGAAGGTTCGGTTCCTCCGCTAGCCCATGATCACGGCGGTGACGATCGCCGGCGCGCTCCTGGAGCTCGCCGCATGGTGGGGCGTCTCCTGGAAAGGGGTCAGCATCTGGGTGGCCATGGGGCTCGCCCTTCCCGCCATCGGCATCGCGGCCGTTGCGGTCCGAGCGCCGTCGCTCTCGCCGGCGGTGAGTGCGGGCTTCGCCGTCGCCGCGGGCGTGTCGGCCGGCGTCGGCCTGTACCTGGCGACGCGGCTCTTCGTCGCAGCCGTGCGGCCGTGGCGGACCTTCCAGCGCCATTCGGTCCAGACGTATGCGCGTCAGGCGGGGTTGCCGCTCGCCGCAGCCATCGTGCTGGCTGCGGCGGTGATGGCTCCGGGCGAGGAGCTGTTCTGGCGGGGCCTGTTCCAGGCCAAGCTGAGTGTGGTCCTCGACGGCCGGACGGCGGGGGCGGCGGTGACGTGGCTCACGTTCGCGGTGGCCAACCTGCCAAGCCGCAACCTGGCCATCGTCGCCGGGGCGGTGGTGGGGGGCGCCGTGTGGTCGGCGCTGGCCTGGTGGACCGGGGGTGTGCTGGCCAGCATGGTGTGCCACTCGGTGTGGACGGCCCTGATGCTCGGATTCCCCGTGGTCCGCGCCCCCGTCGGTGGTCGGGCGTGACCGACGGGCCCCCGCCGGAGTTCGAGCGGGTCCTGGAGCGTGGGGCATTCTGCTCCATCGCCGCGGAGACCGCGCGCGGGCCTCACCTCACGCCGCTCGTGTTCACGTGGTCCGACGGGCGGGTGTGGGTGACGACCTCGCGCGGATCGGTCAAGGCACGGGCGTGGCGAACGAACCCGCGGGTGGCGGGGTTGGTCCGGGACGAGGCCCGGGCGGTCACCTTCACCGGCCGAGCGGTGGCCTACGACGTGCTCGACCCGTCCACCTGGATCCGGACTGCCGCTCGGATGCCCGAGGTGACCGCGGCCTCCATCAGGTTCACGGCCAAGAACGCGAGGTTCTTCGCCGGCTATGCGGTGGATGCTCGTCGCATCCCACTCGCGTGGACTCCTCCGGGGCGAGTGTTCGTGGAGATCGTCGTGGAGCGGGCCGCGCTCATCGACGACGGCGAGGTGCGTGCGCTGTGGGGCGAATGGGACGCCTCCCACCCCTCTGCTGAGGCCTTCCGAGCGCGACGGGGCGGGACCGATGCGTTCGCCGCCCTCCCGCCGCCCGTCCGGAACGGCCTCGGTGGGAGCGGTCAGGCGGCGATCGCGATCGCCGGGCAGCGGGGCACGGTCGTGCTTCCGGCCCGGTGGGCCGAGGACGGGCCGGACCTGTATGCGGCGATGCCACGGGAATCCCTGGCGCTCGCGGGGGCGAGCGGGGGCGCCGCCCCGGTCGCCCTCGTGGTGGACCGGGCATCGTGGTGGCGGGCCCGGGAAATGATCGGCGCTATGGCCCAGGGGGTCGGGCAGGTGTTCCTGCCCGACCGGCTCCGATCGGGCGGCAGATCTGCCGAGGAGAAGGTGCGACGGACCGGTGCGGACCCCGAGGGCGCCGCGCTGGTCAGGATCCGTCCGGGGAGGCTCGTGTGGTGGCGCGGCTGGTCGAGCGGGAGCGTGACGATCGGATGACGGTCGTGCGGACCGCGGTGGAGGTCGACGCCCCGCCGAAGGAAGTGTGGGCCGTGATCTCCGACCCGGCGAACCTGCCGCACTGGGACCGCCACATCGAGTCGGTGGAGGCCCTCCCCAAGGGTGGGCTGTCCCCCGGGGTCACATACGTCGTCGTCGTTCGGTTCATGCGCGTGCGGGCCCGGGTGAACGCGGAGGTCGTCGAGTGGTCACCGCCGTCGCACGCGAGGATCCGGTTCTCCGGTCCGGTCGATGCCACGGTCGACACCGTGATCGACCCGCTTCCGAACGGGCGCAGCCTCC
>VAYX01000165.1 GCA_005885325.1 Actinomycetota bacterium
CCGCCCCGGATCAGCCGACGTAGCCCTCCACTGTGGTCTCGGGCCGTACGGCGGCCTGGTCCGGATCCATGCCCGCCGAGCGCCGGGCCCGGCGCTGGTGCAGCAGGTCCCAGCACTGGTCCAGCTGCACCTGGATCTCCTTCAGGCGCTCGCGTTCCCTCGTGCTGGCTTTGCCCTCGGACTCCTTCTCGAAAAGCTGATGCTCCTCGTGCGCCAGGTCGTTGATCCTGGTGATGATGTCCTCGTCTCCCATCGCGGACCTCCTTCGACCACCTTAGCTCGGCGGCTACACCTCGGCGGCGATCGGCTGGGCCTCCGTCGCCGGACGGCCCTCGTGTGCCGGCGCGCCGCTCGGGATGAACCGGTTCGCCAGGAAGGCCGCGACGAGCAGCACGCAGCCCCCGAAGATCAGCGCGAGATGGAGTCCATTCATGAACGATTGGGCGAACACCCGTTGCACCGCTATCACCTGGTCCGGCGACAGTCCCCGCAGGACTGCCGGCTCCAGTGTGCCATGGCCTGCCGAGACCGCGATGGCGGCCTGCTGCGTGGCCGGCAAGCCCAGCGTGGCCAGGGCCGGTGCGAACGTGCTCTTGAGCTTCGTGGTGAGGATCGTCCCCAGCAGCGCGATCCCGAACACGCCGCCGACCTCGCGCGAGGTGTTGGTCATGGCCGATCCCAGCCCGGCGCGCTGCGGCCCCACCGAGTTCATCACGGCGGCGGTCATTGGCGCCATGGTGGCTCCCATCCCGTGGCCCATGATGATGAATACCGGGATCAGTAGCACGAAGGACGTGTCGGCCTTCAGCCAAAGCCCCAGGGCCAGCAGGCCGCCGCCGGCCAGGAGCAGGCCGTAGGTCATCGGGGCCCGCGAGCCGTGCTTCTGGGCGAACCGCCCCGCGTTCGGCGCGGTGACGATGATGGCCAGCGTGAGCGGCAGGAACCGGACGCCGGCCTGGAACGCGGAGTAGCCGTGGATCAGCTGCATGTACAGGCTGAGGAAGAAGAATGCGGCGAACATCCCGAGCGAGACCGAGAACGCAACGGCATTCCCGGCGGAGAACGCCGGGATCCTGAAGAACCGAAGGGGCATCATGGCGTCGGGGTTCCGAAGCTCCCAGGCGAGGAACGCCGCGCCGAGCACCCCGAACAGGACGAGTGACGAGACGATCAGCGGGTCGCCCCACCCCAGCTGGTTCGCCTCGATGAGCCCGTAGGTCGCGCTGAACAGCGCGGCCGTCCCCAGGAACAGGCCGGGGATGTCGAGCTTGCGGGCGACCTCGGAAACCGACTCGCGGACCGTCCGGGTCGCGGTGAAGAAGGCGATCACCCCGATGGGCACGTTCAGGAAGAACACCGACTGCCATCCCAGGTGCTCGACCATCAGCCCACCGACGGTCGGGCCGAGGGCGAGCGCCAGGCCCGACATCCCGGCCCACAGGCCGATGGCCCGGGCCCGCTCCTGCGGCGGGAACGTCACCGTGATGATCGACAGGGTGCCGGGCATGAGGAGCGCCGCGCCGATCCCCTGGATGGCCCGGAACGCGATGAGCTGCCCGGTGCCCTGGGACAGGCCACAGCCCAGCGATGCCAGGGTGAACACGGCGAGGCCGGACAGGAAGATCCTCTTCCGGCCGTACCGGTCGCCGAGGATGCCCCCGGTGAGCAGGAGGGACGCGAAGGCCAGCACGTAGCCGTCGACGATCCACTGGAGGCCGGAGACCCCCGCACCGAGCTTGTCCGAGATCGTGGGCAGCGCCACGTTCACGACGGTGTTGTCCAGCATGGCCATGGCCAGGGCGAAGCACATCGTCAACAGGACGATGACCTTCTCCCTGGCGTTGTCTCCCTCGAACCCGAACAACGGCACGACCGACCCCTTTCCCGTGGTGAGTTCCCGCCAGGATACGGCGTAAGGAACCGACCGTCCCGGGCGTTTGTTCCCGGTCTAGGTCTTGCGATAGAGGCGTACGGAAAGCGGCACGAAGATCACCAGGATGGCCAGGAACCACGCCGTCGACTGCCACAGGTGCGTCATGAGGTTCTCTCCGGCCGGGTTGAGGTGCCCCAGCGTGAGGTCTCGGAACGTGTCCACCCAGATCGAGACGGGGTTGACCTTGGACCAGGACTGGAGCCAGTGGGGGAACGTGTCCGCCGGGACGAAGGCCGAGCTGGCGAAGACGAACGGGAAGATCAGCGTGAAGCTGGCCGCCTGCACGGCCTCCACGCTCTTCAGAGAAAGGCCGGCGAGCGCGAACATCCACGTGAACGCGTACCCCACCGAGAGCGCGCCGGCCAGCGCCAGCAGCCCTTTGGGGAGCCCCGCATGCAGCCGGAAGCCGACCAGCACGGCCACGACCAGCATCAGGACCACCTGGAAGGCGATCGCTGCGCTGTCGGCGAGCGTGCGCCCGGACAGGACGGCCGAGCGTGCCATGGGCAGCGAGCGGAATCGGTCCACCAGGCCCTTCTTCAGGTCCTCGGCCAGGCCCACCCCGGTCTGGGTGGCGGCGAAGATGGCCGTCTGCACGAAGATCCCCGGCATCAGGAAGTCGACGTACGGCAATCCCGCAGGAAGGGCGAGCTTCATCGCGCCACCGAAGACGTATACGAACAGCAGCACGAACATCACCGGCTGGATCGTGGAGAACACCAGCAGGTCGGGCTTCCGCACGTAGGTGATGAGGTTCCGTTTGGTCAGGACCCATCCGTCGCCGATCGCGTAGCGGAGCCGGCGCTCGGTATCGACGGTGCGTTCCGCAGTGATCGTGGCGCTCATCCCCGCCTCCTTCGCCGCCCGCGCTTGCCGTTCTCCTTCGGTTGGTCCCCCTCTTCCGCCGCATGGCCGGTGAGAGCCATGAACACGTCGTCGAGCGTGGGCCGGCGGAGCGCGATGTCGGCAAGGGCCACCCCGGCGCGGTCCAGGCGGCGAACGGCCTCGGTCAGGATGGCCGGGCCCTGATCGCCCACGGGCACCGTGATCTCGCCGGTGTTGTTGTCCACGGATCCGCCTCCCGGGCCCAGTCCCAGGACCTGTCCGGCGGCCTCCCCAACCCTCGACCGGTCGACCACCCTGATGGCCAGGACCTCGCCGCCCACGCGCATCTTCAGCTCGGTGGGCGTTCCCTCGGCGATGACCCGGCCGACGTCGATCACGGCGATCCGGTCGGCCAGCCGGTCCGCCTCGTCCAGGTACTGGGTGGTCAGGAGGATCGTCGTGCCCTCGTTCTGGAGCTCCCGGATGATCTCCCACATCTCGATGCGGCTTCGGGGGTCCAGGCCGGTCGTCGGCTCGTCGAGGAACAGCACCGTGGGCCGTCCGACCAGGCTTGCGCAGAGGTCCAGGCGTCGCCGCATCCCTCCCGAATAGGTCTTGGCCGTCCGGTGGGCGGCCTCGCTCAGCTCGAAGCGGCCCAGGATCTCGACGGCCCGGCGCCGCGCCTCCGGGGCGGCCAGGTGGTACAGCCGGCCGACCATCTCGATGTTCTCCAGGCCGGTGAGGTTCTCGTCCACCGCCGCGGACTGTCCGGCCAGGCCGATCACGTGGCGTAGGGGCTCGGCGTCCCGGACGACGTCGAACCCCGCCACCTCCGCCCGGCCCTCGTCGGGCGCGAGGAGCGTGGTCAGGATACGGACGGTCGTGGTCTTGCCGGCGCCGTTCGGCCCCAGGAGGCCGAACACGGTGGCGGGCTCCACCTCGAGGTCCACGCCTTTGAGCGCGTGCACGTCCCCGAACGACTTGCGCAGGGATTCGGTGCGGATCATCTGGTCGGGCATCCGCGCATCCTAGCGGCCCGCGGGAAACGCGACGAACCCGCAGCCAGCTGGTGTAATCGAGATTACGCGCTGGGAATAGGCACCACCCGGCCATCCGTTATCGCAGATGCAAGGGTTTCGACTACCCAGGAGAAGAGGTATGTCCAAGCTCGACACCGAGATCCTTCCGCTGCTCCCACTGACCACCGGGGTGGTCCTTCCCGGCATGGTCGTCACCTTGACCATCGAGTCCGAGGAGGCCCGCACGGCCGTCTCGGCTGCCCGGGCAACGGGGGGTGAGCTCCTGCTCGTCCCTCGGGTCGACAGCCGGTACGCCCGCGTCGGCACCGTCGGCAAGGTCGAGGACGTCGGCAGCCTGCCCTCGGGGATGGAGGCCGTGGTCATCCGGGGCCTTCACCGCGCCACGATCGGCGCCGGGGTCCCCGGGACCGGGGACGCCACCTGGGTCCAAGTTGACCCGTCGCCCGATCCGTCGGAGACGACCGAGCGGGCGCGAGAGCTCGCTCGCGAGTACCGGGCCGTCCTGGAGAACATCGTGGAGTCCCGCGGCGTCCCGCAAGTCGCCGAGTTCCTCCGAGGGATCCAGGACCCGGGGGCCATGGCCGACACGGCCGGGTACTCCCCGGACCTGTCCTTCGAGCAGAAGGTCGAGGTCCTGGAGACCCTGAACGTCGAGCAGCGCCTGGCGAAGGTCCTGGGGTGGGCCCGGGAGGTCCTGGGCGAGGTGAGCCTCAAGGACAAGATCCGTCAGGACGTCCGCGAGGGGATGGAGAAG
>VAYX01000166.1 GCA_005885325.1 Actinomycetota bacterium
CCGATGGCGCTGGCCGACACACCGCTCGGCATCGTGCTGGCGGAGCGGATGCCCGCCCATCGAACCCTCCGCATCCGAAGCGCCGACGGGGCGGAGCGCGTGGTCGAGTCCACCGCGTTCCCGCTGTACGCGAGGGCCGACGAGTTCGTGGGCGGCGTCGCCGTCTTTTGGGGGAAGCACGAGGAGGGCTGAGTGCGGGCCAGGATCTGGGGGTCTCGAGGCTCCCTGGCGACGCCCGGTCCCGATACCGTCCGCTACGGCGGCAACACCGCATGCATCGAGGTCGCGCTGTCCGACGGCAGCCTGGTGATCCTGGACGCCGGGACCGGCATCCGGGGGCTCGGGGTATCGCTCGACGGGCGCCGGCCCACGCGGATCGACATCCTCCTCACGCACCTTCACCTCGATCACCTGGAGGGCCTGGGATTCTTCACGCCCCTGTGGGACCCGGGGACCGACCTGCACATCTGGGGGCCGACCTCGCCCGTCCAGTCGCTCAGCGAGCGGATCGCGACCGTCCTGTCGCCGCCCCTGTTCCCCGTGCACCTGACGGACGTCCCCTCCAGCGTCACGTTCCACGATGCGCCGCAGGGGGAATGGGCGATCGGGTCGGCGACCATCACGTCGCAGCCGATCATCCATGCCGGGCCCACCGTGGGGTATCGGATCGAGGAGCAGGGCAGAACGCTCGCCTACCTCACCGATCACGAGCCGGCCCTCGGCTCGGACCTTCGGTCCGTCTCGCCCGAATGGATCTCCGGGTTCGCGGTGGCCAGCCGGGCGGACGTGCTGGTCCACGACTGCCAGTACACGGAGCAGGAGTACCCGTCCCGGGTGGGCTGGGGGCACTCCAGCACCGAGCACGTCGCGACCTTCGCCGGGCTGGCCGGGGTGGAGCGCCTGGTGCTGTTCCACCACGACCCCATGCACGGCGACGACCAGCTCGAGTCCATGCTGCGGCGGGTCCGCGACCTCGGGCCCGATGTCGGCAACGTCGCCTTGGCCCGGGAGGGGATGGAGCTCGACCTCTCGCCGAGCGCGGCGGGATAGGGCTTCCACAACTGGAATTACGCACTTGTGTTTCGGGGCCGGGTTGCCCTATCCTCATGGGTCCCGATGCGATGGGACAACCTCAGGCTCGACGTTCGGCCGGCAGACGACCGACTCACGACGCCGCTGTTCGAGCAGGGTGCCGTGGTCCGGACGTTCGACACGCCGGAGTTCCGCGGCATCACCTTCTACGAGGTCCACGCGCGGTCGATCATCAACCACGTCCCCGAGGCCTCGCGGATGCCCTTCCGCTACACGATCAACCCCTATCGTGGGTGCAGTCATGGGTGCGTTTACTGTCTAGGTGGTGACACGCCCATCCTGATGGGCGATGGCCGCCTCGAGCCGCTGGCCGACGTTCGCCCGGGTGACGAGATCTACGGAACCGTCCGGAGTGGGAACTACCGCTGGTACGTCAAGACCGGCGTCAAGGCGCAGTGGTCAACCGTCAAGCCGGCGTACCGCGTCACGCTGGAGGATGGCACCGAGCTCGTCACCAGCGGAGACCACCGACTCCTCAGCGACCGGGGATGGAAATACGTCACGGGATCGGAGCAGGGCGCGGATCGACGACCCCATCTCACGCTCAACAACAAGCTGATGGGTACGGGGCAATTCGCGACGGGGCCCGACAAGGGCGCGGACTATCAAGACGGATATCTGTGCGGGATGATCCGCGGCGACGGGCATCTGGGCTCCTATGCATATGCGCGGCCAGGGCGCGCCCACGGGAACGTGCACCGTTTCAGGCTGGCGCTCGTCGACATGGAGGCGCTCCACCGAACCCGTGAGTACCTTCTCGAGCGCGGGATCTCCACTCGGGAATTCCTGTTCCAGGAGGCTGTCGGCGGTTTCAAGCCCATCTTCGCCATTCGCACCTCTGCACTCGCCCATGTGAACGCTATCGGGGAGCTCGTCAGGTGGCCCACCGAGCCCGCCCTCGAGTGGTCCAAGGGATTCCTCGCCGGCATCTTCGACGCGGAAGGCAGCTACAGCGGGGGAATCCTTCGGATGTCCAACACCGACCTGGGGATTGTCGACCAGATCGCGTCAGCGTTGAACCGGTTCGCGTTCCAGTACAGGATCGAGCCAACGTCCCGCCCGAATGGGCTTGCGGCGGTACGGTTGCTCGGCGGCCTTCGCGAGGCGCTCCGGTTCTTCCACACGGTCGACCCGGCGATTACCCGGAAGCGGGACATCTCGGGGAAGGCGATCAAGGGCAACGCGCCGCTCAGGGTCGTCTCGATCGAGCCGCTCGGGATCGACCTTCCGATGTTCGACATCACGACCGGGACCGGCGACTTCATCGCGAACGGCTTGGTGAGCCACAACTGCTTTGCTCGGAAGACCCACACCTACCTCGACCTGGACTACGGCCACGACTTCGACACCAGGATCGTGGTCAAGGTGAACGCGCCCGAGCTCCTTCGCAAGGAGCTGACCCAGCCGAAGTGGACGGGTGAGCACATCGCCATGGGAACCA
Source organism: Actinomycetota bacterium (assembly GCA_005885325.1). Taxonomy (GTDB): domain Bacteria; phylum Actinomycetota; class UBA4738; order UBA4738; family HRBIN12; genus AC-69. The sequence goes on from VAYX01000166.1 coordinate 2,534, forward strand.
ACGTCGACACGTACCAGCGGGGAGAGGGGCGGTACCGGCTGATGCGCGGGATCATCGAGGGCCTCCGGGACTTCGCCAACCCGTTCTCCATCCTGACGAAGGGGACGCTGATCCTTCGCGACCTAGACCTGCTGGTTCAATCGGCATCCGTCACCGACGTCGCCACCAACTTCTCGGTGGGCTCGGTCGACACGGAGCTGTGGCGGCTGCTCGAGCCGGGGACGCCCAGCCCCCTGCGACGGCTCGAGGCGGTCCGGACGCTCAACGAGGCCGGGGTCCCGTGTGGCGTGCTGATGGCGCCGATCGTTCCCTTCATTTCCGACACCGACGAGGCGATCCACAACACGGTCCAGGCCATCGCCGACGCCGGCGCCACCCACATCGTTCCCATCGTGCTGCACCTGCGAAAGGGTGGGTCCCGGGAGTGGTTCATGGCCTGGCTGGCGGACAAGCACCCCGAGCTCGTGCCTCGATACCGGGAGCTGTATGGCGCGGGAGCCTACGCGCCCACCGCGTACCAGGAAGAGGTGTCGGGGCGGGTGCAGGGGCTGGCCCAACGCTTCGGGGTGGGCCGGGCGACGCCGCACGAGGCTCGTCGGGTGGCGCCCGGCTTTCCTCAGCCCGAGCAGCTCACCCTGACCTGAGGCCGTCCCGACCGCCTCCGACGGGTTCGTTCACATGGTCGTCGGCTACGCTTCGTTCCATGCGCGGGTTGGATCGGTTGCTCGAACTCCAGGAGCTCGATAGCGCGATCGACCGGCTGGAGACTCGAAAGCGCCAGCTGGAGGAGGGCAAGGAAATGGCGGCTGCCCGGGCGGCCATGGAGGACGCGGAGGGCCGCCTCGGAGAGCTCCGGCTCGGCGTGGATGCGGTGGTCCGGGAGCAGCAGCGCCTGGAGCGGGAGATCGACTCGATGACCCGCAAGGCCGAGGTCGACGAGAAACGGCTGTACGACGGGAGCATCGCCAACATCAAGGAGATGGAGGCCCTCCAGCACGAGATCGCGTCCCTGAAGGAACGACGCTCCCGGTCCGAGGACGACCTCCTCGAGCAGATGGTCCGCAAGGACGACCTGGAATCTCGTGCGGGGGAGGCCGGCACGGTCGTTCAGCAGACCAGGGCCAGGCTCGAGGAGGTGGGTGGCGAGGCCGTCCACGAGCTCGAGCGGATCGAGGCGGAGCTTGCCGAGAAGCGAGCCGCCCGAAAGAAGCTGGTGCCCGAGTTCGACGACGAGCTGCTCGAGCTGTACGAGGAGCTTCGGCGGCAGAAGCGAGGCGTGGCCGTCGCGGCGTTGGTGGACGGTGTGTGCCAGGCGTGCCACGAGAAGCTCGCCGCGATGGAGCTCGATCGCCTGAAGCGCACCGAGGGCGTGAAGAGGTGTGAGTACTGCCGGCGGATCGTCGTCTTCGCCTGATCGTCTCCTGCGACGGGGCCGCGCGCGGCAACCCCGGGCCGGCCGGCATCGGGGTGGTGATCACCACACCGCGCGGACGCGTCGTGGACCGCATCGCTCGAGGGATCGGGATCGCCACCAACAACGTCGCCGAATACACGGCCGTCCTCGAGGGCCTGAAGCGAGCCCGGGAGCTGGGTGCCACCGACGTGATCCTCCGCTCGGACAGCAAGTTGCTGGTGGAGCAGCTGTCCGGGCGGTTCCGGGTGAAGAATCCGACCCTCCAGCGCCTCCACTCGGAGGTCCGCGCGGTGGCGAAGGGCTTCGCCGCGATCAGCTACCAGCACGTCCCGCGTGAGCAGAACAGGGAGGCGGACCGCATGGCCAACCGGGGCGTCGACGAGTGGCTGGCTGGGGAGGGCGCTAGCTGGTCGGCCCCGGGGAAGGCTCCGAGCCTGTGGGAGGAACCTGAGTGACGACGTCTCCGAGAGGGAAGTCGAACCGCACGTGCCGCCCTCCCGCCAAGCGGTAGGCCAGGGAAAGCGTTCGCCCCTTCGCCTCGTCCTGTTGGGGAAAGCCCACCAACCCCTCGGCGTCGAACCCGCTGGGCAGCGCGTCCAGCGCCTGCGTGTACACCCCGTGCGTGTGCTCGGCGGGAGCGCCCTGTCGCCGAACGAACAGTCCAAGGCGGTCCGGCTCGAAGCGGATCAGGCCACCGGTTCGGTTCACCACCGTGATGTTGAACTGCCATGCCGGCGTGAACATGAACAGGGAGTGCAACGAGACGGTCACCCCGTGGCTGGCCACCGACAGGTCCTGAAAGAGCTGGATCCCATCGTCCATGGACTGCCCGTCGCGGGTGGCATCCACGACACGCCACTCGGCCGTGCCGGTCTGGAGGAGGGTCAGCGGCCCGTCCAACGTGAACGTCACCGACGCCCCCAGGTTCACCTGCCCACCAACGGCGTTCTGCACCAGGAACGAGTCGACGAACGCGACCGACCGCACCTCGGCGACGCCGGAGATCGTGCCGTCGAACTGCTGGTTCTGGACGGTCATCCAGTGGACCCAGGTGGTGAGCTTCGGCCCGACCACCAGGGCGGACAGGCGGCCTCCGTCGTCTTCCGTGGTGTGCGCGTAGGCATTCACGAAGTCGAGGGCGGTGCGGCGGGCCGAGGCGACATCCAGGCCCAACCCCGCTCCGACCTGCTCCTGGGCGAGGGGCTGGGAGGCGCCCTTCAGCGAGGGCGAACAGCTCGTCGCGGCGAGCAGGACCAAGCCGGAGAACGCCAAGCGTCGCATGGGACGGCCGCATGGTAGCCGGTCCTATACTCCCTGGTGGGGAGTCGGCCGGGCGGCCGCGGGCGAGAGCTCGAGGAAAGTCCGGACTCCGAAGGGCAGGGTGCTGGGTAACGCCCAGGCGGGGCGACCCGCGGAAAGCGCAACAGAGAGCAGACCGCCCCCGCGAGGGGGTAAGGGTGAAACGGTGAGGTAAGAGCTCACCAGCGGGCCGGGTGACCGGCCCGGCTCGGCAAGCCCCACCCGGAGCAAGGCCAAGCAGGGAGCGTTCGAGGGTGGCCCGCCCGAGCTCCCGGGTAGGCCGCACGAGGGGCGTTCGTCGTACGGGAGCGCCCCCGGGGTCCCGCGGAAGCGGGGCTCAGAGGGATGGCCGCCGCCGGCCCGCGAGGGCCGGAACAGGATCCGGCTTACAGGCCGGCTCCCCCTTCTCCTCTCCTCGACGTGGGGCGACGCCGCGCGTCGTCACGCGGTTCTCGCCGCGTCGAGCGCGCGGCGAAGTTGCCTCCCCGCGTGGTACGAGCTCCGGACGAGCGGGCCGGCCTCGACGTGGGTGATGCCGAGCGATTCGCCGGTCCGCTTGTGCTCGGCGAACTCCTCGGGCGTCACCCACCGGTCCACCGGCAGATGGAGCTTCGTGGGCTGCAGGTACTGGCCCATGGTCAGGATGTCGCAGCTCGCCCCGGCCAGGTCACGGAGCGCGTCCGGCACCTCCTCGGGCCGCTCGCCCATCCCCAGGATGAGGTTCGACTTCGTCACCTGGCCGGGCCGGGCTCGCTTGGCCAACCGCAGCACATCCAGCGAACGCTGGTACCCGAAG
>VAYX01000047.1 GCA_005885325.1 Actinomycetota bacterium
CGGGTGATCTACCCATGGGCAGGCTGAAGCGAGGGTAAGACCTCGTGGAGGGCCGAACCCACCAGGGTTGAAAACCTGGGGGATGACCTGTGGGTAGGGGTGAAAGGCCAATCAAACCCGGTGATAGCTGGTTCTCCCCGAAATGCCTTTAGGGGCAGCCTCGGGCGTTCAGCATCGGAGGTAGAGCACTGATTGGGTGAGGGGGCCCACAAGCTTACCGACCTCAGTCAAACTCCGAATGCCGATGCTCCAGAGCCCGGGAGTGAGGCTGCGGGGGCTAAGCTCCGTAGCCGAGAGGGAAACAACCCAGATCGCCAGCTAAGGCCCCGAAATCCGTGCTAAGTGGAGAAGGATGTGGGATTGCCGAGACAACCAGGAGGTTGGCTTAGAAGCAGCCACCCTTGAAAGAGTGCGTAACAGCTCACTGGTCAAGTGGTCCTGCGCCGACGATGTAGCGGGGCTCAAGCACGGTGCCGAAGCTGCGGGATCCTTCATATGGCTCGGCGTACGCGGGAGGCCGCGTACGTCCAGGCCGAGGGATCGGTAGGGGAGCGTTCTCACGCGAGTGAAGCGGCGGGGTAACCCAGCGGTGGACGCGTGAGAAGTGAGAATGCCGGCATGAGTAGCGAAAGACGGGGGAGGAGCCCGTCCGCCGAATGCCCAAGGGTTCCTGGGGAAGGTTCATCCGCCCAGGGTTAGTCGGGCCCTAAGCCGAGGCCGAGAGGCGTAGGCGATGGACGACTGGTTGATATTCCAGTACCACCTCATCCGCGCCCAGCCCGAATCCAGGGCACTAAGGGAACCCCTTCGGGGGCTACCGACACACCTGGTACTAGGGCAGCGAAGGGGGGACGCAGGAGGGTAGGTCGACCCACGCGATGGTCGTCGTGGGGCAAGTGCGTAGGGGGGTCCCCCAGGCAAATCCGGGGGGCCGTAACCCTGAGACACGATGCCGAGCCGTTTCAGGCGAAGCGACCGATCCCACGCTGCCGAGAAAAACCTCTAGCGAGCGAATGAGGTGCCCGTACCCCAAACCGACTCAGGTGGGCCGGTAGAGAATACCGAGGCGATCGAGAGAACCCTGGTTAAGGAACTCGGCAAATTACCCCCGTAACTTCGGGAGAAGGGGGACCACGGTAGGGTGAAGGACCTCGCGTCCGGAGCCCGACGTGGTGGCACAAACCAGGCCCAAGCGACTGTTTACTAAAAACACAGGTCCGTGCAAAGTCGCAAGACGACGTATACGGACTGACGCCTGCCCGGTGCCGGAACGTTAAGGGGAGGGGTCAGTCACCTTCGGGTGGCGAAGCTCCAAACCTAAGCGCCGGTAAACGGCGGCCGTAACTATAACGGTCCTAAGGTAGCGAAATTCCTTGTCGGGCAAGTTCCGACCTGCACGAATGGCGTAACGACTTGGGCGCTGTCTCAACCAGGGACTCGGCGAAATTGCAGTACGAGTAAAGATGCTCGTTACCCGCGGCAGGACGGAAAGACCCCGGGACCTTTACTGCATCTTGGTGTTGGGTTCTGGCATGCGTTGCGTAGGATAGGCGGGAGGCTGCGAAGCCCCGGTTTCGGCCGGGGTGGAGCCAACCTTGAAATACCGCCCTTCGCGTGTTGGGACTCTAACCTTGGCCCGTGATCCGGGTCGGGGACAGCGCCTGGTGGGCAGTTTAACTGGGGCGGTTGCCTCCTAAAGTGTAACGGAGGCGCCCAAAGGTTCCCTCAGCCTGGTTGGCAATCAGGCGTCGAGTGCAAGGGCACAAGGGAGCTTGACTGTGAGATCGACGGATCGAGCAGATGCGAAAGCAGGGCCTAGTGATCCGACGGCGCTCTGTGGTAGGGCCGTCGCTCAACGGCTAAAAGGTACCCCGGGGATAACAGGCTGATCGCTCCCAAGAGTCCATATCGACGGAGCGGTTTGGCACCTCGATGTCGGCTCGTCTCATCCTGGGGCTGGAGCAGGTCCCAAGGGTCGGGCTGTTCGCCCGTTAAAGAGGCACGCGAGCTGGGTTTAGAACGTCGTGAGACAGTTCGGTCCCTATCCGCCGTGGGCGCAGGAGACTTGCGGGGAGCTGCCCCTAGTACGAGAGGACCGGGGCGGACGGACCTCTGGTGTGCCAGTTGTCGCGCCAGCGGCACGGCTGGTTAGCCACGTCCGGCAGAGATAAGCGCTGAAAGCATCTAAGTGCGAAGCTCGCCTCAAGATGAGGTCTCCCACGGGGTTGACCCGGTAAGGCCCCTCGTGGACTACGAGGTTGATAGGCCGGAGGTGGAAGCACGGCAACGTGTTGAGCCGACCGGTACTAATAGGCCGAGGACTTGGCTTTTGCTCGCGCTCGCTATCGTGTTCCGAGCTCTGCTCGGAGCTCGCACCTTCCAGCCGTCGGATCCCGACGGATCCGAGGCACCGTTTCGGTGGCCATGGCGGAGGGGAAACACCCGGTCCCATCCCGAACCCGGAAGTTAAGCCCTCCAGCGCCGATGGTACTGCCCGGGCGACCGGGTGGGAGAGTAGGTCGCTGCCGGAACACCTTGCGAGAGAGCCGCCTTCGGGCGGCTTTCTCGCTTTCCGGCCCCGGCCGGCAGGTCCGCGGGTACGCTAGGCACACCATGCCCAAGGCCTTCCGTCCTCGCCCGGCTCCCCGTCGACCTCCCGGACCCCATGCTCGGGGGCTCCCCCGCGACATCCGCGACGAGCTGAACCGAACGGCCCGGACGGGCAAGCAGCAGGCCGCGATGGCCAGGCTGGAACGGGCCATCGAGCTGCTCGAGCGAGACGATGCGAAGGGGGCCGCGAGCGAGGCGCGAAAGGCGAAGGAGCTCGCGACTCGCTCGCCCACCGTCCGGGAGATCCTGGGGCTCGCCCTGTACGTCCAGGGCCGATTCGGTGAGGCGCTCTCCGAGATGCAGGCGTACCGACGGATGTCGGGGCGGGCCGATCAGAACCACATCATCGCCGATTGCCTCCGCGCGGCCGGTCACCCCGAACGCGCGGTGCCGCTCGCCGAGGAGGCCCTGACCGCCCGGGGCGTCCCGTTGTCGGCGAAAGCGGAGGCGGTCATCGTGGCCGCGAGCGCGCTCGCGGACATGGGCAAGTTCGCCGAGGCCCTCGGACTGTTGCGGCGGGTGAAGACCAGGGACGATGTGGCCGGACCCGAGGTGCTCCGCGTGTGGTACGTGATGGCCGACGTCCTTCAGCGCGCCGGCCGGACCCAGGAAGCCGAGCGAACGTTCCGGAAGATCGCGCGGCACGATCCGGCGGCGTACGACGTCGCCGAGCGCCTTGCTCAGCTCGGCTGAGCAGGCTCCTCGGCCGCACGCTCCCGCTCCCGTCGCTTGGTCCAGTAGCGCACCAGCCCCATGGCGTTCATCCGGATGCTGGACAGAAGCTGCAACCGCTCCTCGAGCGCGTCGAGGTCGAGCGTCGCTTCCGAGCCGGTCTCGATGTCTCGAGCGCTCTCTCGAACGAGCCGTTCCGCGATCTCGTCGAGGTCGTCGGTCGTCGCCAGCGCCTCCCGGACGGCCTCCGCCCAGCTCCGAACGCGCTGCCCGGCGAGGTCGCATGTCCGGTCGACGTCGTTGATCGGACCGAAGTGGGCGAACAGGAGCACCGAGGTGGCCCGGGACCGGATCCGCTCGATGCTGTCGAGCGCGAGCTCGAGGTCGAAGTCGGGGGGCGGCGTTGCCGGTCGGAGCACGGGGAGGTCGGGCACGTGGATGCCGAGCGCATCGCCGGTCAGCACGGCACCGGATCCCGAGTCGACCAGCGCCACGTGGTGGGACGCGTGGCCCGGCGTGTACAGGACCTCGAGATCCCTGCTGCGCAACCGGATACGGTCACCGTCATCAACTGGTCTCAACCGCTCCCGGTCGACCGCTTCGACCGGTCCGAACCACTCGGCCATCCGCTCCTCCCCGTAGACGCGGGTGGCGCTGGCGATCAGCTTGGCGGGGTCCGCGAGATGGGGTGCCCCCCGCTCGTGGACCCAGATCGTTGCCCGTGGGAACGTCGCGGCCAGGCGACCCACACCCCCGGCGTGGTCGAGGTGGATGTGGGTGAGCACCACGTTGGCCAGCTCCGAGGGGCCGACACCGAGCGATGCCAACCCTTGCGTCACGGGCTCCACGGAGGTGGTGGGTCCCGTTTCGACGATGGTCGGCTCCTCATCGTGGAGCAGGTATGCGGCCGTGGACCGGTCGCGTCCGGCCATCAGCGTGTCGATGGCAGTGATTCCGGGAGCCACATCGAACGTGACCGTTCGCACGGCCGAAGTGTATTCGGCGGTGCAGTGCCCGTCGTGCCGGAGCCTGCCGGCGAGTGTGTCACTGGGTCCTGCTAGCGTCCGCCGGGAGAGGAGGGAGCGGTGATCGCATGGTGACGGTCAACGTGGTCGTGCTCGCCGGCACGGTGGCGGCGGATCCGGTGGACCGGACGATGCCGTCGGGAGACGAGGTCACCGAGCTCCGGCTCTCTGTTCCGGAGGCCGGAAAGCGTCTCCTCCCACTCCCGGTCGCGCTGTGGCACAAGACCGTCGGCAAGCGCGCGGTCAAGGGCATCGGCAAGGGCGACGACGTCCTCGTCTACGGCCAGCTTGCCAGGCGGTTCTACCGGAGCGGAGCCGGTGCCCGGAGCCTCACCGAGGTGGTGGCCACCGGGATCAAGAAGCTTGACCCCGAAGAGGAGGAGTAGCGCCCGGCGAGGCGGCGGATCGCCGCGGATCACTCCGGGGGATCGAGCGGTCGGATGACCATGCCGGTGCGAGGCTTGGGCCAGAAGAACGTGGACTTCTGCGGCAGCGTCTCGCGCCGGTCGATCACCGAGCGGATCCGGGCGGCCGTGGTGGGCGGGAGGAACAACGCGGCCTCCGCCTGTCCCCGTCGAACGGCATCCTCCGCCCGGACCGCGTCGGGCGTGAACGCGAGGTCGCCGTCTCGCCCGTCGAGCAGGAGTCGGTGCAGGGCCGACACCGTGGGCGGCTCGCCCTCCAACCGGGCTACCCGATGGAGAAGCTCGCCACCCTCCCTCGTGACGGCGCCGAAGACCAGGCCCTCGTCGTCGACCTGGTCCAGCACCTCCTGGAGGTCCCTGACCCGAGTGCCGTCCAGGGGTGGAGCGCCGGCGCGCACGATGCGGTGATACGGAAGGACCGGCGGATCCTCCGCGGCCGCGTCCATCAGCAGCATCATGGTCCGGTCCCACGGTCCGGGGCCCTGGGCCACACGCATCTCGTCCCGATAGGCCAGTGCCATGGCGTAGCGGTGGTGGCCATCGGCGATCAGCACCGTTTGCCCGGCCAGGGCCTTCCCCACGCCCTCCTCGTCGTCCGCCATCCACAGGCGATGGGTGACGCCCTCCTCGTCCAGGGCCTCCGCCAGTGGCTCGGTCCTCCCCGCACGCTCCAGGAGGTCCGCGAGCGGTGGCGACGGTTCGAAGAACACGGCGTGGATGCACGAGAGGTTGGCCCGGATCTCCCTGATGAGCCGGAGACGATCCTCCACCGGGCCGTGCGTCGTCCGCTCGTGGGGGACGATCGAGCCTCCCCATTCCTCCAGCTCCACGGCACCGATCAACCCACGGATCCGTCGGCGTCGGCCGTGGAGGATGAAACGCATCTCGTACGGGAAATACGCCGGTCTCGGCGTGGGGATCAGGATCCCCTGCGCCCGCCACTCACGGAGCTGTTCGGAGGCCCGCCTATACTTGTTGCGGGTCCCGTCGTCCCCCGGACGGTCCTCGCCGAGGTCGAGCCGGATGACGTTGTGGGGGCTCGCCTGCAGGTACCGGCGTTGCTCCTCGGGCGAGATCGTGTCGTAGGGCGGGGTCGTGACCCCTTCCAGCGGACCGACCCGGGATCGATCGAAGAGCAGGCCGACGAACGGTGAGATCTGAGGCACGACGACACTGTGTATAGCAAACGGCTGGAGCGCGAGACCGCGTACGACCTGTTCTCCAAGGGCGTCCGGTTCCTGGATGAGGGCCATCCCCACCAGGCGGCGATGGTGCTGTCCATGGCCAAGCTGATCGAGCCGGACAAGGGTTCGATCAGATCGGCGCTGGGCCGGGCGCTGTTCATGACGGGACGGATGGCCCGGGCCCGCCGCGAGTTCGCCAAGGCCGTCGACATCAACCCCTCGGACGACTGGGCCCACTTCGCGCTCGCCCTGGCGTGCGAGCGGACCGGCGAGCGGGCCCGGGCCCTCGGACATGTGAAGCTGGCCATGGCCATGCGGCCGGGGATCGAACACTACGAACGGGCCCTCCGCCGCCTGGCCGGCTGATGCTGGCGGCTCGGTACGACGCCCTCCTGTTCGACCTTGACGGCGTCCTGTACCGGGGGGATGAGCCCGTCCCGGGAGCACCCGAGACGATCGGTGCCCTTCGGCGAGCCGGCGCCCGCATCGTCTTCCTGACGAACAATTCCTCGAGGACACCGCAGCAGGTGAGCGCCAAGCTCGGCGCGATGGGGATGCCCTCGCCCCCGGAGGAGGTCGTCACGTCGGCCACCGCGACCGCGGACCTGCTCGCCGCTCGAGGCGGCGGGACCGCGTTCGTGATGGGCGGTGACGGCGTGGTCGGCGCGCTGACGGACGCGGGGCTGCGGGTTCTGGACGGCGAGCCGGAGTCGGTCGACCTGGTGGTCGTGGGCATCGACGACGATCTGACCTACGCGCGCTTGCGAACCGCGTGCCTCCTCGTGCATCGCGGCGCCCGGTTCGTGGCGACGAACGCCGACCCCACGTTCCCGGGGCCCCGTAGCGAGCTGTGGCCGGGCGCGGGTGCCCTGGTCGCAGCGATCACCACGGCGACCGGGGTCGAGCCCGAGGTGGTTGGCAAGCCGCACGCCCCGCTGTTCCACGCCGCCCTCCACCGGGCCGGCGGGACGAACCCCCTCGTGATCGGGGACCGGCTCGATACGGACATCGCCGGGGCGGCGGCCCTGGGCTGGGACACCCTGCTCGTCCTGAGCGGCGTAGACACTGAGGAGGAGTTGGCGGACTCACCGTACCGCCCCACGTATGTGGCGGCGGACTTGCGAGCCTTGCTGCTCGACGACGTCGTTCGGGTGACGGGCCCCTAGAAGAAGTCCGGACGGGGCGGGAGCTCCGGCTGGACCGGCCGGTCGCCGCGTCCCCGGAAGAACAGCCACGTGACGGCCGCGCCGAAGGCGAACCCGCCGACGTGCGCCCAGTAGGCCACGCCGCCGTTCACGTCGGCGCCGATGCTTCCCACCCCGCTGAACAGCTGCAATACGAACCAGAACCCCAGCACGGCGACGGCCGGAAGCTCGATGGCCGTGATGAAGAAGAAGAACACGATCGTGTACACACGGGCCCGCGGGAACAGCACGAGGTACGCGCCGAGGATCGCCGCGATCGCGCCGGAGGCGCCGACGTTGGGGACGGCCGAGTTCGGCCCGAACGCAAGTTGGAGGGCCGAGGCGGCCAGGCCTCCCAGGAAATAGAACGCGATGAACAACGGCCGTTTCAGCCGGTCCTCGACGTTGTTCCCGAAGATCCAGAGGAACAGCATGTTGCCCCCGATGTGGAGCCAGCCACCGTGCAGGAACATGGAGACCGGGATCGACAGGTTCACGTCCTTGTCGGGGCACCGTCGCTGGAGCGCCCGCTGGAGCTCGGCTCCGACCCCCGGCCCCAGCTGTGGCCCCAGCTCGGCTTCGATGGCATCCGTGGCGGCCGCGCCTCCCTCGGCCAGGCTCGTCTGGTGCGTGACCTCCCACGGCACGAGGGCGTGGCAGTAGAAGAAGAAGAACGTGCGCGTGTCGCTGTTGGCGCCGAGGGTCGGCTGCCACAGGAGGAACACGACGACGTTTGCAGCGATGAGCGCGAGCGTGATCCATGCGGTGCGGGTCGTGGGGTTCGCGTCGCGGATGGGGATCACGCGCGGCTGTGCCCGGCCCTCACGAGCCTCCGGCCCTCACGGGCGCGAGCCTAGCAGGCAAGGAGGCGCAGGTGGCGGCGGGTATCCTTAATGGCCACGGGTGCCTCGGCTCATGGAGGATGGTCGTGGCCGGGGGAGATGGGCCAAGGAACACGGAGGCCACCATGCAGAAGCTGTCGCCGGCACGGGCCCAGGAGATGGCCCGCTCGCTCATGCAGGGCCAGACCAGGGATCAGGTCCAGAAGGTCGCCCGAGACCTCATCGACTGGTCGAACAAGAGTCGCCAGCGCCTGTCCGAGGCGGTGCAGCGCGAGGTCAAGTCCCAGCTGAAATCCCTGGGGGTCGCCGGGCGCGACGAGGTCGACGCGCTGAAGCGGCGGGTGCGCGAGCTGGAACGCCAGCTCGGCGGCGGGGCTACGACGGCGAAGAAACCCGCCGCCCGCTCCCGGGCCAAGAAGCCGACGTCCGCCAAGAAGCGCAGCACGGCCAGGCCGGCCAAGGCCTGAGCCAGGACACGGTGAACCGCCGCCGGCTGGATGCCGAGCTGGTCCGGCGGGGGCTGGCCCGCACCCGCACGGAGGCGCAGGACGCCGTCCGAAACGGGTTGGTCGTGGTGGGAGGCCGCCCCGCGAGCAAGCCGTCGACACTGGTCCGTGCGGACGAGGCCCTGCAGCTCGCGGGCCCTCCGCGCCGGTTCGTCTCCCGAGGCGGGGACAAGCTCGACGCGGCCCTGGAGCGGTTCGGGGTGGACGTTGCTGGCCGCGATGCGCTCGATGCCGGCGCGTCCACCGGCGGCTTCTCCGATTGCCTGTTGCAGCGAGGGGCCGCCCGGGTGGTGGCGGTGGACGTGGGGTACGGCCAGCTGGCCTGGGATCTTCGCCGAGACCCCCGGGTCACCCTCCTCGAGCGCACGAACGTGCGGGACCTGGTTCCGTCCGTTCTCCCGTTCATCCCGCAGGTGGTGGTGGCCGACCTCTCGTTCATCTCCCTTCGCCTGGTCCTTCCGGCACTGGCCGGGGCATCGATGCAGGGCGCCGACCTCGTGCTGCTGGTCAAGCCGCAGTTCGAGGCGGGGCCCAAGGACGTCGGCGCGCGTGGTGTTGTCCGCGACCCCCGCGTGTGGCGGCGGGCCCTTGAGCAGGTCGCGGCGGCATGCGAAGCGTCGGGAGCCACGCCCGTCCAGGCCATGGCCTCGCCCCTCCTCGGCCCCGCAGGCAACGTCGAGTTCTTCATCCACGCGGTCAAGGGCGGCGCCGCGGGGGCGCCCGATCTCGCCGACGCCATCGACGAGGGTCTGCGCATCGGAGGCGGATCGTGAAGGCGGCCGGGTTCGTCGTCCATCCGGCCCGCGAGACCGCGATGGCGGCGGCGAAGCGCCTGTCGCAGTGGTTCGAGGAACGTGGCGTCGAGGTCCGGTGGTTCGATCCGGCGAACGGCGACGCTCGGATGGCCGGTGACTTCGCCGGCGGCCTCGACCTGATCCTGTCGGTGGGGGGTGACGGCACGTTCCTGCGGGCGGCCCACGTGGCCTCGGCCGTGGGCTGTCCCATCCTCGGGGTGAAGGTTGGGCGGATGGGGTTCCTGACCGAGGTGGAGCCTGAGGAGGCGCCCCCCCTCCTGGACCTCGTCGAGGCCGGCAGGGCCAGGATCGAGGAGCGCCTGGCCGTGCTGGCCAGGCCCGAGAGCGGTGGCTTCGCGCCCCAGTGGGCGTTGAACGAGGTCATCGTGGAGAAGCGAGCCCGCCACCGCCTGGTCCGCCTGGCCCTGTTCGTGGGGGACGTGTACGTCACGACGCTGTCGGCCGACGGGGTCATCGTGGCCACTCCCACCGGCTCCACGGCCTACTCGTTCTCGGCGGGTGGGCCGATCGTCACGCCCGCGATCCCGTGCCTGCTCGTCACGCCCGTGGCCCCCCACATGGTGTTCGACCGGACCCTCGTGATCGGAGCCGACGACACGGTGAACCTGGAGGTGGTCGGAGACGAGCCCGGGCTTATCTCGGCCGACGGGCGGGAGAGCCTCGAGCTTCCGATCGGCTCGAGGGTGGGGATCGGGGCCGCCCCCAACCCGGCCCGCCTGGTTCGCCGGGACGACGCTCCGCCCTTCCACGCCCTGGTGCGCGAGAAGTTCGGGCTCCCGGGCGGGGAGCGCTGACCGGCCGGGCCGGCACCCTGCGGGAGGGCTGGTTCGGATACCCTTGTCGCGCCGATCCGATTCGGCGCTGACCGCTCAGCGGTCCGCGCGGTTGGAGGCGATCGACACGTCCACATCGAAGGCCAGGAGCCTGCTTCGGCGGCCGCAGCGGAAGGAGCGGCCACAGCAGGGCGTGGCCCGGGTCGACGCCCGGACCAAGCGCCTCGTCGGCCGGATGCAGCCCGGCGACGTGGCCGTGCTGGATCACGAGGACTTGGACAGGGTCTCGGCCGAGGGGCTGGTGGGCGCGGGCGTGGCCGCCGTGGTGAACGCGGGCCGCTCCATCACCGGCCGGTACCCGAACCTCGGCCCTCTCATCCTCCTCGACGCGGGAATCCCGCTGGTCGACGGCGTTGGCCCCCTGGTGCTCCGCAAGGTGACGGAGGGCGATCTGGTCAAGGTCGATGGGGACCGCATCCTCTCGGGTGACCGGTTGCTCGCGGTGGGGGTGAGGCAAAGTGAGGAATCGGTCCGCCTGGCCATGGAAGAGGCTCGCGCCGGGTTGGCCGACCGCTTCGAGAGCTTCGCCCGCAACACGGTGGACTTCATGCAACGCGAACGCGACCTCCTGTTCGGGGGGTCGGGGCTTCCGGCGCTCGCCCACGAGCTGGCCGGCCGGCCCGTCCTGGTGGTGGTCCGGGGCTACCAGTACAAGGAGGACCTGGCCGCCCTGGGCTCGTACATCCGCGACGTGCGGCCGGTGCTCGTCGGTGTGGACGGTGGCGCCGACGCCCTGATCGAGGCGGGATATGCGCCCGACCTCATCGTCGGCGACATGGACAGCGTGTCGGACTCCGCGCTGCGGCTCGCGCTATCCCGGCCGAGACGCCTGCGGCGCAAGCAACCGACCGAGATCGTCCTCCACGCCTACCGGGACGGCTTCGCCCCCGGGCAGGCCAGGCTGGAAGACCTCGGCGTCCCGTACACGATGGTGCGGGCGGCGGGGACGAGCGAGGACGTCGCCTTGCTCCTCTCCCACGAGAAGGGGGCCGACCTCATCGTCACCGTGGGCAGTCACGGGAACCTTCGCGAGTTCCTGGACAAGGGCCGGATGGGCATGGCCAGCACGTTCCTCGTGCGGTTGCGGGTGGGGGAGACGCTGATCGACGCGAAGGGCGTGTCCCGCGTCTACACGCCGAGGATCCGGACCCGGGACACGGTGTTCCTGATCGGGGCGGCGATCGTCGTGATGATCCTGATCATCGCCATCTCCCCGGTCCTGAGCACGTACGTGACGCTCCTGTTCGAACGGTTCCGTCAGTGGCTGTTCCACCTGAAGGAGCTGATTTGATCTCGTTCCGGTACCACATCTTCACGATCGTCGCGATCTTCCTGGCCGTGGGGCTGGGCCTGTTGTTCGGGTCGTCCGTCGTCCAGCCCGCGCTGATCGAGAACCTGCGGAACCAGGCCAACCAGCTCAGCCGGGACCTCTCGGATACCCGCGCCGAGGTGAGCGACCTCAAGGCCCAGGTCAGCGCGTTGCAACGGGCGGGCGACATCCTGCCCTCACTCGACCCGGGCACCCTGGCCGGCACGCCGGTGGTGCTCGTCACCCACGACGGCGTCGACGCGCGCCTGCTGTCCCAGACTCGGCAATCGCTGTCAGAAGCCGCCGTCAAGGTCGTGGCCGAGCTGTCGGTCACGGATCGGATGGTGATCGGTGACGAGCCGTCACGGCAGGCCCTGGCCGAATTGCTGGGGATGGCCGGCGACACCGACACGCCGACGCTCCAGGCTCGTGCGGCCGAGGTGCTCGCCCAGCGCCTGGCCGTGGGCGAGCCTCGGCGCGCGGTCCCGCCGACCGGAACGGACATCCTGGACGAGTTCCTGACGGCGAACTTCCTCACCACCCCGCCTGGGTCCGCCGCGATCTCGCGGGGAGACCTTCCGGGGATCGGGGGGAAGGGACAGCTGGTGGTCGTCCTGTCCGGTGGGCAGGGCGAGCCCATCATCGATCCGCAGGACTTCTTCGTCCCGCTCGTCGAGGGGTTGGTCCAGCGCGGTGCCACGGTCGGTGCGGGCGAGAGCGTGTCCACCGCGTACCCGTTCGTACCCCCGCTGCGGGCCGATGGATCGGCCGCCGACGGCACCCGCATGGTGACCGTCGACGACCTCGACTTCTCGGTGGGCGGCGCGGCGCTCGTCCTGGGGCTGGAACGGCTCCTGTTCCTGGGACAGGGAGGCAACTACGGGATCAAGGCCGGAGCGACGGCCGCCCTCCCACCGCTCACGTGACCGCGCGAAGGGTCTGCGCGCTCATCGCGGCCCGCAACGAGGCCGACCGCATCGGGGCAACGGTCTCGGCCCTTCGCTCCCTCCCCGGGGTCGAGGACGTGGTGGTGGTTGATGACGCCTCCACCGACGGAACGGCCTCGGCGGCCCTGGCCGCGGGGGCCACGGTCATCCAGGGCCGGTGCCGGGCGGGCAAGGGCCGGGCCCTCGAGGGTGCGCTCCGCCGGCTCCCGCCCGCCGGGGTCTGGCTCCTGGCCGACGCGGACCTCGGCCACACCGCCGGCCAGCTCGGGGCGGTCCTGTCCGAGGTGCTCGAGGGCCGGGCCGACCTAGCGGTGGCCATCCTTCCGCCGGCGCAGGGCGGGGGGTTCGGGCTGGTGAAGCGGTCGGCGGGGCGGGCCATCCGTCTGCTGAGCGGGTTCCAGCCCGTGGAGCCGCTCTCGGGACAGCGAGCGCTCACCCACGAGGCCCTGGAGGCATGCCGGCCACTGTCGGCGGGGTTCGGGGTGGAGACGGGGATGACGATCGACGCGGTTCGCCGGGGGTTCCGGGTGGTCGAGGTCCGGGCGGACCTCGACCACCGGGCCACCGGGCGTGGGCTCGGCGGATTCGCCCACCGGGGTCGGCAGGGGGTCGACGTCGTGCTCGCCGTCCTGCCGCGGGCCCTGGGGCTTCGATGAACGGATGGGAAGGCCTCCGGGCGGAGAACTATCGGGGCGAGCGGCTCCCCATGACCCTCGGGCTGGCGGCCATCGCTCCCGGGGCGGTGGCCGGGCTGCTCGCCGGACTAGCCATCGTGGCCGGCCAGGGCCGATCGCTCGATGCCGCCGCATGGATCTCGCTCGGTGGAAGCCTCCTGGTGTTCGTCGCCGGGCTGATGGACGACCTCATGCCGCCGGGCCCCCGCGGGCTTCGGGCGCACCTGCGGGCGGTGGCATCGGGCCACATGACCACGGGCATCCTCAAGCTGGTGGTCATCGCGGGGAGCTCGGTCGTCGTGGTGGCGGCCCAGCCCGTCCACCCCGGCGCCACCCGCCTGGCCGGCGCCGGCCTGCTCGCGGCCTGCGCGAACCTGTGGAACGGGTTCGACGTCCGCCCCGGCAGGGCCCTGAAGTTCTTCCTGCTCGCGGGGGGCGCCGCCCTCGTGGCCGGCGTGCCCCTTCGGCTCGCGCCGAGCGTGCCCGGCGTCCTGGTCGCGGCGATCCTGGCGCTCCCGGCCGATCTCCGCGAGCGGGCCATGCTCGGCGACGGGGGATCGAACCTCCTGGGCTTCACGGCCGGGCTGGGGCTGTACCTGGTGCTCCCGGGGCCATGGGTGTGGGTGGCCGCCTCAGTCGCGGTCGCCCTCAACGTGCTGGCCGACACCGTCACGCTCTCACGGCTGATCGACGCCGTCGGGCCGCTTCGATGGTTCGACCGGCTGGGCAGGGTCTCCGACTCGGACTGAGCACGATCGCTGCGGCCTGTCACCGCGCTCTGCTAGCATGCAATCCCGAGGTGCAGAAAGAGCCGAAGTTCGTCTTCGTCACCGGTGGGGTCGCCTCGGGCCTCGGCAAGGGCATCACCACCGCCTCGCTGGGCCGGCTGTTCAAGTCGCGAGGCCTGCGGGTCGCCTTCCAGAAGCTCGATCCGTACGTGAACGTCGACCCCGGCACCATGAACCCCTTCGAGCACGGCGAGGTGTTCGTGCTGGACGACGGGGCCGAGACCGACCTCGACCTCGGCCATTACGAGCGGTTCACCGACGAGAACCTGCACCGCGGCTCCAACCTGACCACCGGGGCCGTCTACTCCGCGGTCATCCAGAAGGAGCGCCGGGGCGACTACCTGGGCAAGACCGTGCAGGTCATCCCGCACATCACCGACGAGATCAAGGAGCGGATCCGGTCCCACGCCACGGCCGAGAACGCCGACATGCTGATCGTCGAGGTCGGCGGCACGGTCGGTGACATCGAGAGCCTCCCGTTCCTGGAGGCCATCCGGCAGCTCAGGAACGAGGTCGGGCGGGATCGCTGCGCGTTCGTCCACGTCTCGCTGATGCCGCTCATCGGGCCGACCGGCGAGCTGAAGACCAAGCCCACGCAGCACTCGGTGAAGGAGCTGCGTTCGCTGGGCCTCCAGCCCGACGTCATCGTGTGCCGCTCCGACCGGCCCATCGGGCGCCACCTGAAGGAGAAGATCTCGCTCCTGTGCGACGTTCCCATCTCCGGCGTGATCTCCGCGCCGGATGCCGATTCCATCTACCGGGTGCCACCGTTGCTCCGCAAGGAGGGACTGGACCGGGAGCTGGCGAACCATCTGCGGATCGACGCCGAGCCCGACTTCTCCGAGTGGAACGCCCTGGTCGAGCGGATCGACGCGGCGACCGACCCGGTGTCGATCGCGATCGTGGGGAAGTACGTGAACCTCCGCGACGCCTACCTGTCGGTGATCGAGGCCCTTCGCCACGGGGGGTTCCATCACGGCGCCCAGGTGGACATCACGTGGGTGTCGTCGGACGAGCTGGACCAGGCCGACGCGGCCACCGTGCTGTCGGGGATCGATGGCATCGTGGTCCCCGGCGGATTCGGGTGGCGGGGCATCGAGGGCAAGCTCGAGGCCATCCACTACGCCAGGGAGAGCGGCGTGCCCTTCCTCGGCCTGTGCCTGGGGCTGCAGTGCGCCGTCATCGAGTATGCGCGCAACGTCTGTGGCCTCGAGGGCGCGAACTCCTCGGAGTTCGACCCGGCGACCCCACACCCGGTGATCGACCTCCTGCCCGAGCAGAAGAACGTGACCGACCTCGGTGGGTCCATGCGCCTCGGGGCCCAGCCGTGCCACCTCGTACCCGGGACCAGAGCAGCCGCAGCGTACGGGGAACAGGTCGTGTACGAGCGGCACCGGCACCGTTACGAGGTCAACCCGGCCTACCATCAGATCCTCTCGGAGCACGGGCTGGTGTTCTCGGGGCTCTCGCCCGACGGGCGACTGGTCGAGATCATCGAGCTGCCCGACCATCCGTTCTTCATGGGGGGCCAGTTCCATCCGGAGCTTCGGTCCCGACCCACCCGCCCGCACCCGCTCTTCCGGGAGTTCGTGGGGGCGGCGCACGCCCGCCGGACCGCCTCGGCCGAGCGTCCCGTCTCCGTCTCCGGCTGACGGACCCTGCGTGGAGCCGCGAT
>VAYX01000162.1 GCA_005885325.1 Actinomycetota bacterium
GCCCTCGCGGTACGTCCGAGGACGCTTTAGACGGGACGAACGTTCGCGGCCTGGGGGCCCTTCTGCCCCTGGCTCACGTCGTACTCGACCCGCTGGTTCTCGTCGAGGTTGCGGTACCCGTCGCCGCTGATCGCGCTGAAATGCACGAACACGTCGGCGGAGCCGTCCTCTGGAGTGATGAAGCCGAAGCCCTTCTCAGAGCTGAACCACTTCACGGTTCCAGTTGCCACGTGCGATCCCTCCTTCCTTTCGCCGTTCCGGCCTGGTTGCTGCCGTTCGGGCGCCGGCCGTAGCAGCCGGGAGTGAGGGAACTGCTCGTAGCCTTAACCGCGATTGGTGCCCTCAACGACAACGGTACCAGGTCGGAAGTCGGCCGACCGTGGAGGCGACGCCGAAGGCGGGCTGGACGCACGAAATCGGGCCCGGAAGCGCTTCAGCCGGCGAGGAACTCCTCCAGAACGGGACCGAGGATCTCCGGAGCGACATCGTGCGTCTGGCCTTCCAGGGTCCGGAGCTGCGCTTTTGGAAGGATCTCGACGAGCGCGCGGACGGCATGCTGTTGGTACGGAGGGCTCTCGCTGCCGACCATGACGAGCGTCGGAACACCGACCGAGGCCCACTGCTTCAGCGGCTCCGGGTTCCCGCTCATCGTGTCCCCCATGACGGTGCCGTCGTAGGCGAGCGTGTGCGCCACCCCCTCGAGCGCCGGCCAGAACGGCGCGCCTCGCATCCCGGCGACGGCCTCGGCCGGCGTTCCCATCGCCTGGGTCATGAAGTATTCGACCGCATCCCCCCGGCGGCCGGTCGACGCGAGCTCGGTGAGCCGCTCCACGTAGTCCTTCGGGAGCGGAGGACGACTGTCGTCCACGATGAACGGCGGCTCGTACAGGGCAAGCTTCCCGATGGGGAGGCCTCGTGCCGCCGCGTCAAGGGCCAGGACCGCACCCGACGAACCGCCGAACACGAACGCGGAGCCACCCGCCTCCTCGACCAAGGCCTGAAGGTCCTCGACCTCTCGCTCGACCGCGTACGGCGGCGTATCGGAGCTGTCGCCGCGCCCGCGACGGTCGTAGCGGAAGACGGTGAAGTGCGGTGCCAGGAGCGCGGCCAGCTGGACCACCGACGAATCGATCGCTCGATGTTGGAATGCCCCGCCCACCAGGATGACCGGGGGACCCTCACCCGTTCGGTCGAACGCGATCGTCGTGCCGTCCTGCGAACGGACTGTTTTCATGGCCTTCTCCCTTCACTCAGGTCTCGGTGTGGGCGGCCGACCGCGCCGGGCGGCCTTCGCGCGCTCCTGCTGAGGGAGGATCGCCTTGCGGAGCCGCACGTTCGACGGCGTCACCTCGACGCACTCGTCCTCCCGGATGAACTCGAGCGCCTGCTCGAGGACGAGCGAGCGCTTGGGGATCAGGCGGGTGAACTCCTCGGCCGTCGATTGTCGGATGTTCGTGAGCTTCTTCTCCTTCGTGGGGTTCACGTCGATGTCCTCGGCACGGGCGTTCTCACCGACGATCGAGCCCTCGTAGACGTCCTCCCCCGGCCCCACGAACAGCGACCCACGTTCCTGGAGGGTGAGGAGCGCGAACGCCGTGGTCACGCCGGTGCGGTCGGCCACCAGCGAGCCGGTCGGGCGGGTCCGGAGCTCGCCGTGCCACGGCTCGTACCCCTCGAACACGTGGTGGAGCTGGCCGGTGCCGCGCGTCTCGGTCAGGAACTCGGTCCGAAAGCCGATCAGGCCGCGGGCGGGGACCAGGTGGTCCATGCGGATCCATCCGGTGCCGTGGTTCACCATGTTCTCCATCCGGCCCCTGCGGAGAGCGAGGAGCTGCGTGATCACGCCCAGGTACTCCTCGGGCGCGTCGATCGCCACGCGCTCCATCGGTTCGTGCAGCCGGCCGTCGATCTCGCGGGTGACGACCTGCGGCTTGCCCACCGTGAGTTCGAACCCCTCGCGACGCATCACCTCGACGAGCACCGCGAGCTGGAGCTCGCCGCGGCCCTGGACCTCCCACCGGTCGGGCCGGTCGCTGTCGAGGACGCGGATCGACACGTTGCCGACGACCTCCTGGTCCAAGCGCGACTTCACCTGGCGTGCGGTGAGCTTGTCGCCGTCGCGTCCCGACAGCGGCGAGGTGTTGATGCCGATCGTCATCGAGAGCGAGGGCTCGTCGACCCTGGTGACGGGGAGCGGGCGCGGGTCGTCGGGGTCGGCGAGGGTCTCGCCGATCGTGATCTCGTCGATGCCGGCCACCGCGACGATCTCGCCGGGCCCGGCCTCCTCCGCCTCGACGCGGTCGAGGGCCTCGGTGACGTAGAGCTCGGCGATCTTGGCCGGCTCGATCCTGCCATCGGCGCGGCACCACGCGACCGCCTGCCCGCGGCGGATCGTCCCCTGCCGGACGCGGCAGAGCGCGAGCCGCCCGACGTACGGCGAGGCGTCGAGGTTCGTCACGAGCGCCTGGAGCGGGTGGTCCTCCTCGTATGAGGGAGCGGGGATGTGGTTCCGGAGCGCGTCGAACAGCGGCTCGAGGTCCTCGGGGAGCGAGGCGGGGTTGGGGCCGCAGC
>VAYX01000163.1 GCA_005885325.1 Actinomycetota bacterium
ATCAGCCATCGGTGGGCGATGACGTACCGGAGCCCCTCCACGACCTCGGACATCAGTCGATCGCCCGAGTCCGCGTCTCGGGGCTCGTGGCGGATCCGCATCAGCAGGATCATCAACGCCGAGAACGCGAACGTCCCGCCGTCGAAGACGAACGCCCAGCCGGCGCCGAAGGCCGCAATGAGGAGTCCACCGACCAGCGGTCCGAGCAGCATCATGGCGAACGGCCGCACGAACTGGGCAAGCGAGTTGGCCTCGACGAGGAGGTCGCCGGGAACGATGGTGGGCACGATCGCCGAGAAGGACGGCTGGAAGATGGCCTGCCCGACCCCATAGACGACGACGATCCCGACCGCCAGCGGCAGGGTCAGCCGTCCGGTGATGGAGAGGGTGCCGATGGTCGCGATAGCGGCACACCGGATCAGGTCGCCGGCGATCATCAGCCGTCGCCGGTCGAACCGGTCGGCCAGGGCCCCGGAGAGGAGCATCAGCAGCACCTGGGGCAGCGACCACGCCACGCCGACGAGCGCCAGCGCCGACGGCCGGTTGGAGATCTCGTAGACCTGCCAGGCGATGGCGACGACGTACACGCCATCCCCGACCATCGAGATGGCCATCCCCGTCCACAGCAGAGCGAAGTCGCGGAGGCGGAGCGGACGCAGGATCCCGATCCGGCCTGGGAACGCTTCGCTCATGAAGCCGAGGATACGGGAGTCATCTGACGTGGCGGAGACGGGAGGATTCGAACCTCCGGAGGAGTGTTATCCCCTCAACCGCTTAGCAGGCGGCTGCTTTCGGCCACTCAGCCACGTCTCCGGGCCGATTCTACGAAAGCCCTGGGGGCGCCGGCCGGTAGGCTACGCGCATGGCGGGCTCGGACGTCGTGATCGTCGGCGGCGGCATCATCGGCGGGGCGTGCGCGTACGAGTTGGCGCGCTCCGGCGCGAGCGTCACGCTCCTCGAGCGGGACGAGCTCGCGGCGGGGGCCTCGGGCCGGAACATCGGGTTCTTCGGGCTGCCCTGGGATCCGGTGCTCGATCCGATGGCGACGTCGTCACTCCAGATGTACCTGGAGGTGACGGCGGACCCGCCGGTCCCCGTCCACTTCGACCGCGAGCCGATCGGCACCCTCGCCGTCGCCATCGACGAGGACGACGCGGCGATGGTCCGGGAGGAGGCGGCGGCGGCGGGACGCGCCGGCCTCCGGGCGGAGCGCTTGGACGCCGCCGGCCTGAAGGAGCTCGAGCCCGAGGTGACCGCCGACGTCTCGGAGGCCTGGCTGTTCCACGAGGGCCGCCGAGTGGACCCCGGAGCCCTGACCCTCGCGTTGGCCGAGCTCGCGCGCCGAGCCGGAGCCACCATCCGTCATCACCTTCCCGGTCGGCGACTGCTCTCGCGGGGAGAGACGGTGACCGGCGTGGTCACCGACGACGGGGTGATCGAGTGCGACACGGTGGTCCTCGCGGCGGGCCCGTGGTCGACCGGCCTGCTGCGGCCCCTCGGCATCCACATCCCGGTGCGAGGTGCACGGGGATGGCTGATCCAGCTCGCGCCGCCCAGACCGTTGCTCTCGCATTGGGTCGAGGGCTCGGCCCGGACGCTCTGGCGTCGCGAGGTCGAGCCCGTCACCGCGCGCGAGTTCTCCGAGGGCGCCACTCGCGACGACATCGGGGCGGTCATCCAACCCTCGTCGGACGGGACGATCGTGGCCGGGACCTCGCGCGAGCCCGCGCTGGCCTGGAGCGCGGAGGACCTCCACGTCGCGAGGGCGGTGGCCGGGTGCGCGATCCGGCTCCTCCCGGCCCTCGCCGACGCACCCGTGCTCGGGACGTGGGCAGGGATCCGGCCGATGTCCCCGGACGAGCGGCCGTTCATCGGATGGCTCCGGCACGGGCTGTTCGCCGCCACCGGCCACGGGTCCGAAGGCGTGATCCTGGGCGGTGGCACGGCCGTTCTGGTTCGGGCGATGGTGCAGGGCCGCGAGCCGCCGCTGGATCCGACCCCGTTCGATCCGCTTCGGTTCGGCTGATCGAACCGCCCCTTGCGCGAGGGGCATGCGTAGAATCGCGGAGCACATGCCCATCCTGGCCATCGGCATCTCCCACCGCCGCGCCCCGGTCGAGCTGATCGAGCGCCTGGCCTTCGCCGAGGAGGAGCTGCCGAAGGCGTACCGGCGGGCCCTCGACGACGAAGCCATCGGGGAAGCAGTGATCCTGTCGACCTGCAACCGGGTGGAGGTGTACGGGAGCGTCACCGCGTATCACGCCGGGTTCCTGGCCCTCAAGCGCCTGCTGTGCGAGCCGCACGGCGTGGATCCGATCGAGGTCTCCGAGCCGCTGTACTCCCACTTCGAGGACGACGCCTGCCGGCATCTGTTCGCCGTCGCCGCTGGATTGGACTCGATGGTCACGGGAGAGCCTCAGATCCTGTCGCAGGTCCGGCAGGCCCATCGGCGGGCCTCGGATGAGGGAGCGACGGGGCCGGGGGTCACGGCGCTGTTCCACGCGGCGGCCCGGGCCGGCCGGCGGGTCCGAGCCGAAACCGGGCTGGGCGCCGCACCCGACGCATTCGTTCGCGCGGGGCTGGGCCTCGCGGACGAGGACATCGGCGGATTGGAAGGCAAGCGAGCCGTAGTGATCGGAGCGGGACAGATGGCGGCCCTCGCCGTGAAGCAGCTCCGCCATCGGGGCGTCGGCTCGGTCCGCGTGCTGAACCGGAGCCCGGAGCGCGCCCGGGTGATCGCCCAGCGCAGCGATGCGGAGCACGGAGACCTGTCCGAGCTCTCGGAGGCGATCCGCCACGCCGACGTGGTCATCTCCGCGACCGGCGCGACGGGCCTGCTGATCCACGCTTCGACCGTCCGAGAGGCCATGGCCGGCCGGACGAACCCGATGTTCATCCTCGACATGGCCGTGCCGCGCGACGTCGAGCCCTCCGTCTCCGGGATCGAGGGCGTCCGTCTGGTGGACATCGACGGGTTGCGTGCATCGGTGGCCCAGGGTGACGCACGGCTCGCCGAGGAGGTCGCCGGGGCCGAGAGCATCGTCGACGAGGAGGTGCGACGGTTCGCCGTCCGCAAGCGTTCGGAGCGCCTGGCGCCGCTCATCCGGGCGCTCCGGGAACGTGGCGAGTCCGTCCTCGCCTCGGAGCTCGGCCGATTCCGTTCCGATCTCTCCGAGCTCACGCCGGACGAGCGCGAGGCCGTCGAGGCCATGGCCCGCGGCATCGTCTCCAAGCTCCTCCACGATCCGATCGTCCGGTTGAAGGATCTCTCGGGCCCGGGCAACGACACGACGTACGCGAAAGTCCTGGCGGAGCTGTTCGGCATCGAGCATCGCCCCGAGTGAAGCTCCGGATCGGGACCCGCCGCTCCCGCCTTGCCCTGGCACAGGCGGGCGAGGTCGCCGAGCGGCTCGCCCGGGCGGGCATCGAGTCCGAGCTCGTCCCCATGGCGACGAGCGGGGACCGGGGGGCGGCGGTCGCTGCATCTCCGGCCGGGGTGAAGGGCCTGTTCGTCGCGGAGATCGTTCGCGCGCTCCAGGCTGGCGAGGTCGACCTTGCGGTGCACTCGGCCAAGGACCTGCCGGCCTCGGACGAGGAAGGGGTGGTCGTCGCCGCCGTGCCTCCCCGCGCCGATCCCTCCGACCTGCTCGTCACGCGAGACCCCACCCTCCGCCGGGAGGCGATGGTGGGAACCTCCAGCCTCCGTCGCAGGGCGCAGCTCGTGGCTCTCCGCCCGGAGCTTCGGTTCGTCGAGATCCGGGGAAACGTCGATCGCAGACTGCGCATGGTCGAGGACGGCGAGCTGGACGGCGTGGTCCTCGCCGCGGCCGGGATCGCGCGTCTCGGCGTGACGCCGCCGTCGTCGGAGGTCCTGCCGATCGTCCCGGCGCCCGGGCAGGGATGCCTTGCCCTGCAGGCCCGCGCGGACGATCGCGCCACCCGGGAGGCCGTCGCCTCACTCGACGATCCCGAGAGCCGGATGGCGTTCGAGGCGGAACGTTCGGTGGTGACGCTCCTCGGCGGAGGGTGCGCCCTGCCTCTCGGCGCGCTGGCCACCATCACCGGGGACACCGTTCGCCTTGTCGCACTGGTCGCGGATCCCGACGGGTCGCGGATCCTCCGGGCGGAGTCCGAGGCGGCGACGCCCGACATGGTCGCCGAAGCCGTCGCGAATGAGCTACTCGCCGGTGGTGCCGGCGAGATCCTGGCCGCCATCCGCCCGTGACGGCCCGAGGCCCCCTCGCCGGCAAGGTCATCCTGGTCACCAGGCCACGCGACCAATCGACGGAGCTCGTGCGGGAGATCGAACGGCGCGGCGCCACCGCCATCGTGGCGCCGACCATCGAGCTCGTCCCGGTCCGTTCGGCAGAGC
>VAYX01000164.1 GCA_005885325.1 Actinomycetota bacterium
AGTCCGGAACACGCCCGTTGCGCCCTCGGGGCAAAAGCGCGGTAAAGTAGGGCGGGCGCCGGGGAGCGCCGGGGGAGGGGCCACAATGATCCAGGCGAAGAGGCTCGGTCACGTCGTGCTGAACGTCCGGAACGCCGAGAAGTCGCGGGATTTCTACACGCAGACGCTGGGCCTGAAGGTGGCCCACGAGAACCTCGAGCGCGGGGCGGTGTTCCTCAGCTTCGGCAAGGAGCACCACGATCTGGCGCTGTTCCAGCAGGCGACCGGCGAGCCGCCCGCGAAGACGCAGCCCGGCCTGCATCACGTCGCGTGGCGCCTCGACAACTTCGAGGAGCTGCGCGCCGCCTACAAAGAGCTGAAGCGGATGGGAATCCCGCTCGACAGTACCGCCGAGCACAACGTCACCCGCAGCGTCTACTTCTTCGATCCGGACGGCAACCGCGTCGAGCTCTACTGCGACATGGTGGAGAACGGCTTCGAGACCATGCAGTCCGTGGGGCCGAAGCGCGATCCACTGGACCTCGACTAAGCTTCGCCGGCGCGCTGCTCCCCGAGTCCTGCGACGCCGGTCAGCGCCGAAGCGCGCTGGCCGGCGTCGTAACGCCTGAGACATCCGAGTCTCTCCGAGAGGGGAATCCATGGCCCGTCTAGTCGATTCCGCCAAGATCCAGGATGGCTACGCCGCCGCGCTCCCCGCCTCGCGCGCGCTGTACGAGCGGGCGCGGCGCCTCTTCCCCGACGCGGTGACCCACGACAACCGCCGCATGCAGCCGTTCCCGCTCTACGTGGACCGGGCGGAGGGCGCCTACAAGTGGGACGTGGACGGCCACCGCTACGTCGACTACTGGATGGGCCACGGCGCGCTGCTCCTCGGCCACAATCCCCGCCCGGTGGTGGACGCCGTGCGCGAGCAGGCGCTCCACGGCACGCATTACGGCGCCTGCCATCCGAAGGAGGTCGAATGGGGCGAGTGGGTTCGCCGGCTCGTGCCGAGCGCGGAGCGCGTGCGCTTCACGGCGTCGGGCACCGAGGCCACCCACATGGCGGTTCGCCTGGCGCGGGCCTTCACGGGCAAGCGCCACGTCGTCAAGTTCGCGGGTCACTTCCACGGCTGGCACGAGGGGCTCGAGGTGGGGGTGCGCCCGCCCTACGCGGCCGAGCCCGAGGCCGGCCAGCTTCCGGAGGTCGTCGATCTCGTCACGGTGCTGCCGCCCAATGACATCGTCGCGGTCCGCGAGCGCCTCGCGGCCGGCGACGTGGCCGTCGTGATCATCGAGCCGACCGGCGGGCACTTCGGCTCGGTGCCCACCCCCGCGTCCTTCGTCGCCGGCCTGCGTGAGGAGACTCGCCGGGCCGGGGCGCTCCTCATCTTCGACGAGGTCGTCACCGGCTTCCGCGTGGCGCCCGGCGGCGCCCAGGAAAAGTTCGGCGTCACGCCCGATCTGACCACGCTGGCGAAGATCCTGAGCGGGGGACTTCCCGGCGGCGCCTGCGTCGGGCGCGAGGACGTGATGAGCTACATCGCGACGAAGCCCAAGCCGGAGGACAACCGTCGCGCCAAGATCGCCCACGCCGGCACCTTCAACGCCAACCCGCTCACGGCCGCGGCCGGCGTCGCCATGCTCGCCTCGGTCGCCGACGGCGAGGCCATCCGCTTCGTCAATCGGCAGGCGGCCGCGCTGCGGCACGGCATGAACGAGATCCTGGCGCGCCAGAAGGTCACGTGGAAGATCTACGGCGAGCACAGCGACTGGAAGATCTTCTTCGGCGCGGACGCGCCGCCCCGCGACGGATCGGATCAGTCCGTGCGCGACGTGAACTGGCGGCGGCTCGATGCGAAGAACGCCGAGCAGAGCCGGGCCCTTCGTCAGGCCCTCATCCTGAACGGCGTCGACTTCAACGGCGCCCGCGCGCTGGTGGGCACCTGCCACACCGACGACGTCATCGCCGAGACCCTGGCCGGGTTCGACGCCGCCATTCGCGCGATGAAGGAAGAGGGCCTCGCATGATCCCCGCGATCTACCGGAAGCTCGGCGTGCGCCCCGTCATTCACGGCTCCGGGACGACCACGCGCTACGGCGGCTCCCTGCTGCGGCCGGAAGCGCTGGACGCGATGCGCGAAGCCGCGCAGGCGCTGGTGAACATCGACGAGCTCAACGAGGCCGCCGGCGCGGCCATCGCCCGCATGCTCGGCGCCGAGGCGGCGTTCGTGACCGCGGGGGCCAGCTCCGGCCTCATCTTGCAGGCCGCGGCGTGCATCGCCGGCGCCGATCCGGCGAAGATCACTCGCCTGCCCAACACGCGCGACATGCGCAACGAGATCGTCATCCAGCGCGCGCACCGGTTCGCCTACGATCAGGCCTACCGGGTCGCCGGCGGGGTCCTCGTCGAGATCGGCCTGGCCCGCCGGACCCAGCCCTTCGAGCTGGAAGACGCGATCACCGACCGGACGGCGGCGGTCGCCCACCTGATCTCGCCGTTCACGAGCCCGCCCGGCGTTCTGCCGCTCGATCAGGTGATCGCGATCGCGCACCGCCGCGGCGTCCCCGTCATCGTCGACGCGGCGTCGATGCTGCCGCCGCGCGAGAACCTCACGAAGTTCCTGCGCCTGGGCGCCGACCTCGTGAGCTTCAGCGGCGGCAAAGGTATCCGCGGGCCGCAAAGCACCGGCATCCTGGCCGGCCGGAGCCAGCTCGTGCGCGCGGCCGCGCTCAACGCGAGCCCGAACCAGGCCCTCGGCCGCGCCGCCAAGACCTCGAAGGAGGAGATCGCCGGCCTCGTGACGGCGCTCGAGCTGTTCATGGCGGAGGACGAGGCGTCAGAGATGAAGCGCTACACCGACGTGTGCGCGACGATCGTCGAGGCGCTCGCCGACCTCCACGGTCTTCGCGTGGTGGTCGAGCAGGACCCGGCGAACCGCGTGATTCCTCACGCGGTCGTCTACTTCACGCCGGACTGGCGGGGCCCGTCCGGCCACGCGGTGCAGGTCGCCCTGGCCCAGGGCGATCCCCACATCTACGTCCAGCAGGGGGCCCATCAGGGCGGCTACTTCGACGAGATCGCCGTCGATCCGATCAACCTCCAGCCCGGCGACGAGACGATCGTGGCCGCGCGCCTGCGCGAGGAGCTCACCCGGCGGTAGGGCGCGCGGCTGCCGCACGGATGGAAATCGGCTTCTTCTTCTGGCCGTACGACGTCGCCCTCGTGGGCGCGATGGCCGAGGCGGCGGACGCCTTCGGCTACGACATGGTCGGCATCGCCGACACGCCCGGCAACGCGATGGATCCCTGGGTGGCGACGACGCTCCTGGCGGCCCGGACGCGCCGCGCGCGGGTCGCGGTCTGCGTGAGCAACCTCGTCACGCGCCATCCGGCCGTGTCGGCCGCCTCGATCGCCTCGGTCGAGCTGCTCGCTCCGGGCCGCGCCGTGCTGGGCATCGGCGTCGGTCACAGCGGCACGCGGAATCTGGGTGCGCCCAGCCTGCCGGCGAGCGAGCTGGCCGAGGGCATCGTGCTCATCAAGGAGCTGCTGCGGGCCCGGCCGGCGGCCTACCGAGGCGGCACCGCCCATCTCCCGTGGGTGAAACGCTCGAGCCCGGTCTTTCTCGCCGCCTCGCATCCACGCTCGCTCAGGGCCGCGGGAGCCCACGCCGACGGTGTCTTCATCAACTACGGTCTCGGCCCCGACGACGTGAAGGAATCGGAGGGAACGGTCGCGCAGGCGGCGCGGGCGGCCGGCCGGAAGCCCGACGACGTCGAGATCTGGCAGATCGCGTGCCTCGACTGCGGCGTGGACGGCGAAGCGTCGCGCCGGAAGATCGGCGCCATCCTCGCGTTCGTCTCGGCGTACGTCATGGGCGGCGGCGATCTCGCCCGCCGCGGCGTGCCGCCCGAGCACCGCGCGCCGCTGCTCGAGCTGCGCCGCCGCTACAGCACGCGCCCGGGCGAAGCCGACGCCGCGCTCGTGGCCGAGCTCGGCCTGTGCGACTACCTCAGCCGCCGGCTCGCGGTGTGCGGGAGTCCAGACGAGTGCCTGGCGCAGATGCGCGCGGCCCAGGCGGCGGGCGTGCGCCGGCTCATGTTCTCCGTGAGCCTCGCCGTCGATCCCGTCCGTACCGTGCAGCTTTTCGGTGAGCACGTGCTCCCGGTGATGCGCGCCGGGGAGACGTCATGCCCAGGCTGAATCAGGTCCGCTGCGTGCTCGCAGTCGTCGATCATCGGGCCTCAGCCGAGTTTTATCTCGACAAGATCCTGTTCGGCCAGGAGATCGGGCGCGCCCCGGTATGACCGCGACGAACGGCGACGGCCGCTGGTACATCATCGTCGGGCTCCTGTGGCTCCTGACCGCGGTCTACCTGGGGGCCTCGGGCCGGGTCGCGACCTGGCGGCCGCCCATTCCGCAGATCGTGCTCGGGGGTCTGACCGCGCTCGTGCTGGTGGCAGTCGTCGCGCTGCCGCGGTTTCGCCGGTGGGTCCGCGCGCTCGATCTTCGCTGGCTGGTCGCGCTCCATCTGACGCGCTTCGTCGGCATCTACTTCCTCGTTCTTTACTATCGAGATGGAGCGCTCCCGTACGCCTTCGCCGTTCCGGGCGGATGGGGTGACATCCTCGTCGCCACGCTCGCGCTCGCTCTGCTCGCGGTCTCGGGACCGCTGGAGACCCGGCGCCGGCTGGTCGGCGTCTGGAACACGCTGGGGCTGATGGACATCCTGTTCGTCGTCGCCACGGCGTCCCGGCTGGCTCTGGCCGACCCGGACTCGATGAACGCGCTGCTGCACCTGCCCCTGAGCCTCCTGGTCACGTTCCTGGTGCCGCTCATCATCGCCGGTCACGTCGTGGTGTTCTGGCGGATCCTCGGAGCCGCCAACCCACAGAACTGAGCGGTCCCCGCGGGGCGGTCGCGTAGAATCGCGTCGATGCCACGCGCGGTGTCGTCACCCGCCGAGACCGACCTGTACCCGGCGGTCAAAGCCTTTCTGGAGGGTCAGGGATACGACGTCAAGGCCGAGGTGCGCGGCTGCGACGTCGTCGCCATCCGGGGCGACGAGCCGCCGGTGATCGTGGAGCTGAAGCTGAGCTTCGGGCTTGCGCTGGTGCTCCAGGGCGTCGATCGGCTCGCGCTCACGGATCGCGTGTACCTTGCGGTCATCCGGCCGCGCGGCCGCCGCGCTCGGCGGGCGCCGGTTCATCGGCGCGACGTGCGCGACCTCTGCCGCCGGCTCGGGCTCGGCCTCTTGACGGTCGAGCCCGGCCGGGGCGCCGCCGGGGTCGAGGTCATCGTCGATCCCACGCCCTACCGGCCGCGCCGGCGGAGGGCGAGCCTGACTCGCCTGCTCGGCGAGCACGCGCGACGCATCGGTGATCCCAATCGCGGCGGCATGACGCGCACGCCGATCGTCACGGCGTACCGCCAGGAAGCTCTGCGGTGCGCGATACTCATCGGGCGCGGCGGCCGCGCGAGCCTCAAGGCGCTGCGCGAGACCGGTCTCGTGCCCAACGCGTCGCGCATCCTACAGCGCGACGTCTACGGCTGGTTCCGGCGGCTCGAGCGCGCCACCTACGGCCTGACCGAGCGCGCCCGCCGGGACCTCGGGCGCTTCGCGGCGCCCAACGGGTTGCCCGACGCCGGCGCCGGTGCGACGATTCAATCCTGAGGGACATGCCCATGACCACGTGGAAGCCGCGAAAGACCGTCGGCCAGATGGTCGAGGAAGCGAAGACGCGGATCGAGAACCTGTCCGTGGAACAGGTCGAGACCGAGATGGCCCGCGGCGACGTCCAGGTGGTGGACATCCGCGACGTTCGTGAGCGCCGCAAGCTCGGCTTCATTCCCGGCTCGACGCACGTGCCGCGCGGGATGCTCGAGTTCTGGCTCGACCCGACGTCGCACTACTACACGGGCAAGGTCGACCCGACGAAGCGCATCATCGTGTACTGCGCGGGCGGCCAGCGCTCGGCCCTGGCGGCCGACGTGCTCCGCGAGATGGGATTCCCGAACGTCGCCCACCTCGCGGTCGGCTTCACCGGCTGGGCGCAAGCCGGCCGCGCGGTCGAGCGAGAGCCCGAGGGCCGCGCCTGAGCATTGACGTCTCCCCCGGTCTGACGTAGCGTCCCGCTGATACCGCCAGAATGAAAAGGAGCCGTCCATGAAAGCCGCCGTGTTCCACGGTCCCCAGAAGCCTCTCACCATCGAGAACGTCGACGTCGCGCAGCCCATCGGCCGCGAGGTGCTCGTCCGCACGGTTGCCAGCGGCGTGTGCCACAGCGACCTTCACTTCGTCGACGGCTACTATCAGTTCCCGGCCCCCGCGATCCTCGGCCACGAGGCCGCCGGCATCGTCGAGTCCGTCGGTCCGCACGTGACCGAGTTCAAGCCCGGCGATCACGTGATCGCCTGCCTGTCGGTCTTCTGCGGCCACTGCTCGTACTGCCTGACGGGACGGACGCACCTCTGCCAGTCGCGGCCCGTTCGCACGCCCCAGGAGCCGCCGAAGCTCACCTGGAACGGCTCGCCGGTGAATCAGTTCGCGAATCTCTCGGCCTACGCCGAGAAGATGCTGGTGCACGAGAACGGGCTCGTGAAGGTCAAGAACGACATGCCGCTCGACCGCGCGGCGCTCATCGGCTGCGGTGTCACGACCGGCGTGGGCGCGGTCCTCAACACGGCCCGCGTCGAGGCCGGGGCGACGGTGGCGGTGTACGGCGCCGGCGGCGTCGGCCTCGCGGTGATTCAGGGCGCGCGCATCGCGGGCGCCGGCATGATCATCGCGGTCGACGTGTTCGAGAAGAAGCTCGCGCAGGCGCGCGAGCTCGGCGCGACCCACGCGGTCGACGCGTCCAAGGTCGATCCGGTCAAGACGATCCGCGAGATGACCGGTGGCGGCGTCGAGTACGCGTTCGAGGCGATCGGCCTCAAGAAGGCGGCCGAGCAGGCCTTCGAGTGCATTCGCCCGGGTGGCACCGCGACGGTCATCGGCATGATCCCGGTCGGTCAGAAGCTCGAGCTCGAGGGCAGCGTCTTCCTTCGCGAGAAGCGCATCCAGGGCTGCAGCATGGGCTCGAACCGCTTCAAGGTCGACATGCCGAAGTACGTCGACTTCTACCAGCGCGGCCTGCTGCGCCTGGACGAGATGATCACCCGGCGAGGGCGGCTCGAGGACGTCAACGACGCGTTCCGCGCGATGAAGGCCGGCGAGGTCGCCCGCACCGTCCTGATGTTCGATTAGCCGGTGCGCGGTCGATCGAGTGGGTCGACGGCGTCGGGCCCGACCCACTCGATCCCGTCGCGCGCCCCTCTGACCGCGGCCACCTCGACCTCGACGAGAAGCTCGGGCCGCGCGAGACCGGTGATGCGGCAGCCGAGCGACGACGGGCAGCTGCCGGCGAACCAGGCCGGGCCCGCGCCGTGGGCGCGATTCACGTCAGCGCCGTCCAGCGTGAAGATGCGCCGGCGAACGACGTCGTCCA
>VAYX01000170.1:0-906 GCA_005885325.1 Actinomycetota bacterium
TCGACTTCGCGTCCGGCCTCGTCTACGGCCTCGACGGCAAGATCGAGATGGTCGCCAACCGGGTCTACCTCCTCACACCGGCGAACATCGAGGTTTCCGCAGAGGATCGGGAACGGATCGCCGGGGGTGACTTCTACAACCAGTTCTAGGACGCATCCGAGGGCGCACGCCGAACCATGATCTGCGCCCAGAGCGCATTCGCGCAGGTGCTGTGCGTCCTGCTGACGGTCTACTGGATCATCCTGCTCGCCCGGGTCATCCTGTCGTGGGCCATGTCCCTCGGATGGCGCCGGCCCTACTCGGGACCGCTGCGAACGATCCTGGATCTGATCGACGACGTGACCGATCCGGTCCTGCGGCCGCTGCGGGCCCTCATCGCGCCGATCCGAGCGGGCGGCATTGGGCTGGACCTCTCGCCCCTCATCGCGTTCGTTATCCTCTTCGTCCTTCGGTCCGTGTTCTGCTAGCCATGGGGGAAGACATGAGGAAGAAGAAGCAGGATACGCAGGAGGCCGGGTTCACCTCCCCGGCGACGCGGCCCCGGCTGACCCCGATCGACGTCCAGCAGAAGGAGTTCCGGCTGGCGTTCCGGGGCTACAACGAGCGTGACGTCGACGAGTTCCTGGATCTGGTCACCGAGGAGCTGGCCGCCTTCACGGATGAGAACCGCCGCCTGCAGGAGCACGGCGACCCCAGCCTCGCGTCGTTCGGGGGAGCCGACGCGACGTGGGCCTCCCGAGAGGCCGAGGGGATCCTGGAGCGAGCCCGGGCGGACGCCGCGTCCATCGTCTCGGAGGCCGAGGCCAGGGCCGCCGCCATCCTGGCCGGCGCCGGGGCGGGTCCGGCCGACCCCCGAGGAGCGATCGCCCCCTATCTCAACCGGGAGCGGGAGTTCCTCCAGAGCCT
>VAYX01000170.1:946-5553 GCA_005885325.1 Actinomycetota bacterium
GCGGCAGTGCCCGCCGGCGAGGACATGGACGAAGCGTCGCAGGTCATCCGGATCGAGCCGGCCGAGGCCGAGCCCGTGGCGGCGCCGGTCGAGTCGCGAGCCGAGGATGCCGAGGCCGAGCCGGCGCCGGGACGGCATCGCTCGGTTCGGGAACTGTTCTGGGGCGAGGACTAGCGCCGGGCCGAGCGGGAGCCCCACGGATGGTTCGGGCTCGCGTCACTTCTTTCGAAGGGTGATGGTAACGGGCCAGCCCTCGATCGAGGCTTCCTGACGAAAGCCGGCCACGGCGCCATCGGTGAGGCCGGTGGCCAAGGTCTCGCCGGCGATCTCATCACGGTGCGTGGCAACCGCGCGTGCCAGGTCGCCACTCGTCTGGATGCCGAGCTCGATGCGATCGGTGATCTCCAGGCCGGCCGCTTTCCGCGCGTCCTGGACCAGCCGCACCAGCTCGCGGGCCAGTCCCTCCAGCCGAAGCTCCTCGGTCGGCTCGAGCTCGAGGGCCACGGTCAGCCCGCCCTCTGCCGCCATGCCCCATCCTCCCGCCGTCTCCTGGGTCAGGTCCACGTCCTCGGGTCCCAACGAGACCTCGCCCGAGGACGTGGTGACGGTCGCGAGCTCGCCTCCGGCCAAGCGTGCCGCGAGCGAGCCGTCGTCGCCGGCCAGGGTCGCCGCCACCTCCTTCACCCTGGGACCGAGCCGCGGCCCCAGGCTCCGGAAGTTCGGTTTGGCCCGCCACCGGCCGAGCTGTTCGGCCGACTCGGCGAACACCACCCGCTTCACGTTCAGCTCCTGGGCCACGAGCGGCAGCAGCGGCCGGAGGGCATCGTGATCACCCGGGTAGTGCACCACCGCCTCGAGGAGGGGCTGGCGGACCCTCACCTTCGACTCGCTGCGGATCCGCCGTCCGAGCTCCACGATCTGCCGGGCCGCATGCATCGCCTCGTCCAGCGCCCGGTCGACCATCGAGTCGTTGGGCTCGGGGTACTCACACAGGTGCACCGACTCCGGTAGGCCTCCTCGGCCGGCCGCGAGGTTCCGCCACAGCTCCTCGGAGACGAACGGGGTGAACGGCGCGAGGAGCCGGGCCACTGCCGTGAGGCATTCCTGGAGCGTGAGGAACGCGGCCTCCGTGTCGGTGCCCCCCGCGCCCCCCGGGTCCCAGAACCGGCGGCGAGCCAGGCGGACGTACCAGTTCGACAGGTCATCGACGAACCGGGCGATGCGCCGCCCGGCGCCCGTGGCGTCGTAGCCGTCGAGTCCCTGGCGCGCCTCGCCCGCGACCTGGGCGAGCTGCGACAGGATCCACCGGTCGAGCGGCGGCCGGTCCTGCGATGCGACGCCGGCACTCTCCGGCTGGAAGCCGCTCGCGTTCGCGTAGGTCACGTGGAACGCGTACACGTTCCACAGCGTCAGGAGGAACTGCCGCACCACGTCGTTCAGGATGTCGAGGCTGACCCGGCGGTCCGCCCACGGCGATCCACCGGTCAGCAGATACCACCGGAGGGCATCGGCCCCCACTCGGTCCATGACGTCCATGGGCTCGATGACGTTGCCCAGGCTCTTCGACATCTTCCTGCCCTCGGCGTCGACGATGAGTCCCAGACACACGACGTTCCGGTAGCAGATGGAGTCGAAGTGGAGCACGCCCTCGGCCATCAGCGTGTAGAACCATCCCCGCGTCTGGTCGATGGCCTCGGAGATGAAGTCGGCGGGGAACCGTTGCCCGAAGGGCTCGCGGCCCCGGTCGAGCTCGGGATGGTAGCCCCACTGGGCGAACGGCATGGCCCCCGAGTCGTACCAGGTGTCGATGACCTCGGGGACCCGCCGGGCTTCCTCACCGCACTCGGCGCAGCGCAGGGTGACCTGGTCGATCGAGGGGCGGTGAGGGTCGATGCCCGTCACGTCCCGGCCGGCCAGCTCTGAGAGCTCGGTCAGCGAGCCGATCGCCGTGTCGTGGCGCTCCGCGCAGCGCCAGATGGGGAGCGGCGTGCCCCAGTACCGCTCACGGGACAGCGCCCAGTCCACGTTGTTCTCCAGCCAGTCGCCGTACCGGCCGTGCTTGATGTGGTCCGGGTACCAGTTGACCGACTCGTTGACCTCGAGGAGCCGGTCCTTCACGGCGGTGGTCCGGATGTACCAAGAGCTCCGGGCCATGTAGATGAGCGGCGTGCTGCATCGCCAGCACAGCGGATAGGTGTGCTCGATGGTCTCCGCCCGCAGCAACAGGCCTCGCGTCCGAAGATCCTCGATGATCGCGGGATCCGCATCCTTGAAGAACGCCCCGCGGACGAACTCTGGTGCCTCCCGCGTGAACCGCCCCTCGTCGTCGAGCGGCTTGTAGACGGGCCAGCCCTCCCGCCGCCCGATCTCCAGGTCCTCCGGACCGAATGCCGGGGCCAGATGCACCACGCCCGTCCCTTCGTCTAGCGAGACGAAGTCGGCCGCCACGACCCGGTGCGCCCCCTGGACGTTCGGGTACAGGGGCTCGTAGCGCGTTCCGACCAGGGTGGAACCGTTCGCGCCCCACCCGACGGGGCGGGCATCGGGGAGGACGGCTTCCCCGGCCTGCGCGGCCAGCACGTAGCGCTCGTTGTCCTGCTCGACCATGACGTACTCGGCGCTCGCCGCCACCGCCAGCCCCTCGTTCGAGATCAGCGTCCACGGCGTGGTCGTCCATCCGAGGAGGTGAGCGCCGACGAGCTCGGAGTGTCCGGACTCGCGGACGGTGAACTTCACGTACACGCTCGGGTCCTCGACCTGCTCGTAGCCCATCGCGACCTCGGCATCGGAGAGCGGCGTGCCGCATCGAGGGCAGTACGCGGTGACCCGATCGGCTTCGAACAGCAGCCCTCGACCGTGGAGCTGCTTGAGCGACCACCAGACACTCTCGATGTACTCGGTGTTCATGGTCCAGTAGGCGTCCGACGTGTCGATCCAGAACCCCAGCCGCTCGGTGAAACGCTCCCAGTCGTCCACGTACCGCGTGACCGACTCGCGGCACCGCCGGTTGAACTCCGCGATGCCGAACGCCTCGATGTCCCGCTTGGTCCTCGTGCCGATCTCCTTCTCCACCTCGAGCTCGACCGGCAGGCCGTGGCAGTCCCACCCCGCCTTCCGACCGACGGAGTGGCCGGTCATCGTCTTGTACCGGGGGAACAGGTCCTTGAACGCCCGGGCCTCGGTGTGGTGGATCCCCGGCTTGCCGTTCGCGGTCGGCGGGCCCTCGTAGAACACCCACTCGGGAGCCCCCTCCCTGGCCTTCAGGCTCTTGGCGAAGATGTCCGCCGCGTCCCAGAACCGCAGGATGCGTCGCTCGAGCTCCGGGAAGCTCACCTTCGGATCGACCGGCTCGAACCCCGCCACCTCACCTCCCGACAAACGAAACGCCCCGTCCCCGTTGCAGGGACGAGGCGAACGCCCCGCGGTACCACCCCGCGTTGCCGGGGCCTCTCGGCCCGGCCACTCTTGGGCCGCGGACACGGCCCTTCGCTGTCACGGGCGGACCCGGCCGCGTCTACTGCGGGCACATGCCCGGTTCGGGCGGCGGCTCGGGGAGGATGTTCGAAGGGACCGGGCGCCGGGCTTGCACCATCCCCGGCTCGCTCCTGCCTCGGCGTTCCCTCCTACTCGTTCCCGTCAACGCCTGTCGGGCCATGCTACATGCCAGGGCGATCCCGGTCACGGCGCGGGTGTCGGAGGACGTTTCAGGTTCTGCTTCGCGGCAGCCCATGCCCTGCCGCACAACGGCAGGCCGGTGTTTGTCGGTGGCAACCGGCAGTGCTACCGTCCCTTCCCCATGGCCGCCAAGACCGCTTTCACCAAGAAAGAGCTCGACGACCTGCGCAAACGTCTCCTGGAAGAGAAGGAGCAACTGCAGGTCCAGCTGTCCACCATCGAGGAGGCGACCTTTGCCACCTCGCAATCGGAACTGTCGGGAGAAGTCTCTTTCGACGACGAGAACGCCGACGCGGGCACGTTCACGTTCGAGCGCGAGCGGGACCTGTCGATCGAGAACAACGTCCGGGACCTGCTCCGCAAGATCGACCGGGCCCTGGCCAGGATGGACGACGGCACCTTCGGGATCTGCTCCAGGTGCGGCAAGCCCATCGAGAAGGCCCGGCTGAAGGCGCTGCCGTACGCGGACCTCTGCATCAAGGACGCCCAGGCCCAGACACGCTCCAGGTAGCGGGACGGCCGTGACCGGGGCGCGGCGGCTGGCCGCCTGGCTCTATGCCACCGCCGGACTGACCTATCTGGCCGATCGCTTCACCAAGCTGTGGGCCGAGCGCTCCCTGGCCGGTCGCCCGCCGATGACCCTCATCCCCGGTGTCCTCCAGCTCAACTACACGACGAACTCCGGCGGGGCATTCGGCCTGGGGCAGAGCGCGTCCTGGGTGTTCGCCGCCGCCACCATCTTGGTGGCGGCGGCGATCGTCGCGTCCTCGTTCCGTCTGCGGCACGGCCCAACCGCGGTGGCATTGGGGCTCATCCTCGGCGGGGCCTTCGGCAACCTGACGGACCGCGCGGCGAGGGGCGACGGCCTCCTGTCGGGACGTGTGGTGGACTTCATCGACTTCCATGTCTGGCCCGTGTTCAACCTGGCCGAT
>VAYX01000175.1 GCA_005885325.1 Actinomycetota bacterium
CGCGACGTCGATGAGGTGATGCGACGGACACGCCGCCGGCCGCTCCCCGCCCATCAGGTCTCGCCCGAGAGCGCACTCCGGTTCGGCTATGTGCTCGGCGCCGTGTCGTTCCTGTTCCTCTCGATCGCCGTGAACGTGCTGGCGGCATCCCTCGCCCTGTCGGCGATCGCGTTCTACGTCTTCGTGTACACCCTGTGGCTGAAGCGGACGACCACGCAGAACATCGTGATCGGCGGTGCGGCAGGCGCCGTGCCCGCCCTGGTGGGCTGGGCGGCGGTGACGGGCTCGGTGGGGCTCCCGGCGTGGGTCCTGTTCGCCATCGTGTTCGTGTGGACCCCTCCGCACTTCTGGGCCCTGGCCCTTCGGTACCGCGAGGACTACGCCGCGGCCGGCATCCCCATGCTGCCGGTGGTGCGAGGCCCGGAGGAGACCCGCCGGCAGATCCTCCTGTACTCGCTGGTCCTGTTCGCCACGACGCTGGTGCTGTATCCGGTGGCGCACATGGGACCGGCCTACCTCGGCACCGCCGTGATCCTCGGCGGGTTATTCGTCTACCTCGCGCTGCGACTCTGGCGGGAGCGGTCACCGGCGCTGGCCGTGCGCCTGTTCAAGTTCTCCATCGCGTACTTGGCGCTGCTGTTCGCGGCGGTGGCGGCGGACGCGATCCTGGTGCGCTAGTGCCGCTCAGGACCCCTCGGACAGGAGCTTCGTCACGAGCGATCGCAGCGCGCCCTCGTCCACGGCTCCGAAGCCCCAGTACCTGATCTGCCCGGATCGATCGACCACGTAGGTGTCGGGGAGGCCCACGAACCCGAAGTCGAACGCCAGCGCTCCCGCCTGGTCCTGGATGCTGGGATAGGTCACGGCGAACTGCCTCAGGTAGGCCCGGGCCGCGGTCGGCTCGTCCCGGTAGTTCACGCCGAGGAAGTACACGCCGCGGTCCCGGAACTCGTTCCAGAGCCGCTCCAACCCCGGCTGCTCCCGGCGGCACGGACCGCACCAGGTGGCCCAGAAATTCACCACCATCACGGCACCTCGGTAGTCGGCCGGGGAGACCGACCCGCCCTGGAGGGTCTCGCCCTGGAGGGCCGGCAGCGGCTTCGAAAACTCCCGAAGGCCGGGCTCCTGGCCGGCCGCGCTGGTGCACGCGGCGAGGAGCACGAGGGCCAAGGGGAGCAGCCGCTTCATCTTCGTCCCATCCTGACACGGCGACCGTCGGCGGACCGAGCGGCTCAGCCGACGGTGACCGATCCGTCCATGGTGGGATGGACGTCGCAGTGGAAGTAGTACGTCCCGGGCTTCAGCGGCGGGATCGAGTAGTCGATCGACGCCGGGCCCGTGATGATCTGGCCCCGGAACAGGTTCGTGCCGAGCGAGCTGTCGGTGTAGATGGCGATGTCGTGTGAGACGCCGGCGTCCTTGTTCTCGAAGTGGATGGTCGAGGGGGCATCGGGGGGAAGTGCGATCTCAGTGGTGCTGAACGCGAGTCCCTGCGCCGTGACCGTCGAGGGGTTCGCCGTGCCACCCCCACCCCCGCCACCGCCGCCCGTGGCCGGCGTGGCGGTCGGGGGCGGCCCACCGCCGCCGGCTGCCTTCACCACCACGCTGCCGCTCATCGTGGGGTGAACGTCGCAGTGGAAGTAGTAGGTCCCCGGCTCGAGCGGAGGGATCCGGTAGTCGACCGCGGCGGGGCCGGTCACGATCTCCCCTCGGAACAGGTTCGTGCCGAGCGAGCTGTCGGTGAAGATCGCGATGTTGTGCTGGATCCCGGGGTCGTTGTTCTCGAAGTGGATCGTGGACGGCGCACCGGCCGAGAGCTCGATGCGGTTGGTGTCGAACTGGAGGCCCTGGGCCCCCACGGTGATCCGAGTGCCCCCGCCGCCGGGTGTGGCGGCGGTAGCCTCGATCGTGCCCTAGCGCGGGGGCGTCGTAGGTGACCTTGGCCGGTCCGGTGACGATCTCCCCGTTCAGGAGCGGCGTGCCGGTGAAGCTCTCGTTGTCGAAGATCTGAACATCGTGCTGGATCCCGGCGTCCTGGTTGTCGAAGGCGATGGCGAAGGGCTTGCCGGCGGGAACCGAGAGCGTGGTCTTGTCGAAGGCGATGCCCTTCGCGGTCAGCGAGATCGTGACCGCCGGGCCGCCGCCGCCGCCCTCCTCTCCGCCGGCTCCCACCGCGATGAGGGCGATGCCGCCCGCCAGCATCGCAACGCCGGCAACGGCCCCCAGCATCGACGCCAGGCTGGAGGCCCGGACCACGGACCTGCTGGCCACCACGGCCGCGACCACCAGGATGGACAGAGCCACGATGAGGGCGATGGCGGTGGCTGCGTCCTTCGTCAGCGAGAGCAGGATCCGGGAGAACCCGAACAGCACCGCCGCGATCACCAGCAGCATGATGATCGGCAGGAGGATGGGCAGGACCACCCGGTCGCGCGTGCTCGTCCTCATCGCTTCGAGAGCTCCGACGTCACCTCACGCTCCACCTGACGAAGCTGGAGCGGATCCCAACCGGTCAGTCGCTCGCGGTCGTGCCACCGGAAGAAGATGACGGTGATGAACCCCCACAGGATGGCCCCGCCGGCCAGCTTCATGATGAGCCCCGCGACGAGCTGGTCCGAGTGCGCCGAGATGCCCCAGATCCTGGGGAACGTGCCGTAGACCGGATACAGCAGGGTCGACCCCAGCGTCAGGAACGAGGCCGGGATGGTCGGGGCGAGCGACTGGAGGAACAGGTAGAGCATCTGGCCGGGCGGGGAGAGCGGGGGCATCTCGGGCATCGGGGACATCACCGGCCACCACATGGCGAGCGCGGAGGACACCAGCACCACGTGCAGTCCGAAGTGGAGTCCCTCCGACCGAACCGACACATCCACCACTGCCGGCCAATGGGTGAACAACAGGACCCCGTTGAACAGGATCAGCGCGACCAGGGGGCGGGTGAAGAACCGGAAGACCCGGTGGACCGGCCGGGGACGAAGCATCAGGCGGAGCAGCCAGGGCGGCATCCCGGCCAGCAGGAGCGGCGGGGCGACCAGGGTGAACAGCAGGTGCTGCACCATGTGCACCGAGTACAGGTACCGCTCGGCCAGATCGTGGATGGGCCAGTCCGCGCCCACCCACAGGAGGAGGACCCCGAACGAGAAGAACGTGGCTCGCCGCCGCCACTCCGGATCCTCGTCCCCGCGCTCCCGCCGGTGCCGGCGGACGGCCGCCAGGTACGCCGCCTCGATGCCGGCGAACAGGACCCACACGTCCGGGTGCGCATGCCAGGGAGGGAGGGCCACCGATCGTTACCCCGAGAAGGCCCGGAACGTGAGCAGCACGACGAGGAACAGGGTCACCGCTCCGGCCAACCCGATCATGAAGAATCGGGCGTACGTCCTGCTGTCGAACCGCAGGTGCATGTACCACAGCACGACCAGCACGAACTTGATCACGGCGAAGATCAGCAGCAGCGGGATCAGCAGGGCCCGCGAGATCTCGGCGTACCAGATGCCGACCTCCATCGCCGTGACCACGGCCAGGACGACGGCGATGCGGACGTACTCCTTCGGGCTCGGGTGGCGGACGGTCCGGCCCCGCGCAGGCGTCGGCGGGGCCGGCTCCCGCACGTCGGCTCGTTCCACTCCGCTGCCTACTTTCCCGTCGGGATCAGGTACACGACCGTGAAGATCAGGATCCACACGATGTCGACGAAGTGCCAGTACAGGCCGACGAGCTCCACCGCCATCGTGTCTCGGGGCGTGATCCTCCCGGTGAACGACATGGCAACCAGCGAGAGCAGCATGAGGATTC
The DNA here is from genome assembly GCA_005885325.1 of Actinomycetota bacterium. Classification (GTDB taxonomy): domain Bacteria; phylum Actinomycetota; class UBA4738; order UBA4738; family HRBIN12; genus AC-69. The sequence goes on from VAYX01000175.1 coordinate 3,796, forward strand.
CCACGCCCACATGGGTCCCGTGGAACCCGGTCAGGACGTAGAACGTGGTCCCGAACAGGTTCGTCGAGAGCGTCAGGCCCTCCCGGTAGAACGTCGTGAACTCGTAGACCTGTCCGCCCACAAACGTCATGCCGAGCAGGGCCGTGGCCAGCAGCCACACCCGCATCCGGCCCATCTCACCCCGCTGGATGGCCGCGAGGGCCAGGACCATCGTGAGCGAGCTGGCCAACAGCACGAACGAGCTCACCGAGGTGTATGGGATGTCGAACACGTCGGCGGGGTACGGACCGACGAGGCTCGACCCCCGGTACAGCACGTAGGTCGAGATCAGGGCCCCGAACAGCAGACAATCCGACGCGAGGAACAGCCACATCGCGAGCTTCGTGTTCGGCAGGCCGGTGCTGGTGGCCTCGTGCTCGCTCTCGAACGTGTGGACCGCCACCGCTCCCCCTACTCCGACGCGGGCTCGATGGCCCAGCCGTACACCCCGACGAGCAAGACGACGGCTCCGGCGACCGCCATCCACAGGTGGAAGATCACGCCGTACCCGATCAGCGGCAGACCCAGGGCGGCCACGAACGGGAAGAAGGACTGGCCGGGCAGATGGATCGCGTGCCCTCCATCACCGTGGCCCTCGCCGTGCGGTGGGTCGGTCCCGGCGCCGCCGGCCGGGACCGGGACGACGAGGCCGCCCTCCCGCTCCGCGTACTTCCGATGCCACAGCTCATCCAAAGAATGCACCACCGGGATCTCCTCGAAGTTGTACGGGGGCGGTGGGGACGATACCGACCACTCGAGCGTGCGAGCATCCCACGGGTCGGCCGTCGCGTCCTTCGGCCGGCGGAAGCTGGCGATGGCGTTCAGCAGGAAGATCAGCACGCTCGTGGCGATGATGAACGCCCCGATCGTCGCCACCAGGTTCCACACGCCGAGCCCGAGCGTCGCGGGGTACGTCTGGATCCGCCGGGGCATCCCCTGGAGCCCGAGGATATGCATGGGCCCGAACGTCAGGTTGAACCCGATCACCATCAGCCAGAAATGGAGCTTGCCGATGCGTTCGTCCAGCATGCGTCCGAAGACCTTGGGCCACCAGTAGTACACACCGGAGAACAACCCGAAGATGGCCCCCCCGAACAGCACGTAGTGGAAGTGCGCCACGATGTAGTAGGTGTCGGTCTGCTGATAGTCGGCCGGGACCACGGCATGCGTGACGCCCGACAGGCCTCCCACGACGAACTGCGCGATGAACGCCACGGCGAACAGCATCGGGGTCGTGAACCGGATGTCGCCCTTCCACAGCGTGCCCATCCAGTTGAAGATCTTCACGCCTGTGGGAACGGCGATGATCATCGTCGAGATGCCGAAGGCGGTGTTCGCCACGGGGCCCAGGCCGACGGCGAACATGTGGTGGGCCCAGACGCCGAACCCGATGAACCCGATGGCGATCCCGGAGAACACCACGAACTGGTAGCCGAACAGCGGCTTGCGCGCGAAGACCGGCAGCACCTCGGACACGATCCCCATCGCCGGCAGGATCAGGATGTACACCTCGGGGTGGCCGAACAGCCAGAACATGTGCTGCCACAGGACCGGGTCTCCCCCGGCGGCCGGATCGAAGAAGTGGGTCCCGAACCGGCGGTCGAACAGCATCTGGAACAGGCCGACCGTGATGATGGGCATGGCGAAGGCCAGCAGGAGCTGCACCACCAGGCCCATCCACATGAACACCGGCATCCGGAACATCGTCATGCCGGGGGCGCGCATGTTGATGATCGTGACGGCCAGGTTCATGGCCGACGCGGTGGAGGCGATGCCGGTCATGAGCAGGCCGAGCGAGTAGAACAGCATGTTGTTGCCGGGCTCCACCGTGGAGAGCGGCGCGTAGCCGAACCATCCGCCGTTCGGCGCCCCGCCCAGGAAGAACCCGGAATAGATGAACAGCCCGCCCGCCAGGAACGCCCAGTACGTGAAGGCGTTCAGCCTGGGGAACGCCACGTCGCGGGCTCCGATCTGGAGGGGGATGAAGTAGTTGAAGAAGGCGGCGGAGAGCGGCATCACGACCAGGAAGATCATCGTGACGCCGTGCATGGTGAAGAACTCGTTGTACGTGGACGCGGAGAGGATCTTGCCGTTGGGCTGAGCCAGCTGGAGCCGGATGAACAGGGCCTCGATCCCCCCGATCACGAAGAACGCGAACGCGGTGATCCCGTACAGGATCCCGATCCGCTTGTGGTCGACGGTCGTGATCCAGCTCCAGAACCCGGTCGTCGCGGTGGGGCGGCGAAGCAGGCCGCTCCTCGCACCCTCCGTCCGAACGCTCACGGTCGCCATCGCGGCACGTCCTCCATCACTTCAGCGTCATCAGGTAGGCGACCAGCGCCTGCACCTGCTTGTCGGAGAGCCCGTAGTCGGGCATCCACGACCCGGGCTTCACCGCGGGGGGGTCCTGCAACCACCGCTCCAGGTTGGCCCGGTTCATGGTGAAGATGCAGCCGGCGAAGCAGTCCCGGCTCATC
>VAYX01000048.1 GCA_005885325.1 Actinomycetota bacterium
CCTCCCCCGGCGACGCCCCCGTCGCCAGGGCCGCCAGGAAGACGCCGTCGAAGGCATCCCCAGCGCCGGTTGGATCGGTCTCGGCGACGGGCTCCCCCTCGTAGCGGATGAGGAGGCCCTCCCACGACATCGCCGCGCCGCGCGGGCCGCGCTTGACGCACACGACCTGGTATCGCTGGGCCAGGGCCTCCGCAGCATCCTCTCCGCGCCGGCCGCACAGCACCTCGGCCTCGAGCTCGTTCACCAACAGGACCGACGCCGGCTCCGTCGCGGCGAAGAACCGCGTCGTGCCGAACTCCCGCAGGAGCGGCCAGGAGGCTGCGTCCACGGCGACGTATCGAGCCTTCGCGCGGTTCAGGGCGGCCATCGCGGCGGGAAGCGATGCCTCGTCGAGCAGGAGGTAGCCCGAGACCAGCACGGCGCCCGCCTCGATCTCGGAGGGGAGATCGGCAGGTGAAAGGCGGGCGTTCGCCCCCCGGTCCGCGACCATCGATCGCTCCCCGGCCGAGTGGACCACCAGCATCGAGCCCGTACGAGCCTGGGCGTCCACGGCGAGCAGGGTCTCCACGCCGTGTTCGGCGATCGACTCCTGGAGGAGCCGCCCGCTCAGGTCGTCGCCGACCCGCCCGTGGAGCCGGACCGTGGCATGGGCCGCGGCCCCCCACACGGCGGCGTTCGCCGCGCTGCCGCCCGGTCGGATCGACACCCGCCCGTGGACGTCGCCTCCCTCCGCCAGCGCCGTCGCCTCCACGCTGACGTCGACCATGACGTCGCCCACCGTGACCAGGTCCATGGCGGACAACCCTATCGAGGCTCAGAGGGGCCCGGAGGACTCAGGTCCGGTCGCGGATCCCTGCGGCTTCCTCGGCCCACCGGCCGAACGCGCCCCAGAACGGATCGAGCCCCGGGTGCTCGAGCGCTTCATCGCCTCGGTCGGTGACCAGGACGGCACCATGCTCCACCTCCGTCACCTGCCCCACGACCGCGGCGTCGATGCCGTCATCTTCGAGCGCCGACGCGAACGCGTCGGCGCGGTCCTGGACGACCGTGCAGATCAGCGTGCCCTCGGAGATCGAGGTGTATGGGTCCATCCCGGTGTGCTCGCACACCGCTCGGACCTCGGGCCGCAGGGGGATCCTGGCCAGCTCGACCCGCATGCCCACCTTGGAGGCCGAGGCGACCTCGGCGAGCCCGCCGAGGACGCCGCCCTCCGTCGCGTCGTGCATCGACGTCACACCCTGGTCCCGAAGGCCGAACTCCCGGGCGACCGCTGCTTCCGGCACGACGGTCATCCGCTCGAAAAGGGCGTCGGCGGCCTTCACGACGTCCTCCCCCACGCCCTGTGCCAAGCGCTCGGGGAACGTGGCCGCGAACAGCGCCGTGGCCTCGATGGCCGCGCCCTTCGTGACCACGATCGCGTCGCCGGGTCGCGCCATCTGCGGCGTCACGTAACGGTCCTCCGCTCCGGCGGCCATGCAGACGGCCCCGCCCACCATGGGCCACGTGCAGCCCTCGTACCGGGCGGTGTGTCCGGTGACGATGGCGATGCCGATGTCCCGACACGTCCGGTGGAACGCGTCCCACAGGGCCGTCAGCTCCTCGTCGGTGACCTCCGGCGGCAGGTTCAGGTCCACAGCCATCCACCGAAGGGGAAGGCCGCTCGTGGCGGCGTCCGAGGCCAGGATGTGCACCGCGAACCACGCCGCCCGGTCCCAGCCGTACGCCGGCACGACGAACACCGGGTCGGCGGTCAGCGCCATGGCCACGCCGTCGGCCACCCGCACGACGCCGACGTCGACACCGTGCTCTGGACCCACCAGGACGTCCGGGTCCTTCGCACCAAGCCGGCGCAGGATGACCTGCTCGAACAACTCCGCCGTGGCCTTGCCCAGGCGCGGCTCCCCCACGGCGGCTCAACCTCCCCGCACGGATGCGTGGGCCCGGACGACCGCAACGAGCTCCCGTGTCGCCTCCATCGGATCGGGAGCACCACCCACGGCCGAGACGACCGCGACGCCGGCGGCGCCGGCCCCGAGGACCTCCCGCGCGTTCGAGGGGTCGATCCCCCCGACCCCGACGACCGGGAGCGACGTCGCATCGACGACGGCTCGGAGTCCGTCGAGTCCGACCGGAATGGCCTCGGGCTTGGTCGGAGTGGCGAACACCGTGACACCGACGTAGTCGGCCCCGGCCCTCTCCGCCGCAACGGCCTGCTCTCGCGTCGCCACGCTGATCCCCAGCACCCCGTCAGGCCCGAGTCGCTCCCGCGCGGTCTCCGGGTGGTCGTCCTGGCCGACGTGGGCCCCCCCGGCGCCGACGGCGACCGCGATGTCGATCCGGTCGTTCACCACGAACAGGACGTCGGCCCGACGGCATGATCGGGCGATCAGGCGGGCAACCGACCGCAGCTCGTCGTCCGAGAGCTCCGGCCCGCGGAGCTGGATCACGTCGGCGCCGCCCTCGACCGCCGCGTTCGCCACCTCGACATGTCCACGGCCCGGGACGAGCCCGCTCGAGGTGATGACGTGGACCTGGAGCCGTTCCGGATCGATCGCGCCCATCGTTCCCTCCGCCCGCATTACCGGGATCAGGTTCCTCGGGTCGCCGGCGCGTATGGCCGGCCTCTCAGCCCGGTTGTCCCGAGCTCCCCGGTGGTTCCGCCTCCAGTATATGGCGCTACCTGCGACGGGCGGCCTGAACCCGGACCAACGCTCGTTCCCGCGCTACTCGCTTCCAGTCGCTCGATTTCCTGGAGAACAGGATGTCGGTGGCGACCTGAAAGGCCCCGATGCCGGCTAGGACCCATGCGGCCCACGCCGGGCCGTTCGCGGCGAGGCAGAACCCGAGGGCCACGAAGGGCGCGATCTTCGTGGCCAGCGCGCCGGACGCGTGCATCCAGGCCCGCGCTCCCGGAGAGGTCCGGAGGTAGGAGGCGTAGTCGATCTTCAGCCCGGGCCGGGGAGGAAACGGCCCCCCGATGTAGTAGGCCAGGAACCGGATGCCGGCCAGGCGGCCAACGGCCCAGTGCGCGAGGTCGTGGACGCTCACCGACCACACAACGCCGGCGACCACGAACGCCAGCCCGGCAACGGTCGGATTGTCGCACCGCATGCCGTACACCACGGCCGCAGCGCCGAACAGCGCCTCGACCAGGAGGACCAGGTTCCCGAACCACACGGGGAGCCGGCGCCGGACCCGCGCCTCGAAGGCCTTGCGGTCAATCCGGCCGGCCTGGTCGGCCCAGTGCTCGGCCAGCACGGGGTCGGCCTTCACTCGGCCGAGCAGCCGCCAGAATCCGAGGGCGGAGAGGTCCGTCTGGCCCGCTTCGACGGCCGATTCGATGCGGGCGAACGCGTCCTGATAGGTCTCCCCGTCCGGAGGAAGACCCCCGGGTTCGCTCATCCGGCCTCCGTTCCACGCTACGATGGGCCCCGGCCCTTCACACGTCGCCCGCGCGCGGGAGGTCCAGCGACGTCCAGCCGTACACAACCGGATCGCACGGTCCGCATCTCCGAGACCACGGCCAGCCTAACCACGCTCGACGGCCGGTACCAGGTCGTGGAGCGCATCGCCGCGGGCGGGATGGGCGAGGTCTTCCGGGCCCACGACGCCGTCCTTGATCGGGAGGTGGCCGTCAAGGTCCTGCACCCGAACCTGGCATCCGATCCGGGCTTCGTCGACCGGTTCCGCCGGGAGGCCCGGGCCGCGGCGGGGCTCAGCCACCCGAACATCGTGGGTGTACACGACTGGGGGGCCGTCGACGGCGTCTACTTCATGGTGATGGAGTTCGTTCGGGGGCAGAGCCTTCGCGACGTCCTTACCGCGGAGGGATTGCTGGCTCCGGCTCAGGCCGCCGACGTCCTCATGCAGGTGCTCGCGGCCCTCGAGCACGCACACCGAAAGGGCATCGTCCACCGAGACGTGAAGCCCGAGAACGTCCTGCTCACCCGGGACGGCGTGGCGAAGGTGACCGACTTCGGGCTGGCGCGCGCCTATGCAGACGCGCGCTCCACCCAGACCGGAACCATCTCGGGGACCGCCCATTACCTCGCGCCCGAGCAGCTCCTAGGCGAACCGGCCGATCCCCGCACCGACCTGTACTCCGTGGGGATCGTGGCCTTCGAGCTGCTCACCGGGAGCGCGCCGTTCGACGGCGAGACGTCGGTGGCCATCGCGTACAAGCACCTCCGCGATCGCGTCCCTCGGCCCTCGGCCCGAAACACGACGGTGCCGAAGGGCCTCGCGTCCGGAGTCGGCGACCGAGGCGCGGCGGGACCTCGCCGCCGAGGCGGCGACGTTCCCGGCCGCCGTTCCGATCGGTCGGCTGGTCCGCGAGATGCCGGCGTCGTCGCCGCAACCGGACCCAGGACGCGCTCAGACGGTGGTCATCCCGCGCGGCAAGCGCGCCGGACGACGGCGGCCGGGCGGATGGCTGATCGGCTCGATCCTCGCGGTCCTCGCCCTGGCTGCGGCCGCGTGGGGCGCGTGGACGTACGTCATCCCCCACAGCGTGGATGTTCCCCGGGTAACCGGGCTGTCGATGGCCGCAGCGACCGCTCGCATCCAGGACGCCGATCTCACCGTCTCGCTTGCTCCCGGCGACTACTCGCTTCAGGTGCCGGAGGGCCACGTCCTCCGGATCCAGCCGGCAACGGGAGCGACCGTTCGGACCGGGACGAAGGTGACGCTGACGCCGTCCCTCGGCCCTCCTCTGGTGCCGGTTCCCGACCTCGTAGGCAAGACGATCCCTGAGGCCCGTGATCTCCTGCGGAAGGCCCACTTCACTCTCGGCAAGCGAACGCCCCGGTTCAGCGACCGGTTCCCCCAGGGCCGGGTCATCGCCCAGAGCGAGCCCGGCGCCGGGACCGCTCCCCAGGGGAGCGCCATCGACGTGGTCGTGAGCAAGGGCCCCACGCCACAACCGGTGCCGAAGGTGATCGGAAAGTCCGAGGAGCAGGCTCGGAGCATGTTGACCGCCTGGGTGGTCAAGAAGGAGGGCGCGTACTCCGACAGCGTGCCCCGTGGCCAGGTGGTCGCCCAGGACCCCGACCCGAGGACCAGGGTCCAGCCGGGCCAAGCCGTCACCATCGTTGTGTCGCTCGGGCCGAAATTCTTCGACGTTCCCAACTTCGTCGGCATGAAGAAGAACGCGGCGATCGCCGCCATCCAGGCCCTGGGGCTCCGCGCGCAGTGGTACCCGGTTCCGGGGTCCAACGGCGACACGGTCGTCAGCCAGCTGCCCGAAGGGGGGACCAGGGTCCGAGCCGGTTCCACCGTAACGATCTACGTGGCGTGAGGATCGGGGCCCACGTCCCCACCAGGGGCGGCCTCCTCTCGGCGATCCGCGCCGCCCGTGAGTGCGGCGCGGATGCCATCCAGGTGTTCCTGTCCAATCCGCGGGCGTGGGCGCCGCCCCGGATCTCGCGGAAAGAGGCGGACGCATTCCGCCAAGCGTGGGGCGAGTCCGGCCTGGGTCCGATGTTCGTGCACGCTCCCTACGTCGTGAACCTGGCCTCTCCCGTTCCCGAGTTCCTGGAGCGCTCGATCGACGTGATCCGGCAGGCGGTGGCAGCCGCCTCGAGCGTCGGTGCGAACGGATACGTCGTCCACGCCGGCTCCGGCGGTCCCGGCGAGCCCGCGGAGTCCTTCCGCCGGACCGTGTCCGCGCTGCGGGCGGTTCCGGCCCAGGGTGGCTGCGACGTCGTGGTGGAGCTGACCGCGGGGACCGCCGGCTCGGTTGCCGCCACGTTCCCGGAGGCGGCTCACCTGTTCGAGGCGGTGGGCGACCCCCGGCTCAAGCTCTGTGCCGACACGTGCCACCTGTTCGCCGCGGGGTACGCGCTCGACGAGCCCGACGGGGTGGCCGCGTGCTTCGAGGAGCTGCATGCGAGCGGCCTGGGCGATCGGCTCGTCCTCATCCATGCGAACGACGCCAAGTACGAACGGGGAGCCCGTCGCGATCGCCACGAGCACATCGGACAGGGTGGGATCGGCGTCGAGGGATTCTTCGAGATCCTGCACCGCCCCGAGGTGCAGGAGCTCGCGCTGGTCGTCGAGACGCCCGGCCGCCTGGAGGATCACGCGCGAAACATCGCGACTCTCCGCCGCCTCGCTGCGGACTGACGGCTAGGGCTCGAGCTCGGCGCGCGAGTCTTCCTGGTAGGAGTACCGCTCCTCGCGCCAGGGGTCCGCGTGGATGTGGTACCCGCGGACCTCCCAGAATCCCCGCTTGTTGTGCTCGGCGAACTCCAGGCCCCGCAGCCACTTCGCGCTCTTCCACGCGTAGCGCTTCGGAACCACGAGGCGGAGGGGGAACCCGTGCTCCGCCGCGAGCGGCTCGCCGTTGTGAGCCCAGGCCACCAGGACGTCGTCGTCCAGCATGGCCTGGAGCGAGAGGTCCGAGGTGTATCCGTAATCGCAGTGGGCGATGACCCACTTCGCCTCGGACTTGGGCTTGGCCTTCTCCGCCAGGACCCGGAACGGGATGCCGGTCCATTCGTTGTCGAGCGTCGACCACCCCGTTACGCAGTGCATGTCGGCCTGGACGTCGGCGGGGCCAAGCGCCTTCAGCTCGCCGTAGGTGAGCGTGTACGGGCTCTCGACAGCTCCCGACACCTCGAGGTCCCAGGCGGCCTCGTCGAACTTCGGGATGGGCCCGTAGTGGAGCACGGGCCATCCCTTGACCAGGCGCTGGCCGGGTGGGACGCGCTTGGCGATCTCCTCGGGGTATCCTCCTCGCGGGCGGCCGCCGCGACCGTTCGCCAGGCCGCGATGGCCGTCTCGATGTCCTGGTCGGTGACGTCGACATGGGTGACCATCCGGACCTTGCCGGACACGAAGGTCGCCCCCACACCCTGCTCCTTAAGCCGGGCGATGGCTTCGAGCGGCTCCATCCCCACGGCTTCGGTGTCCGCGTACACCATGTTCGTTTCAACTGCGGGGGGATCGATCGAGCCGGGGAGGGCCTCGGCCACGCCCTCGGCCAGCCGGCGCGCCCGGACGTGGTCCTCGTGGAGGCGCGTGGGACCCTCCGCCAGGGCCACGAGGCCCGCGGCGGCGACCACCCCGGCCTGCCGCCATGCCCCCCCGAACAGGATCTTCAGCCTGCGGGCCTCCCGGACCATGTCGGCCGGCCCGCACACGAGCGAGCCGATGGGTGCGCCCAGCCCCTTGGAGACGCAGAACATCATGGTGTCCACCTCGGCGCAGAACTCGGCCACGTCGGTTCCACTCGCGACCGCGGCGTTGAAGATCCGCGCCCCGTCCATGTGGACCGGGAGCCCGGCTTCCTGAGCCACCTTCCGGATGGCCCGGAGGTCCTCCACCGACATCACGGTGCCTCCCGCGTGCCCGTGGGTGTTCTCCACGGAGACGAGGTCGACCACCTCCACGTCGTAGGGCTCGTCGGGCTCCAGGGCGAGGCGCACCTGGTCCGCCGAGATCTGCCCCCTGCCGTCACCGGTGATGGACTTGAAGGCGATCCCCGATAGGGCTGCGGCGCTCATGACCTCTGTCGTGGTCACGTGGGCCCGGTTCTCCGCGACCACCAAGTGGCCGGTCCCCCGGAAGTGGAGGCGGAGCGCGATCTGGTTGGCCATGGTCCCCGTGGGGACGTACAGCGCAGCCTCCTTGCCGGTGACCTCGGCCGCCCGGTCCTGGAGCCGGTTCACAGTAGGGTCGTCGCCGAACCAGTCGTCGCCGACCTCGGCCTCGGCCATGGCCTTGCGCATGGCGGGCGAGGGCGTGGTGACGGTATCGGAGCGAAGATCGACCAGATACGTGCCCACGGTCCGGCCAGTATATGGGCCGTCTCAGTACAGGAACATCGGCTTGCCGTCGACGTGCTGGATCTTCGGCCGGTAGTTCTGGACGTCGTACAGCGCGCCGACGTCGACGCGCTTCACCCCCTGGCGGACCACGGCGATCGGCACGTTCACGTAGTTCCCGTTGCGCAGCGCGACCAGGCGCCCAACGTTCCCCTCGATCACCAGGTCCGAGGCCATGACCGCGTAGTTGATGGCCACCATGAGGTCGAGCGAGTCCGGCGTGCCCGACCGCATGAGGTACCCGAGCTGCTGGTAGATGATCCCCTCGCCGGTGATCTGCTTCAGGACCTCGCCGGTGATCTGGCCGATGCCGCCGAGCTTGCGGTGCCCGTACGCGTCCTCGTGCTTCCCCATCACCATCTCGCCGCCGACCATGGTGGCGCCCTCGGAGATCGTCATCATGGCGTACCGGCTGGGGTTGGCCGCCTTGTCCTGCATCAGAAGGCCGGCAAGGCGTTCGATGTCGAACGGGACCTCCGAGATGATGGCCCGGTCCATGCCGGCCAGGTACGCCGAGACGAGCGAGGTCTCCCCGCTGTACCGACCGAACACCTCCACGACGGCCAGGCGTTCGTGCGAGCCCGCGCTGGTTCGGAGCTGGTGGGCGAAGTTCACCGTCCGGGTGATCGCCGTGGAGAACCCGATGCAGTAGTCGGTCCCGTGGACGTCGTTGTCCATGGTCTTGGGGATGGCCACCACCGGCACACCCTCGTCGTGGAGCCGGAGCGCGAACGACAGCGTGTCGTCCCCGCCGATGGGGATCATGGCATCGATCCCTAGGCGCTCGAGGGCCTTCAGGACGTGAGCGGTGTGGTCGCGGGGCTCGTCCTCCGGACCCTCCGTCAGCAGGAACGCCGGCTCGTCCTTGGCCTTGACCTTGGCCGGGTTGGTCCGAGAGGTGTGCAGGAACGTCCCCCCGGAGCGGTCGATCGTCCGCACCACCGCGGGGGTGAGCGGCACGGTGTTGACCGCCACCGACTGGGGATCGTCCGGGTCGCACTCGAGGAGCCCGGCCCATCCCCGACGGATACCCACCACCGAGTGTCCATCTTCGGACGCCCGGTTGGTCACGGCTTTGATGCAGGCGTTCAGCCCGGGGACGTCGCCTCCACCGGTCAGCACGCCGATCTTCATCCGAAGAACACCTCGGCCATCCGGTACAGCGCCTCCGGGACCCGACGGACCTCGGCGATGGCTTCCTTCAGCGGCACCGTCGTGATCTCGTTCCCCGTGGCGGCCACCATCGTCCCCCACTCCCCCCGCGCGGCCGTGTCCACGGCGGCGATGCCGAACCTGGTGGCCAGGATGCGGTCGTTCGCCACCGGGGTGCCGCCCCGCTGGACGTGGCCGAGGACGGTGACCCGCGTCTCGAACCCGGTCATCTGCTCGATCTCGGGCGCGAGGACCGCGCAGATACCACCGAACCGTGGGAACCCCCGCTCGTCCACCGGGTACTCGGGGAGGGTCAGCGTGCCGGGCTTGGGGACGGCCCCCTCGGCCACGACAACGATGGAGAACGATCGTCCTCGCGAATGCCGGCGCCGCAGGTGCGCGGTGACGTCCTCGAGGTCGAACGGCTTCTCGGGGATCAGGATGGCGTCCCCCCCGCCGGCCGTGCCCGCGTACAGGGCGATCCAGCCGGCGCTCCTGCCCATCACCTCGACCAGCATCACCCGGTTGTGGCTCTCCGCGGTGCTGTGCAGCCGGTCGATGGCGTCGGTGGCTATCTGCACGGCCGTGTGGAACCCGATGCAATAGTCGGTACCGGAGAGATCGTTGTCGATGGTCTTGGGGATGCCGATCACGGGGATCTCGTCCTCGGTCAGCTGGGCCGCCGCCCCGAGCGTCCCCTCCCCACCGATGGCGATCACGCCGTCCACGTCGAGGTCATGCAGGGTTGCTCGGACCCGGTCGATCCCGCCTTCGTGGTAGGGATTTGCCCCGGAGCTGCCGAGGATGGTTCCCCCCCGGTGCAAGATCCCGCGCACCGATTCGGTCGACAGCTCGAGGACATCGCGGTCCATCACACCGCGCCAGCCGTTCCGAAACCCCACGACCTCCCATCCCATGCCCCCGATGGCGCTTCGGACTACGGCACGGATGGCACCGTTCAGCCCCGGACAGTCACCTCCGCCGGTCAGGACACCTATGCGCTTCATCGAAACGGCTCCCCTTGGACGGACGGCCGGAGGAACTTGCCATGGCGGTCCGAGCGATTCTACGCTGGCCCCCTCGTGCGCCCGTCATGGAGGGGGCGGACGAGGCGGGGGAAGCATGCGAACGAGGGGCTCCGCCCTGATCGTCGCGCTTGCGGCCATCCTGGTCTCGGCGCCGGCCGCTGCATCCCCGATCGGACATCAGCTCTCGCAGGCCCGAGCGGACCGGGAGGCCAAGCTTGTCAGGCTGGCCCAGCTCCGCGGCCAACTGCACGCCCTGAGCGTTCGCTACTCGGTCCTGGAACGCCAGGCCGGCAGGGCTTCCCTCCGACTGGTGGAGGCGACCCGGGAGGTCCAGGAAGCTCGGGTCGCTGCGGCGGCGGCCCAGGCCCTCCTCGACCGGCACGCCAGGACGGTCTACGAGGTCGGCCCGAGCGGCGTCATCGAGGCCCTGCTCTCCGCCGAGACCTTCGCCGACGTGGCCGCGGCCAACGAGTACTCGGCCCGGGTGCTGGGAGCCGACGCCGGCGCGCTACAGGCGATGGAGTCGGCCACCGCCGTCCTGGCGGTGAAGCAAGCCGCGGCGGCCCGGGTCCGGCAACGCCTCGTCCCGAAGCAGAACGCACTCGCCTCGATCCTGGGGCAGATGCGGAGCGCGGTGACCGAGGCGGTGCGCTTGGCGGAACGGGCGCGGCGGGCCGTGTCTTCGCTTGAGGCGCAGCAGGCCGCCATCGCGAGCGCGTCGCAACGGGAGGTCGGCCGGGACCTGGTTGTGGGCGGGGCGGTGGGCGCGGACCAGTCCAAGCTCCTCGCGCTCCTCGGGCCGACGGGCGGTCGAACCTGCGAGATCCCGGAGGGCTTGCGCGACACTGGCAAGAGCTTCTCCGGCCTGGCCACGTGGTACGGATGGGAGTTCGCCGGGCAGGGTACGGCGAGCGGCGCGATCTTCGACCCTCGCCTGTTCACCGCGGCCAACCGCTGGTTGCCGTTCGGGTCCTTCGTCCGGGTTCGCTCCGGCGGGAAGTGCGCGATCGTGCTGATCAACGACCGGGGGCCCTTCGGCGACGCGCATCGGGTGCTCGACCTGTCGATGGCGGCGGCGAGCTACCTGGGGGTCGGGGTGTCGCCGGTGCGGGCGGACGTCCTGGTCCCGGTGGGCGGCATCCCCGCCTGAGCCGGCCGGGGCGGCTCGGTTCTGTACAGTTGAGCCCATGGTCGCGTCCTGGGGCTTGCTGGAGTGGTTCTTCGCCCTCGCGCTGCTCGGGCTGACCGGCGCCGTGGGCCTGGCCTTCGTGTACATCGTGGCCCAGCTGTTCCTGAACCCGGGCCGCAAGCCCAAGCGCACCTGAGATCTCGAGGTCCGGCCGACCCGCCGTAACGATCAGCCGGTCGCCGGCGAGCCCTCGGGCTCGGGCAGCCTGAGCTCCGCCACGACCGGGAGGTGGTCCGAGGCCAACCTGGCGTCGGGTCCGGGCGGGACGATCACTCGCAGGGCGCCGATCCCCTGCGACACGAACAGGAAATCGATCCTGGCCGTGGGATCGGTGGCCGGGAAGGTCTCGCCGGAGACGTCCCCGCCCAGCAGCCAGGCGTCCCAGTACCGCTTGGCCAGGAAGGCCACGGCCTTCCCGTCGGGCAGCTCGTTGAAGTCCCCGCCGATCAGGACCGGACCCGCAAGCCCTCGGGCGAGGTCGGAGATCTCCTCGACGCTGTGGATCCGCTCGAGGGGATGGAGCCCGAGGTGCACCGCGATGGCCCACATCCGAAACCCCGACCGGCCGACCTGGGCGATCAGGGCGCCTCGCGGATACAGGCGCCGCCGGACGTCCCTGAATCGGTGGAGGCGGCGCGACACGATCCGCCACGGCGGGCGCACGAGCACCGCGTTCTTCACCCTGCGGCGAAAGGGGGACCACGGGTCACTCGCCGCGTCCATGCCCAAGGCCTTGGCGAACCGGCGGAGCCGGCGGCGGGAGCCCGTCTCGTTCAGCACCACGATGTCGGGGTGGAAGTGGCCCACCAGCCGGATCACGCGGTCCGATCCGTCCCGGAACCCACGGACGTTGTACACGACCACCCGGAGCTGCACGGGGGGAGCCTATCCCGGGCCCTGCCGGCCCTAGGGGACGATCACCGTCCCGGCCCGGCCGGCCAGGGCCTCCTGCGCGTCCTCGAGGTCGCCGATGAAAGCCCGGCGGCCTTCCTCGGCGTCCACGAAGTCGATGGCGGCCTGGATCTTGGGACCCATGGACCCCGCCTTGAACTCACCGGCCTCCAGGAGCTCCCTGGCCTGTGCCACGGTGAGGCGTTCGATGGGTTCCGCGTGATCGGTCCCGAACCCCTTCACCACGTTCTTCACGTCGGTCAGGATCAGGAGCACCGAGGCTCCCACGTCGCGGGCCAGGATGGCCGCTGCCAGATCCTTGTCCACCACGCCCTCGACGCCCACCAGCCTCGGGCCCTCCTCGATCACCGGGACGCCGCCACCACCCGACGCGATGACGATGACCCCGTCGGCCACGAGCGTGCGGATCACCGGAGCCTCCACGATCGAGTAGGGCGCGGGGGAGGGAACGACACGCCGCCATCCCCCATGGGGATCGGGGCGCATCACGTAGCCCCGCTCGGCCTCGAGCTTCTTCGCCTCGTCCTCCTCGTAGAAGGGACCGATCGGCTTCGTGGGGTTCCCGAATGCCGGGTCGTCCGCCCGGACCCGAGTCAGCGTCAAGACCGCTGCGACGGGCCGCTCCATCCCCCGTTCGTAGAACACGTCGCCGATCGTGACCTGAAGCAGATACCCGATCTGGCCCTGGCTCTCGGCCCCGCAGACGTCGAGCGGCATGGGATGGACCCACCCGCGAGCCGACTCCTGCTGGAGGAGGATCCGTCCGACCTGGGGCCCGTTGCCATGGGTCACGACCACCTCCCACCCGGCGGATGCGATGCCCGCGACCTTCTCGGCCGCCCGGCGCGCCGAGTTGTACGCGTTCTCGAAGGTGTCCTCCTCGCCTCGGCGGAGCAGCGCGTTCCCACCGAGGGCGACGACTACGCGTTCCATGGGGAAGGCCTCCTGTCGGTCGGCGAGCTAGAGCACCGGGGCCAGCGCGTCTTCGAGTGTGGGCGAGCCGTCGAACACCTCGAGCTCGTACCGCACCCGTACCGCGGGCTTCGTGATGTTGATGAGATGCCGGAGGTCGATGGGGGACGCGATGACCACGAGGTCCGCATCGACCATCTCGATCGTCTTCTCCATCTCCCGGAGCTGGACCTCCGAATAGCCCATGGCCGGTAGCACCGGCCCGACGTCGTACTTGCGGTAGGTCTCCTCGAGCGTTCCGACGGCGAATGGGCGGGGGTCGATGATCTCGGCCGCGCCGTTCCGCTTGGCCGCCACCACGCCCGCCCCGAACTTCATGTCGCCGTGGGTGAGCGTGGGCCCGTCCTCCACGACCAGCACGCGCTTGCCGGCCACCTCCTGTCCGCCCTCGACCGTCACCGCGCTGTTCGCCTTGACGACCATGGCGTGCGGATTGACCCGGGCGATCGTGCCCTCGACCTCGGCGACCTGCTCTGGGGTGGCGGAGTCGATCTTGTTGATGACGACGACGTCGGCCATCCGAAGGTTGGCCTCGCCCGGATGGTAGGTGGTCTCGTGACCCGCGCGAAGCGGGTCCGCGACGACGAGATGCACGGTCGGCCGATAGAACGGGAGGTCGTTGTTCCCCCCGTCCCACAGCAGCACGTCGCACTCGTCCTCGGCCTGCCGCAGGATCTCCCCGTAGTCGACCCCGGCGTACACCACGGTGCCGGCGTTGATGTGCGGCTCGTACTCCTCGCGCTCCTCGATCGTCACATTGGCCCGGTCCAGGTCCTCGAGCGTGGCGAACCGCTGGACCCGCTGGGCCACCAGGTTCCCGTAGGGCATCGGGTGGCGGACGGCGACCACGCGCTTGCCCGCCTTCCGAAGGGCGGCCGCCACGGCCCGGGTCGTCTGGCTCTTGCCCGCCCCCGTTCGAACGGCGCACACCGCGACCACGGGCACCGCGGCGTCGAGCATGGTGTCCCCGGGGCCGAGGAGCACGAAGCTCGCGCCGGCGGCCAGTACCTGGCTCGCCTTGTGCATCACCTCTTCGTGGGAGACGTCCGAGTACGCGAACACCACATCGGAAACGGCGAGCTCCTTGATCAGCCGGGTAAGCTCGCGCTCCTCGTAGATCCGGATGCCTTTCGGGTAGAGCCGGCCCGCCAGCTCCGTCGGGTAGATCCGATCGTCGATGAACGGGATCTGCGTCGCGGTGAACGCGACCACCTCGTACCGCTTGTCGCCACGGAAGACGACGTTGAAGTTGTGGAAGTCGCGCCCCGCGGCACCCATGATCAGCACGCGACGCGGCATCGAAGGTTCCTTTCCAAGGGTACGACGAGGTGTGATGCGCGGGCCGGAAGCGACCAGCTCTTCACCACGAGCCTACCGCACGAACGGCCGGGGTTCCATCCGGCGCAAGGGTTCCGCTTCGGTGGGTCGGCCCGAGGCCGGGATCAGGCGGAGCCAGGATCAGGCGGAGCCGCGTCTCCGGTTGGCGGTCCGGACGACCGAACGGCTCCCGTTCTCGGAGCCCACCAGGCTGACGACGTCGGCCCGGGGCATGCTGAAGGAGAAGGTGGACCCCTCGCCGGGCTTCGAGACCAGCCACAGCCGCCCGCACATTGCCTCGACCAGCTGGCGCGCGATGTACAGGCCGAGGCCCGTGCCGCCGGTGCGCCGGTCGGACCCGTTCTCCACCCGGTAGAACCGATCGAACACCCGGTTCTGGTCCGACAGCAGGATCCCCGTCCCCCGGTCCCGCACGGAGACGACACCCTCGCCGCCGACCGAGAGAACGCTGACCTCGACTGGGGCGTCCGCCGGCGAGTACTTGACGGCGTTCGACACCAGGTTCGCCAGGACCTGTTGGACCCGGAACCCGTCGGCCTTGACCAGGATCGGCGTGTCCGGCTCGATGAACGTGATCGAGCGCTTCGGATGCTGTGCGGCGATCTCCGCGATCTGCTCCGCGACCAACCGGGTCAGCTCGATGGGCGAGGTGTCCACGAGCAGGGCTCCCGAGTCGATCTGTGACACGTCGAGCAGGTCGGTGATCAGCCGCTCGAGCTTGTCGGCCTGGCGCAGCATGATCCGGTAGTACTCGCGGCGGGCCTCCGGCGAGTCCTCGGCCGTCCCCTGGAGCAGGCTGGCCAGGAAACCCTTCAGCGGCGTGAGCGGTGAGCGGAGCTCATGGGACACCATGGCCACGAAGTCCTTCTTCATCTGCTCCGTCTGTACCTCGGTGGTCACGTCGTGCGCCACCACCACGCAGGCCTTCGGTGCGCCCTCGCGGTCCCTGATGGGGGTGCCCGTATGCCGGATCCACCGGCGCTCTCCGCCCTTGGTCACGAGCAGCGAGTCGCACGCCTCCCCGCGCTCGGTCCGATCGAACGACGCCACCAGCTCACCGCCGCCCCGGGCCGGGCCACCGAGGACCTCCTCGTACACCCGCCCCTCCACCTCCTCCTGCGTGAACCCGGTGATCCGCTCCATGGCCGGGTTCCACGAAAGGATCCGGCCGTCATGGGAGATGACGAACACGCCGTCCGAGGTGTGTTCCACGATCTCGGCCAACTGGGCCTGCTGGAAGGTCTGGGCGAACAGCCGATGGTTCTGGATGAGCACGGAGATCTGTGACGCGAGGGTCTCCAGGACCGACCGCTCCGATGGGCTCAACGGGTCCCTGCGATACACGGCGAGGACCCCGTTCGCGTCCTCCTGGCCGCCGATCAACGCGATCTGGGGACCGAGGTCGTTGTGGACACGGACGAAGGCCTCCAGCCGGCGGCGAACGCCGTTGCCCCCCGCCTCCGGGGTGAAGGAACGCTTCCCCTCGGAACCGTGGACCGTGATCCGCTCATCCTCCACCACCACGAGCTCGACCGCCTCGGCCTCGAGCATCTGCTCCAGGACCACGAGGAACGGACGGAAGTCGTCGGCGGCCGAGAGCGGCGCCGCCAGGGCCCGTCCCGCCTCGTACAGGTCGCGCATCCGGTTGCGCTCGCGCACCGTCCGGACCCACTGTCGGTAGGCCAGGTAGGACAGGACCATGGGGAACACGAGGAGCGGCAGGCCCGCGGGGTTGGTGGCCCACAGGATCGCTCCAAGGACGCCCAGCGCCGTGTTGCCCGCCCAGTGCAGCACGTTCAGGCCGAGCGGCGGCAGGAGCACGGCCAGGAAGCGCTTCCGTTCCACCTGCGAGACCACGAGCGTGACGAGGTTCGCGTTCACCAGGAAGTAGGCCGACATGGCGATGGCCACCGCCGCCCACGTCCACGGCTGGAGCGGGGTGCCCGGGCCAATCGCCCGGAAGGCGAGCTCGGCCAGGGTGATGCCGAGCACGAACTGACTCACGTTGAACGCGATCTTCAGCGGCGCCCACCGCCTGGCCACCTGGCCGGCCATGACGCCGGCCGCCACCGAGAAGGTCAGGACGCTCGGGCGGGCCAGCGGAAGGGCAGCAGCCCACAGGCCGTCCGTGAGCGAGAAGTTCACGGTTTCGGTGCGGTGGCGGAGCGGGATCGAGAACTGCTCGGCGATCGCGATGGCCACCGTCAGGGCGGCGAACGCGATGACGTCCTTCACGGTCCACGAGGGCGCGTCGGTCAGGCGGACCCCGAGCGCGAAGGCGCCGGCTGCCGCGGTCGAAAGGATCAGGAGTCGGGCCGAGATCGGGAGGGTCGTCGGTTCCCGCATGAGGTCAGCTCCAGGTGGTCGCGCTCCAGGAGATCGCGCTCCAGGAGATCGCACTCCACGTCGTCCCGCTCCACGAGGTACTACTCCAAGACGTGCTGCTCCACCCGGAGGAAACCGAGGTCAAGGAACACCACATCGACTGCGACCAGGAGAGGGCCGACCATGACATCGCCGACCACGGCTGGCCCAGGACGTCGGTCTCGCCGATGACGAGCTCCGGAACGCCGTCGCCATTGATGTCGGCCATCACATGGAAGGACCCTCGGCTGGCTTCCAGAGATCCGGTGCCGGTGGACGGCACGACGCCCAGGTTGGCCGGCGTGACGCCGCCGATATGGGTCACGGCCTGGATGGCGCTCCCCACGTCGACCAGCCCGGCACCCGCGGTGGGCCACTTGTAGCTCGCGTTCCTGAACGCGGTCTTCATGAGCGCGCCCTTGGCCAGGTCGGGCGTGAGCGATGGGTTGGCCTGGAACATCAGCGCGGCCACCCCCGAGACGATGGCTGCGGCCTGCGACGTCCCGGTTCCCTTGAAGTATGAATCGCCCATCCGAGCGTCGGGGTATGCGACGTCGATCGTGCTCCCCGAGTCGCGGATCGACACGATCGTGATGCCGGGCGCCACGACGTCCGGCTTCATGAACCCGCCGGGCGATCCCCAACTGGAGAAGGGGGCCACCGTTGTGCTGCTGCGATCGGGAGTACCGTGGTTGTCCGCCGCCCCAACCGTCAGGACGAAGGGATCGTCGCCGGGCTTGTTGACCGTGCCCCCGTCGGGCCCCCGGTTCCCGGCCGAGGCCACCACCAGGATTCCTGAGAACCACGCTTGCTCGACCGCATAATCGAGGGGATCGACGCTATAGCTCTGCTTCGAGTCGGTGCCGAAGGCAAGGTTGAGGACCCGGATGTTGTAGGTCGCTCGGTTCGACACCACCCATTGCAGACCGGCGATGACGACCGAGACGTCGGTGGAGCCATCGGAACCCGCCACCTTGACCGAAACGAGGTTAGCGCCGGGAGCGACGCCCCTCCACTGGCCACCGGAGGCCGCACCCGTTCCGGCGATGATCCCCGACAGGTGCGTGCCGTGGCCGTACCGATCGAACCCATCATGGTCCGGTGTCAGGTCAACACGGGCCAGGACGCGGTTACCCAGGTCACCGGACTGCGACACCCCGGTGTCGAGCAGGGCGACCGTGACACCGGTGCCGTCGTACAGGCCATCGACCTGGTTCAGTCGGATGCTTTGCCGCCAAAAGGTGTTCGGATCCTGGCTGTTGTAGGGGGAGGTCGAGCCGCTCATCCGGATCTGGCCATCGCCCCACACCAAGCTCACCCATTCCGACCGGGCGAGGTCCGCAAGCGCGGAACCGGGAAGCTGGGCTGAGAACCCACCGATGATCGGAAGTTCGTGCGTCACGTTCCCGCCGAGGTCCTTCACCAGTTGCTCGGCGTCGTCCGTTGCGGGCACGCTCTCCCGCACGATCACGTGCAGGGTCGATGCCGGAGCGGCCGCGGCATCCGCTGCCAGAGCCGGATCGGCCTTCGCAGCGATGGCTGAGGAGGCGTCGGGCTGAGGCTGGACCGCGAGGATGGCCGCGAGGGTGAGGGCCACTCCCGCAGCGAGCAATCGCATGGCCCTATGCGAAAGGACCCTGGGTCGCGCGATGCTCGCCGCGTGCACCGCCACCGTCATCCGACCGCTCATCCCTCTCTTAGGGCAATTTCCCGATACGACGAACGAGGGTCAGTGTCCGGCTCGCGGGGCCTACGGCGCATCGTCCGCCTGGTCACTCATCCAGGGTGGGCGGGTGATTCTCCTCGTACCGGAAGTCGTAGGGCGGACGTTACCGAAGGGAGATCGCGCGGCAGGTCCGTGCCCTAGCCGCCCAGATCCTCCGGCCGGTCGATGTCGCGAGCTGTGGTCCCTTGCGGATCGAGCGCCCGCCACGCGCTCTCCCCCACTCTCCTCACCCGGAGTGCGGCGAGGAGTCCCATGAGGCTCCGCTCCCCTTCTTCGGCGAGGAGCACCTGAGCGGTGCGGCTCGCCGGCTCCGCGCGCAGGACCACGGGGAGCGGCTGCAGGGTCCCGCCCTGCTCCAGGGCCACAGCGTCCGCTCCCGACCTCCGGGCCTCGGCCACCATCGCCAGCAGCACGGAGGGAGACATGTCGGGCATGTCGCCGCCCGCCACGAGCGCGAGCTCCGTCCGGACCTCCGCCAGCCCGGCGGCCAGGCCCGCGAGCGGGCCGCGGCCCTCGACCGGGTCGTGGGCGAGGCGGAGCGTAGGCCCAGCGGGTAGATCCGGATCCGGGCCCTCGGGGCCGGCGACCACCACCACCATCGGGCAGACCTCCGATATCCGCAGCACCGCGTGATGCAGGAGCGGGACGCCTCGATAGGGCTCACGCAGCTTGTCCCGGCCGAACCTGGAGGCGCGTCCGCCGGCCAGCACGATGCCGGTGACGGAATGGGCGTTCTCCGGGGTCAGCGCTCGGCCTCGGGCCGGGCCGGCTCGCGGTTCTGCACGAACTCGAAGCCGAACCGGCCCTTGATGCACAGGTGTCCCCGGGTGATGTCGTGGTCGAGGGGCGAGGTCACCTTCACGATCGCGTTGTCTTGGACGTGGAGCTCGAGGTCGCATCCCACGCCGCAGTAGGGGCAGATCGTCTCAACCACCGTCTGGTCCGACTCGTCCCAGGTCCCCTCCTGGCGCATCTCGTGCTCCGACCGGAACATCAACGCGCCGGTGGGACACACCCCGATGCAATTGCCGCAATACACACAGGCGGAATCGGGGAGCTGGACGTCGAATTCCGTGGAGATCCGGGCGTCGAACCCTCGGCCGGCGACGGCGATGGCGAAGGTGTTCTGCGCGTCCACCCCGCAGGCCTCGACGCACTTGTAGCAGAGGATGCAGCGCGAGTAGTCCCGCACATAGAGGTCGTTGTCGACCTTCACCGGCTGGTCGACGGTCTCGACGGCCGCTCCGTAGCGCTCGGGCTCGGCCCCGTACTCGCGGACCCACCGCTGCACGTCCTCCGACGCCAGCGAGAGGTCCACGGACGACGAGAGGAACTCCAGGACCAGGCGGCGCGAATGCCGAACGCGCTCCGAGTCCGTCACGACCTTCATCCCGGGCTCGACCGGGCGAGAGCAGGCCGGCGCCAGGACCCGCGATCCCTCCACCTCCACCACGCAGACCCGACACACGTTCACCGGCGTCAGGTTCTCCAGGTAGCAGAGCGTGGGGGTGTCGATCCCCTCGCTCCGGCACGCGTCCAGGATCGTGGAGCCCTCCGGGACCCGGACCGGCTTCCCGTCGATCTCCACGTCGACCAACCGCTTCGGGGGGGCGAGGGGGACGGCCTGGCTCATGACCTGCCCCCACGGTCGAGGACGTGCAGCTGCTTGACCGCTGACTGGACGGCCGAGGCCGCGGTCTGCCCCAGGCCGCAGATGGAGGCGTCCCGCATGACCTGGGCGATCTCATCGAGCAACAGGAGGTCCCGTTGGCGCGAGCCGTCCCCGCCACCCTCCACCAGCCGGCGGAGCGCTTCCTCCTGGCGAACCGTCCCGACCCGGCACGGCACGCACTGCCCGCAGGACTCATCGCGGAAGAACGCGGCGATCCGAAGGACGATGTCGACCAGGTCGACCGTCTCGTCGAACACCATGACGACGCCGGATCCCAGGGTCACCCCGGCGGCGCGCGCCCTCTCGAAGGAGAGCGGCAGGTCGAGGCCCTCCGGCGTGATGAAGCCGCCGGCCGCCCCGCCGAGCAGGATCGCTTGCATCGTCCGGCCGCCGCGGACTCCCCCGGCCAGGTCGAGCAGATCCCGGAGCGGCGTGCCGCACTCCACCTCGTACAGGCCCGGCCGCTCGACGCAGCCCGAGAGGCAGAACAGGCGCGTGCCGGTGGAGTCCGGCGTCCCCGTGGACGCGTAGGCCGGCCCCCCCATCCGCAGGACCTCGAGGACGTTGATGAGGGTCTCCACATTGTTGATCCCGGTTGGCTTGCCGAACAGGCCGTGGGTCACGGGGAACGGCGGCTTGTTGCGGGGCTCGGCCCGCTTGCCCTCGATCGAGTTGAACATCGCCGTCTCCTCGCCGGCGATGTACGCGCCCGCCCCACGGCGAAGCTCGATGTCGAACGAGAACCCCTCGCCCATGACGTCCGGACCGAGGAAGCCGCGGGCCCGGGCCTGATCGATCGCGTTGGACAGCATCTCGGTCGCCAGGGGGTACTCCCCCCGGACGTAGAGGTAGCCACGCTCCGATGCCGTGGCGAACCCGGCGATGGTGAGCGCTTCGACCAGCGCGAACGGATCACTCTCCATGACCACGCGGTCCTTGAACGTGCCGGGCTCGGACTCGTCCGCGTTGCACACGAAGTAGTGCGGTCGCACGGGCTGCTTCGCCACGGCCTCCCACTTCACCCCGGTGGGGAAGGCCGCACCCCCCCGCCCGAGGAGCTTAGAGTCCTTCACCTCCCGGATCACGCCCTCCGGCCCGAGGTCGACGGCCGCGCGAAGGGCGTCGTATCCGCCGTGCGCCCGATAGTCGTCGAGCGATCGAGGGTCGACGACCTCGACCCGGCGCAGGAGCCGCAGCTCCCCTCGGGGCTGCCGGCCGAGGGAGCCGCCGCTGGGGCTCTCGATCCACCCACCACCATGGAGGAACGGGTGGAGCATCTCCACGGTCACCTCGCCGATGGAGACGTCAGCAGCCTCGTGCCCGGCCGATCGCAACAGCGCCGCCGGCGCGCGCTCGCACATCCCCAGGCAGGGGCTTCGGACGAGCCCACCCGACCGGCCGGGCGCGAGCGCTCCCTCGAGTCGCTCGATCAGCCGCTCGGCGCCGTTCACGCGGCACGCGATGTCGTCGCACACGTGCACGACGGTCTTCGGCGCCGGCTTCAGGGAGAGCAAGGCGTAGAAGCTGGCCACGCCGTACGCC
>VAYX01000171.1 GCA_005885325.1 Actinomycetota bacterium
CAGCTACAGAGCGGGTAGAGGGCAGGAACGTTTACCCGGGACGGCAAGGAGTTTCGATCCGATGGCGGTGCGAACGTGCCCTCGTAGGCTGGATGGGATGAGCGTCTTCACCGAAGAAGAGATCGAGTACCTGCGGAGCCAGACGCTGGCGCGGATCGCGACCGTCGGTCCCGACGGCCACCCGCACGTCATTCCCGTGACCTTTTGGTTCAACGAGGAGTTGGACACGATCGACATCGGCGGCATCGCGTTCGGCGAGGGCAAGAAATGGCGGGATGCCAAGCAGAACCCGAAGGTCACGTTCCTCCTCGACGACACGTTCGGATCCGGCAAGGACCGCCAGGCCCGCGCGCTCGAGGTCCGAGGCCGGGCCGAGCTCCACGAGACCGGCGGAAACGAGATCAACCCGAGGTTCCCCAACTTCGCGCCTCAGTTCTTCCGGATCCGCCCCAAGCGCATCGTCAGTTGGGGCCTGGACGAAGCCGCGACCGGTCGGGGCTTCCAGCGGAACGCCCGAACCGTTTCGCAACAAGAGGAGTAGGATGCTCGCTTCGGCAACCCTGACAAGGAGGGGGAGATGACCGATTACCTGCTGCTCTACAGCGGTGGCAAGATGCCCGAGACCGAGTCCGAGCAGGCCGACGTGATGAAGGCATGGGGCGTGTGGATGGAGAACCTCGGTCCGGCCCTCAAGGACGGAGGAAACCCGTTCACGCCGCAGGCCAAGACCATCGACACGAAGGGCAAGGTCAGCGACGGTCCGGCCGGATCGCCGGCCAGCGGGTACTCGATCATCCAGGCGAACTCGCTCGACGAGGCGGTCACGATGGCCAAGGACTGCCCGGTCCTGATGGGCGGCGCGAAGATCTCGGTGTACGAGACCTTCGAGGTGATGTAGCGCCCGTTCGAAGGGCTATTCGAGGCTGACCGACCCGTCGGGGTTCAGCGTCCAATCGGGGTTGTGGGCGACCTCCCACGGATGGCCGTCGGGATCGACGAACACGCCGGAGTACCCGCCCCAGAACGTGGTACCCGGCGCGCGGGCGATCGTGGCTCCTGCGTTCCGGGCTTCCTCGATGATCGCGTCCACCTCGTTCGGTGACCTCACGTTGTACGCGAGCGCGACGCCGCCCCAACCACCGCCGTCCTGGACGCCACTGTCCTCCGCGAGCTTGGCCCGGTCCCAGAGCGCCACGATGAACCCGCCGGTCTGGAAGAACACGACGTCGTCGCTCGGCGCGGCCCCGGTGCTCCAGCCCAACGACTCGTAGAACCGCCGGGACCGCTCGAGGTCCCGGACGCCGAGGGTGATGAGGCTGACCCGTTGGTCCATGGCAGACCCGAGCCTAGCGCGGTTGTTTTGTGGCCGCGGGGAAGCGAATATAGCAGGTCTGCTATACTGCCGATCATGAGTGGAGGAGTGCTGATCCGAGAGGCACGACGGAGGGCCGGGCTGACCCAGGTCGAGCTGGCCCGCCGGGTGGGGACCACGCAGTCCGCCATCGCCCGGGTCGAGCGGGGCCGGACCGAGCCCACCGCCGATCGCCTGGGCCAGCTGATCCGAGCGTGCGGGTTGAACCTCCAGGTCTGGCTGACGCCGATCGACGACTCGGACTGGTCGGTGGCCCGGTCGAACCTGGCCCTCGACGTCGACTCGCGGGTTCGCCAGCACCAGGCGGCGCTCCGCTTCGCCAGGGCCGGCCGCGCGGCCGCAGCGAGCGGCCGTGGCTGAGCCCGAGCTCGCGCCGGAGCGGCTGCTGGCCGTCCTCAAAGAGCACGGCGTCCGGTTCGTCCTCGTGGGCGGCTTCGCCGCCGTGATCCACGGCTCTCCCTACCTCACGACCGACGTCGACGTGGTCCCGGAGTGGTCCAAGGAGAACCTGGAACGCATGTCGGCGGCGTTGGAGTCGATGCACGCCCGGGTATGGACGGCGAGCGAGCCGGCGGGCGTCTCGTTCGGACACGACGCCGCATCGTTGGGCAACGTCGAGATGTGGAACCTCATCACCGACCACGGCCGACTCGACCTCACCTTCATGCCGAGCGGCACGGCCGGCTACGAGGACCTCGCGCGCGACGCCGTGCACCTGACGATCCTGGGCGTCGATGTCGACGTGGCCTCCCTAGCCGACGTGATCAGGTCGAAGGAGGCGGCCGGCCGGGAGAAGGACCGGGTGGTGCTCCCGGTCCTCCGCCGCATCCTCGACGAGAGCGAGGCAGCCCGTTAGCCGGTTCCTTGGATCGGCGCGCCGCAGAGGTCGTTCGGCATCGGAGGCTGAACCTCGCTCATCGTCTGGTCGTTCGTCTTCACGACGACGAGCTCGTCCTTGCTTGGGCGAAGGAGCGTTTGATGCACGTCATATGCGCCCGGCATCTGCTCCGAGGGCAACGAGGTGGTCACGACCAGCAGTCGCTCGCCTCTCTGCTCGTCACACGACATCGTGTGCGATTCGCCGGCCGAACTTCCCCAAGCGAAGGTAGCCGGCCCGGGCACCAGGTCGAACAGGGACTTCCACAGGTCGCCGGGCGCGGCCACACTCATCCGCACGAGTGCGTACCGATCGTGGGCGGGGTCGACCTCGACCCGATAGAGCGCGAGCAACCACGTCGGCCCCTTCCGGTTGAACGCCACGGCGAGCTCGGCTCGGCCGTCGCCGTCGATGTCGGGCGCCGCGAACAACATGCAGGCGAAGGGTTGATCGCACTCCGGCAAGGGCTGATCGATCCCGTAGAGCACCGGGGAGGGGGAACCCGTGCCGACCGGGATCTTGTTCCCGCTGACGTGGAGCACATACCGCTGTCCAACGTCCGGAGCGTCGCAGCTGGTCGCCGGCGACCACACCGCGATCTCGTCGAGGTTCCCGTCTCCGTCGGTATCGGCGTGCAGCTGGGTCTCGTCGCAGATCCAGGGGAACGCCTCGAAGTCCGTACCCGTCGCCGGGCGTGCCGTGTGCGAGGCATCTGGGTTGGTCACGGTGGGCGTTCCACCCGGTGTCACGACCTCTCGGTGCGCGAATACCCGGTTCAGGCCGACCACGCCGACGAGACTTCCGATGACGACCGCGGTGGCGAGGACGGCCACTCTCATCCGCCAGACGATCCGTCTCCTGGCCCTTCGCCGCGCCACGTGCTCGAGCACGCCCTCGGTCCGCACCGGGCGGGTCAGCCGGTCCAGGTCCCTCCTGATCTCCTCGTCAACGCGTGACATCGGCAACCTCCGATGAGTCGTCTGCAAGGGCCCGCGCGAGGGAACGGCGAGCGCGATGCAGCGCGCCTCTCACGGTCCCTTCGGGGATCCCGAGGATGGTTGCGATCTCCGCGATGTCCAGGTCGAGGTAGTACCGGAACACCGCCACCTCTCGCTGTCGCCGCGGCAACGCGCCCAGGGCACGAGCCATGTCCGTTCGGCGCTCCACGTCGGCCGGGTCGCCGGATCGGCGCTCCGATCCCAGGTCCGTCATCCCGCTCCGAGCCCGTCGCTCGGCCAGGATCCGTCGGAACCGGTCGCGGAGGAGATTCCTGGCCACCGCCGCGACCCACGCGGGCAGGGAGTCGATGTGCCGA
>VAYX01000049.1 GCA_005885325.1 Actinomycetota bacterium
GAGATCGGGGCGGTGAAGTACCGGGGCGGTGAGCGGGTCGGGGTGTTCGAGACGCTCGTGGACCCCGGAACATCGATCCCCAGGTTCATCACCCACCTCACCGGCATCGATGACGCGACCGTCCGCGACGCACCGGCCCTGGAATGGGCGCTCCCGGGCTTCGTCGAGTTCGCGCGGGGGTGCGTGTTCGTGGCACACAACGCACGGTTCGATTTCACGTTCCTGAACGCGAGCCTGGTTCGCCTGGACTACGAGCCGTTTCCACCGCCACCCGTGTGCACGGCACGGCTGGCTCGCCGCGTCGTATGGCCCGAGGTGCCGAACGTGCGGCTCCAGACGCTCGCCGAGTACTTCCGGACCGGCGCGCGGCCCACGCACCGGGCCCTCCCAGACGCGGCGGCGTGCGCCGAGGTCTTCCACGGCCTCCTCGACCTCGGCGGCCGGCTGGGGATCCTCACTCTCGGTGACCTCCACGGCGCCGTGACGGCACGAGGACGTCCGAACTTCGGGAAGATCCGGCTCGCCGACCATCTTCCCCGGGGACCCGGGGTCTACCTGTTCAAGGGCCGCGACGGCCGAGTGCTCTACGTGGGCAAGTCGAAGGACATCCGTGGCCGGGTGAAGAGCTACTTCTACGGCGACTCCCGCAAGCAGGTCCAAGATCTCCTCACCGAGACCGTCGCCGTGGACGGGATCCGGTGCGGCTCCGAGCTCGAGGCCCTGGTGCTCGAAGCCCGGCTGATCCGGTCGCACCGGCCCGCGCACAACCGTAGGGGCAAGCGCTGGCGCCGGTACGCGTACCTGAAGGTGGACACGGCGGACGCGTTTCCCCGCATCAAGGTGGTCCGCGAGCCGAAGGGCGAGGGTGCGTTCCTCGGGCCCTTCGGCACGGCCGAGCTGGCCCGGCTGGCCAAGGAGGCGCTGGAGGACGCGTTCCCCATCCGCCGGTGCACGAAGGCCATGCGGGCCTCCACCACGTTCTCGGCCTGCGCGCTCGGCGAGATGGGTCGCTGCGTCGCCCCCTGCGACGGCCGCGTGAGCCTCGAGCGCTACGGAGAGCTCGTCCGGAGCCTCCTCTCCTCCCTTTCGTCTCCGGGCGGGCTCCTCGCGGCGCTCGAGGTGCGGATGGACCATCTCGCCGGGCAGGAACGGTTCGAGGAGGCGGCGCTGGCCCGCGACCGGCTGCGCGCGCTGGCCGACGCCCTCGCACAGGACCGCGTTGACGAGTGGCTGCTCCGGCCGGGGCGCCTCGAGCTTCGCGACGCCGCCGCCAACCGGCTCCCCCTGGCCGGCGGCGCGCTGGTGCAGGGCGGCGACGAGCTGCCCATCCCCCGTCCGTGCCCAAGGGAGCGGGCCGACGAGCTCGCGGCGGTCCGTTCGTGGCTCCTCCACAACCCCGTCCGGGTGGAGCGGGCCGACCGTCCTCCCGCGGAGCCGGTGGAGGGCGGCGCGGCCCTCCACCGGCTCCTCACGCGACTCCGCTCCGCCGACCGGGCTCGCGAAGGCGCCCACTAGACTGTTCGCGTGGAGACCGCGGTCATCCTGGATGGCGCGAGAACCCCGATCGGCAAGTTCCTCGGCGCGTTCTCGGAGATTTCCGCCGTCGAGCTCGGCACGCTCGCGGCCCGGGAGGCGATGGGGCGGGCCGGGGTCCCGCCCGATGAGATCGACCAGACGATCATGGGCCACGCCCGCCAGGCCGGGAACGGGCCGAACACCGGACGGCAGGTCTCGGTCCGAGCCGGCGTGCCGAACGAGGTCTCCGCCTACAACGTCAACATCGCCTGCGGCTCCGGGATGAAGGCCGTCCAGCTCGCGGCGCAGCAGATCACGCTGGGCGATGCGGAGGTGGTCCTGGCCGGCGGCATGGAGAACATGACCCGCGTCCCGTACCTCCTCGACCGGATGCGCACCGGCTACCGCGCGGGAGACGCGACGGCGTACGACGCGATGTACCGGGACGGCCTCCTGGACCCCCTCTGCGGGCTCATCATGGGCGAGACCGCTGAAAACCTCGTCGACCTCTACGACATCACCCGGCAGGAGCAGGACGAGTTCGCCCTGGAGTCGCAGCAGAAGGCCGAGGCGGCGAAGGATCGCCGGGCGGCCGAGACCTTCCCCGTCGAGGCCCCCGATCCGAAGGGCAAGGGCACGATCACGGTGACCGCGGACGAGCATCCGCGCCCCGACACCACGCTCGAACGACTCGCCGCGTTGGCGCCGGTCTTCCGGGAGAACGGAAGCGTGACGGCGGGCAACTCCTCCGGGATCACGGACGGCGCGGCCGCCCTGGTGCTGATGTCCGCGTCGCGGGCCGCCGCCGAAGGGCGTCAGCCGCTCGCGCGGATCGCCGGGATGTCCTGGGCCGGCGTGGACCCGGCCGTCATGGGCATCGGTCCGGTCCCGGCCACGAAGAAGGTGCTGGAGAAGACGGGCCTGTCGCTGGCCGACATCGACGTGATCGAGATCAACGAGGCGTTCGCCGCGCAGGTCATCGCGTGCGAGCGGGACCTCAAGTTCGATCGCGACAAGCTGAACCCAAGGGGCGGCGGCATCGCCCTCGGACATCCGATCGGGATGAGCGGCGCGCGCCTCCTCCTGACCCTCGCGTACGAGATGCGCGAGGGGGGCCACGCGCTCGGCCTGGCCACGCTGTGTATCTCGGGCGGCCAGGGCCTCGCCGTGATCCTGGAGCGCGGGTGAGCCGCGCGGCCCGGGGGGAAAGGAACTGAGATGGTCCATGCGGTCGTCCTCATCCAGTGCGAGATCGACGAGATCCCCGAGGCGGCCGAGGCCATCGCCGGCATCGACGGCGTGAGCGAGGTCTATTCCGTGGCCGGGGAATTCGACCTCGTGGCCGTGGTGCGCGTGGTCAACCACGACGACCTGGCCACGGTAATCCCCCAAGGGATCGCCAAGGTCGAGGGGATCGTGCGGACCGAGACCCTGATCGCCTTCCAGGTCTACTCCAAGCACGACCTGGAGCGCCTGTTCTCGATCGGCTTCGACGAGTCCTAGCCCTCGGGGAGCTCGATGGCGACGGGGAGGGAGGCATCCCGCCACTCGTCCAGGTCGCCCGTGTAACGCGGCCGATACTTCTGCACCAGGACCCGACGGGCCAGTTCGTCCTCCTCCGGGTCCTCGACGACGGAGGCCCGGCAGATCATGTCGCGATCGCCGATCCGAAGGCCGACCGTCGGATTGACCCGGATGTTCTTTACCCAGTCGCTGGCGTCGCCGCCACCGGAGAGCATGTAGACCCTGCCCTCGTGGAGAGCGAACCAGATCTCGATCGTGTGGGGACGGCCGGACGACCTTCCCGTCGTGGTCACGTAGCAGAAGTCGAGCTCGGAGAGCTCTGCTTCCTCCACGGCTACCGGATGACCCACATCACCAACGCCACGATCACGACGATGGCCGCCACCAGCATGACGATGTCGGCCGCCTTCACCTTCCCCGGCCGCATCGCGTTGAAGCCCACGTCAGCCCCTCTCAGCAGGACCGGGGAGCCGGTAGTACTCGCGGAACTTGGCCTCCGACAGCCAGTACGCGTGCTGGCGGACCGTCGAGGCGTACGTTCGGGCCTCGGTCTCGTCGCTGCATGCGCGGGTCGAGACCTCACGGCCGGAAGGATCAAGGATCACGACGACCAGACCCGCTTCCTCCTGGCGGACGTCGACGCGGTAGCCGTTCGCTTCTCGGGCGTTCGCGGCGTCGCTACGTTCCGTGGCCGCGCTCCAACCGCTCGAGATGGTCCCGGATCCGAGCGATGACCGAGTCGATGTCCAAGACGAACTCGGGTTCGATGTCGGCCACCTTCTCCAGCGCGTTCTCGAGGGTGTTCCCGGCCGCCTCGGCGTCTCGGAGCGAATCCACCAAGACGACCGCGTAGTCGGCCTGGAACGGCTTCCCATCCCAGGGGCAACGGCCTCCGTTCCTGATCACCTGCTCCACCAGGAACTCGCGCCCGCACCGCCGGCACGTCCCCTTGATCTTCACGCGCGCTCCTTCGCCGTCACGAGCTCGAGCACGCGGTCGGCGAGCTCGAACGGATCGATGGGCCGTACGAACCAGGCGTCGGCCCCCGACCAGTTGGCCAACCACTCGTCCTGGCGGCGTTCCAGGAGGATCACGATGGCGCCGGGATACGGCTCGTTCGCACCCCGCAGGTCCCGTGCCAGAGCGAACGCGCCCATCCGGGAAGCGATCTCGTCGGCCACCACGGCATCCGGGCGTTCCCGCCAGGCCTTCCTCCGCCCGTCCTCGCCGTCCGATGCCTCGATGAACTCCAACCGCTCGCCCAAGCGCCGTTCGATGTTGGCGACCGCCAGCCGGGTCAGGGTCCGCGACTCCGGGTCCGGGGAAACGAGCAGGACCTTCACGGGCGGCATCCTACCAAGGGCTCTCGTGCCCTTTGCCCTCTTCCAACGCGTCGGATATCGTCCGGCGGGCCTCTGGGAGGAGGAGCGGTGGAGACCACCTGGAAGGCCGCCCTGGCCGAGTTCATCGGCTCGTTCGGGTTCGTGTTCGTCGGGGCGGGCTCGGTGATCGTGGCCGGCCCCTACGGCAGCGGCCTGCTCGGGGTGGCCCTTGCGACCGGGTTCGCCGTCGCGGTGATGGTCTCGGTGACCGCTCCGATCTCGGGCGGGCACGTGAATCCGGCCGTCACCATCGGCGTCTGGGTCGCCGGGAAGATCGGATCGGCCAGGGCACTGGCCTACGTGGCCGCCCAGTTCGCCGGAGGGATCTTCGCCTCGCTCCTGCTCCGGTTCGTGGTCCCCAGGGCCGTGTGGGAGGCGGCGAACCTGGGGACGCCGCTGCTCGCGACGGGGATCGGCCAGGGCAAGGGCATCCTGATCGAGGCCGTTCTGGCCTTCTTCTTGGTGTTCACCTTCTTCGCCACCCTCCTCGACGACCGCGGGCCGTTCCCGCAAGCCGCCGGCCTGACCGTCGGATCGGTGCTCGCCTTCGACATCCTCGTCGCCGGGCCGTTCACCGGCGGGGCCGTCAGCCCGGTCCGTTCGTTCGGCCCGGCCCTCGTCTCCGGCACCTGGAACGACTGGTGGGTGTACTGGGTGGGACCGGTCGCGGGCGGCGTGATCGGCGCGGTCCTGTACTGGTCGGCGTTCATGCGGGACCGGGAGCCCGGTGTCCCGTAGCGAGCCGAGCTACGGCTCGTATTTCGGCTTTGCCGTCGGTCCCCTCCACGGATAACCCATGGTGTGTTGCCAGCAGTTGGGACCGGGGTTGTAGATGGACAGTTTGGTTCCGCAGACGGTGCAGTTTCGGACAGTGGACGGGGAACCCGGCCGCCCGGCGGGCTGCTCGTCCTCGTGCTTGGGCGCCTGCTTGGCCACTGGAAGGCTCCGGGAAGCTGGTCGTCGATGCCTCGAGGCCATCATATTCGGGCGATTCCCGGCCGTCTAGCTGGACTTTCCGTCCCAGGCGAGGGCTCGTCGGAGCTCGATGCCTCCCCGGAGGCAGGCGCGGACGCTACCCCACGGTCCAGGTGTCGCCGGAGTGCAACAGCGTGGCCAGGTCCCCCCGGCCCAACCGTTCGGTGGCCACCTCGATCTGCTTGTCCATGGCCTCGCCGTAGACCGGTCGTTCGACCTCCCGGAACACTCCGATGCATGTGGGCTCGGTGGGCCCATGTGCCAGATGGGCCAGCGCGAACGCGAGCGACGGCCGGCCGTGCACGTCATGGACCACGATGTCGTCGGGCGACACGTCGTCCACCCCGGCCAGGATCAGCCGACCGTTGTCCCCCACCGCCACGCACCGGTTTTCCTCGTCGAACAGGATCGGTTTTCCGTGCTCCAGGCGGATCTGGTTGTGGACCCCCTGCGGCTTCTCCCGGATGAGGTCGAACGCGCCGTCGTTGAACACGTTGCAGTTCTGGTAGATCTCGACGAACGCCGCCCCTCGATGGGCCGCCGCCTGTCGCAGCACCTGCATCAGGTGCTGGCGGTCGTTGTCGACCGTCCGGGCTACGAATGTCGCCTCCGCCCCCAGGGCCAGCGCGATGGGGTTGAACGGATGGTCCACCGAGCCGAACGGCGTGGACTTCGTGACCTTGCCTTCCTCGCTGGTGGGCGAGTACTGCCCTTTGGTCAAGCCGTAGATCTGGTTGTTGAACAGAAGGATCTTCATGTTCACGTTGCGGCGGAGGGCGTGGATCAGGTGGTTGCCACCGATCGACAGGCCGTCCCCATCCCCGGTCACCACCCACACATCGAGATCCGGACGCGCGGTGGCGATCCCCGTGGCCAAGGCCGGCGCCCGCCCATGGATCCCGTGCATCCCGTACGTGTCCATGTAGTACGTGAACCGTCCGGAGCACCCGATGCCCGATACGAACACGGTGTTGTCGGGCGTGATCCCGAGCTCCGGCATGAACGCCTGGACCGTGGCCAGGATGGCGTAGTCGCCGCACCCCGGGCACCACCGGACCTCCTGGTCGCTGGTGAAGTCCTTCTTGGTCAGGGTGCCGACGGCCCGCTGGCCGTTGCCGCCGTTCTGTTCGTTCTCCACGTCGCTCATTCCGCCATCACCTTCAGGATCTCCTGCTCCAGGTCCTCGGCGAAGATCGGGAGGCCCTGCACCTTGGCGTAGCTCTTCGCGTCGACCAGGAACCGGCCTCGGATGAGGAGGGCGAGCTGTCCCGAGTTCATCTCGGGGATCAATACCTTGGGGTATCGCCGGACGACGTCCTCGATGTTCGACGGGAACGGGTTGAGGTGGGACAGGTGGGCCGTGGCCACCTTCTTCCCCTGGTCGCGGATCCGCCGGGCCGCCGCTCGGATGGTCCCCCAGGTGGAGCCCCACCCCAGCACCAGCAGCGTCGCGTCGCCGTCGGGGTCGTCGACGCCGAGCGCCGGGACGTCCTTGGCGATCCCCGCCACCTTGGCCGCTCGCAGCTCCGTCATCCGCTCGTGGTTCTCGGGCTCGTAGCTGATGTCGCCGGTGCCGTCCTCCTTCTCCAGGCCGCCGATCCGGTGCCGAAGTCCCGGCGTCCCGGGGATTGCCCACGGCCGCGCCAGGTTCTCGTCGCGGAGGTACGGCAGGAACTCCGTCCCCGCGTTCGGCCCGGTGGCGAACCCCGGGTCGATCGTGGGAAGCGTGTCCGCATCGGGGATGAGCCACGGCTCGGAGGAATTCGAGAGGAACGTGTCCGAGAGCAGGATCACCGGTGTCCGGTACTTCACCGCGATCCGGACCGCCTCGATCGCCGTGTCGAAGCAATTGGACGGCGAGGACGCAGCCACGATCGGCATCGGCGACTCCCCGTGTCGACCGTACATGGCAAGCAAGAGGTCGGCGGCCTCCGTCTTCGTCGGCATCCCTGTCGATGGCCCGGCCCGCTGGACGTCGACGATCACCATGGGGAGCTCGAGGGCGACCGCCAGCCCGATGGTCTCGGCCTTCAGGTCCATGCCCGGGCCCGAGGTGCCGGTGACCCCCAGCTGCCCCACGAAGGCCGCCCCCAGCGCCACGTTCGCCGCGGCGATCTCGTCCTCGGCCTGGAGCGTCCGCACACCGAAGTTCTTCAGCCGCGACAGCTCGTGCAGCAGCTCCGAAGCCGGCGTGATGGGGTAGCTCGCGTAGAACAGCGACAGGGCGCTCCGCTGGCTCGCGGCGACCAGGCCGAGCGCCAAGGCCTGCGCGCCGGAGACGTTTCGATACGTGCCGGGCTTGGCCGGAGCCGGCTTCACCTGGTAGGAGTGGGCGAACAGCTCGGTGGTCTCGCCGAAGTTGTAGCCGGCCTTGAACGCGGCCACGTTGGCGTCATAGACCTGCGGCTTGTCGCCGAACTTCTTGTGCAACCAGTTCAGCGTGACGTCGATGGGCCGGCCGTACATCCAGGACACCAGGCCCAGGGCGAACATGTTCTTCGACCGCTCGGCCTCCTTGCGTGACAGCCCGAGCTCCTCGACGGCCCGCACCGTGATCGAGGTCATGGGGACCTTGTAGACCTGGTAGCCCTCGAGGGTGCCGTCCTCCAGGGGATTGGCGGAGAACCCGGCCTTCTCCACGTTCCGCTGGACGAACGCGTCCTCGTTCACGATCACCGTCCCGCCCTTCTGGAGCAGGTGCAGGTCGGCCTTCAGGGCCGCCGGGTTCATGGCCACCAGGACGTTCGGGTGGTCGCCTGGGGTAGTGATGTCCTCGGAGGCGAACTGGATCTGGAAGGCCGACACCCCGTGGACGGTGCCCGCCGGGGCCCGGATCTCGGCCGGGAAGTCGGGGAGGGTCGCCAGGTCGTTCCCCAGGACGGCAGTGGCATTGGTGAATCGGTCACCGGTCAACTGCATACCGTCACCCGAGTCACCGGCGAACCGGATGACGATCCGGTCTTTCTCTTCGACGTCCTTCGGCATCTGCCCTGGCCGGGCGTGGCCCGGCCGCCTCCTCTAGGGTTTCGCGGGTTCGCATCTAGCGTAGCGCGCGACGGCCGAACCAACAGCCGCATCACCCCGCTTCGTGCGCGTGCCGTTCACATCGCGCCGGACGCGCTAGGCTCCCGGAGCCCGATTGCGTCGCCCACCGGACTTCAGGAGGACCTCCGTGGCCTACAAGCGCATCGTCCTGGCGACCGACGGCTCGGCCTTCGCCGAGAGCGCCGAGCACGTGGCAGCCACGCTGGCCCGGGCCTCGAAGGCCAAGGAGCTGCTGATCGTCCACACGTACGAGCGTCCGGACAAGGCGCAGGCCGCCGTGGAGCGGGCCGAGGCCACCGCCGGGGCCGAGGGGTTGCAGCCCGAGGTGGTCCTCCGCGACGGGGCCCCGGCCGAGGACATCGTCGAGGTGGCCGACGTTCGGGAGGCCGACCTGATCGTCCTGGGCAGCCGGGGACTCTCCCTCGGGGAGCAGATCATGGGGAGCGTGGCCACCAAGGTGTCGCGCCACGCGCCGTGCGACGTCCTCCTGGTGCGGGAGCGGCCGGTCGAGCAGCGAGAGGAGGGCGGCATCCCCTACTCCAGGATCCTCCTGGCAACCGACGGCTCCTCCACCGCGGATCGGGCCGCCAGGAAGGGCTATGCCCTGGCCACCCGGCTCGGCGCGTCGGTGACACTGGTGTTCGTGGGGCATCCGAAGACCGGCGAGCTGATCCTCCAGGACACCGCGGCCACGATCGGCGAGGGAGCCCCGCCGGCCACGATGCTGATCCTCCAGGGCGACCCGGCGGAGGCCATCATGGATGCTGCGGCGCGTGAGGGGTTGGACCTCATCGTGGTGGGCAACCGGGGGCTGACCGGGGCCAAGGGACTGTTCCTGGCGTCGGTTCCCAAGAAGGTCTCTGAATACGCGCCATGCGATGTACTGATCGCGCGCACCGTGGCCCAGAGCCTCTCGGAGATCGGCAAGGGCGAGGGGGGGATCCTGGCTACCGGGGACCACAAGGTGGCCGTGTACCGCGACGAGAAGGGCGTCGTCCACGCGCTCTCGGCCAAGTGCACCCACATGGGCTGCACGGTGAAGTGGAACCCGTCGGAGCGGACGTGGGATTGCCCGTGTCACGGGTCGCGCTTCTCGCCTTCCGGTCAGGTGGTGAACGGACCCGCCGCCAAGCCGCTCGAACCGACCGACGTGTAGCTCGCGCCGGCGTTAGAACGGCTTGAAGATCATCAGGTAGGCGATGAACACGAGCGCGGCGAAACCGAACGCCGCGCTCGCCAGCGAGAGCCGCGAAGCCAGCATGGCCGTGAGCTCTTCGTCACTGCGCCGGGGAACCCCCGACGGCCGGATCTCGACTGCCTCCTTCAGCCGCTGGTAATAGGGCCGGATCACGATCGACATCTCCGCGCTGACGGCCACGAGGATGCCGATGGAGAGCCAGAACCAAGCCTGGTGGGTATAGATCCCGCTCTGCACCCCCGCGACGATGCCGAACACAGTGAGCCAGGCGAGCGAGACGTACATCCCTCGCACCGACGAGCCGGAGAACTGGAGGAGCTCGGCGATCCGCGTACGGTCCCGCTCCTTGCGGAGCCGGAGGGCCACGATCATCGACACGCCGTGGTACATGACGAATGCGAGCACACCGAGGACATGCAGCAGCTTCCACCAGTTGTACGCGATCGCCACCATCAGTCGGCAGGTGACCGCTCGGCCTGACGGAGTCGGCCGGCCAGCACTGGAAGCATCCTGGCTGAAACGCCGGGCTCCTCGGCGAGCAGCCGGTCGAACGCCCGCTTGAAGATCCGGATGCACAGCATGGGGGTTGCGGCTACCACCGACGCCGTGCGCTCGCCGCCGTCCAGGAGCGCGAGCTCTCCGAAGAACTCGCCCGGTCCGAGCGTGGCCAGGGTTCGCTTCCTCCTGGTCACCCGGGCCTTCCCCTCCACGATCGTGAAGAAGGCTCCTCCCCGCATCCCCTCGGTGACGATCGCCTCCCCACTCCGGAACTCCACCTGGTCGGCCCGGTCGGCCAGCGCCCGGAGGTGACGCCGGGACAGGCCGGCGAACAGCGGGACCCGGGCCAGGCGGTCCATCCCCTGCTTGCCCAACGGCCGGTCGGATCTCGCCCGTCCCGACGCGGGCCGTGACCCGGAACCAGCGGACGAGACCGAGGGCGGCACCAGCCCCGCCAGCGAATCGAGCGCGTCCTTCATCGGCCTCTCCCGGCTCCCGGTCGAGCCGCGAGCCTATCGCAGCCGTCGAGACCTCGGGACGGGCCCGACCTGCGCGGTCGTTCTGACCGAGGGTCACAGGGCTGCGCTAGCATTGCCCGATGGTGGCTCCCGCTCCCAATCCGGCGAACGACGGCGCGCTCGCCCGCCTCGAGCGGTTGCTGGCGGAGCGCATCGTCATCCTCGACGGGGCGTGGGGCGTCCTGCTGCAGGGCCGTGGACTCACCGAGGAGGAGTTCCGTGGTGACCGCTTCCGCGACCATCCACGGGACGTCAAGGGCGATCCGGACCTGCTCAACCTGACGCAAGCCGACATCGTCTCTTCGGTCCACCACGACTATCTCGAGGCGGGCGCGGACATCACCACCACGAACACCTTCACGGCCACCTCGATCGGGCAGGCCGACTACGGCCTCCAGGACGCCGTGTACGACATGAACGTGGCCGGGGCCCGGCTGGCCCGGGACGCGGTCGCCCGCCACGAAGACCGTTTCGTGGCCGGATCCGTGGGGCCGCTCAACGTGACGCTCTCGCTCTCCCCAAAGGTCGAGGACGCCTCGTATCGCAAGGTCACGTTCGACCAGGTCTACGAGGCGTACGCGGAGCAGATCCGCGGCCTCCGCGATGGGGGCGTGGACCTGCTGCTGATCGAAACGATCTTCGACACCCTGAACGCGAAGGCCGCCATCGCTGCGGCCATGGACGTGGCGCCCGAGGTCCCCCGGTGGATCTCGGTCACGATCGTGGACCGGAGCGGGCGTACGCTCTCCGGCCAGACCATCGAGGCATTCTGGACCTCGGTCGAGCATGCGGAACCGTTCAGCGTCGGGGTGAACTGCTCGCTCGGCGCGGCCGAGATGCGGCCGTACCTCGAGGCGCTGGCCACGGTGGCGCCGGTCTTCACGACGTGCCATCCGAACGCCGGGCTGCCGAACGCGTTCGGCGGCTACGACGAGCAGCCGGACACCACCGCGAAATACCTCAGGGAGTTCGCGGAGGCCGGCCTGGCGAACATCCTGGGCGGTTGCTGCGGCACCACCCCAGAGCACATCCGGCGGGTAGCCACAGCCCTGGAGGGCCTGCCCCCCCGGCGGGTCCCGGCCGCGCGGCGCCTGACGAGCTTCTCCGGACTGGAGCCCTTCGCCATCCGGCCCGACACCGGGTTCGTGATGATCGGCGAGCGCACGAACATCACCGGATCAAGGCGGTTCCACCGGTTGATCGACGCGGACGACTTCCAGGGCGGCGTGGAGGTGGCGCTGGAACAGGTCCGAGGCGGCGCGAACCTGATCGACGTGAACATGGACGCCGACCTGTTGGACTCGGAGCAGGCCATGACCACGTTCCTCAACCTCGTGGCCACCGAGCCCGAGATCGCCCGGGTGCCGGTCATGATCGACAGCTCGAAGTGGTCCGTCATCGAGGCCGGCCTGAAGTGCGTGCAGGGCAAGGGCGTCGTGAACTCGATCAGCCTGAAGGAGGGCGACGAGGCCTTCCTGGAGAAGGCCCGAACCGCCCGGCGGTACGGCGCCGGGGTCGTGGTGATGGCCTTCGACGAGAAGGGCCAGGCCGACACGGTGGAACGCAAGGTCCAGATCTGCGAGCGCGCCTACGGGCTCCTCACCGAGGAGGCGGGCCTCGAGCCCGAGGACATCATCTTCGACCCGTGCATCCTGGCCATCGCCACCGGGATCGAGGAGCACAATGGCTACGCCAAGGCGTTCATCGAGGCCACGCGGATCATCAAGGAGCGCTGCCCTGGCTCGCGGATCTCGGGTGGCGTCTCCAACCTCTCGTTCTCGTTCCGGGGAAACGACGTGGTGCGTGAGGCCATCCACTCCGCCTTCCTGTATCACGCCATCCAGGCCGGGCTCGACATGGCCATCGTGAACGCCGGCCAGTTGACGCTCTACCAGGACATCCCGGCCGACCTCCTGGAGCACGTCGAGGACATCATCTTCGACCGCCGGCCCGACGCCACGGAGCGGATGGTGACCTTCGCCGGCAGCGTCCGGGGCGAGGCGACCAAGCGC
Source organism: Actinomycetota bacterium (assembly GCA_005885325.1). GTDB lineage: Bacteria > Actinomycetota > UBA4738 > UBA4738 > HRBIN12 > AC-69. The sequence continues at coordinate 12,668 of VAYX01000049.1, forward strand.
GAACGGGACCTGGCCTGGCGCGAGGGCAACGTCGAGGACCGGCTGAAGCACGCGCTCGTCCATGGCATCGTGGACTTCATCGAGGAGGACACCGAGGAGGCTCGCGCACGGTACGCGCGGCCCCTCGATGTCATCGAGGGGCCGCTGATGGAGGGGATGCAGATCGTCGGCGACCTGTTCGGCTCGGGTCGGATGTTCCTGCCCCAAGTGGTGAAGAGCGCTCGGGCCATGAAGAAGGCCGTGGCCTACCTCGAGCCGTTCATGGAGGAGGAGAAGCTGCGTTTGGGCGCGGCCGACCGCTCGCAGGGCAAGGTCGTCCTGGCCACGGTGAAAGGCGACGTCCACGACATCGGCAAGAACATCGTGGGCGTCGTGCTGGGGTGCAACAACTACGAGGTCATCGACCTCGGGGTGATGGTCCCGGCGGACGTCCTCCTGGACACCGCGGCCAACGAACGGTGCGACATCGTGGGCGTGTCGGGCCTCATCACCCCGTCGCTCGACGAGATGGTGCACGTGGCCAAGGAGATGGAGCGCCGGGGGATCGACCTTCCCCTCCTGATCGGCGGGGCCACCACCTCGAAGCAGCACACGGCCGTGCGGATCGCGCCGGAGTACGGCAACCCCACCGTCCACGTGATCGACGCGTCCCGGGTGGTCGGGGTGGTCTCGGATCTGCTCGACCCGGACCGGAGGACCAAGCTCGACCGCCAGAACCGGGAGGACCAGCAGCGCCTCCGGGAGCAGCACGCGGAGCGGGACCGCCGCCCGCTCCTGCCGTACGCCGAGGCGCGGGCGAATCGGACGCCGATCGTGTGGCATCAGCGGGACTTGGCGGCGCCGGCGTTCACGGGAACGAGGCTCGTCGAGGCCTCCATCGAGACCCTCCGGCCCTACATCGACTGGACGTTCTTCTTCACTGCGTGGGAGCTGAAGGGCCGGTTCCCGGCGATCCTGGATCACCCGGCGCACGGTGCCGCGGCGCGCGAGCTGTACGAGAACGCGAACGAGCTCCTCGACCAGCTCGTGGCGGGCCGCCGGATCTCCGCCCGCGGCGTGTACGGCTTCTGGCCGGCGAACGCCGACGGGGACGACCTCGTGCTCGAGGCCGGCGCGCGCGGCGTCCGCTTCCACATGCTCCGACAGCAGTCCGATCACGGCGATGGCCGGCCGAATCGCTCGCTCGCCGACTACGTCGCGCCCGCCGAGACCGGCCTGGCCGACCACGTCGGGGCGTTCGCCGTCACGGCGGGCATCGGCGTCGACGAGGTGGTGGCAGGGTTCGAGGCGGACAACGACGACTACCGGGCCATCATGGTGAAGGCGCTCGCCGACCGGCTGGCCGAAGCCTTCGCCGAGCACCTCCACGAGGTCGCCCGCCGCGCGTGGTACGAGACCGGACCGACGATGACGAACGAGGAGCTCATCGCGGAGCGCTATCGGGGCATCCGTCCCGCCTTCGGCTATCCGTCGTGCCCGGACCACAGCGAGAAGCGCACGCTGTTCGACCTCCTCGATGCGCCAACGCTGGGCATGGACCTCACCGAGAGCTGTGCGATGCTCCCCGCCGCGTCCGTCTCGGGGCTGTACTTCGGCCACCCCGCGGCCCGGTACTTCAACGTCGGCCGGATCGGCCGCGACCAAGTCGAGGACTGCGCCCGGCGCAAGGGTGTCGAGGTCGCCGAGGCCGAACGCTGGCTCCGTCCGAATCTCGCGTACGACCCCGACTGAGCCTGCCGCCCGAGAACGGCTGGTACCGTGATGCGCCATGGGCCGGTTCTGGCATTCCTTCGCCGACATGTCCGCGATCCAGGAACGGGGAGAGCTCGTCCTCGATCGTGGCGAGGGCGTGCACGTGTGGGACGAGGACGGACGCCGGTACCTCGATGCCACCGCCGGACTGTGGTACTGCAACGTCGGGTACGGCCGGGGCGAGATCGCCGATGCCGCCGCCGCACAGCTCCGCCGGCTGTCCGCCTACTCGACCTTCGGTGATGTCTCGAACCGGCCGGCCATCGAGCTCGCCGAGCGGGTGGCCGACCTCTCGCCGGACCCCGATTCCCGCGTGTTCTTCACCAGCGGCGGCTCGGACTCCATCGACACGGCGGCCAAGATGGCCCGCCGGTACTGGCAGCTCCTGGGCCAGACCGACCGCACCATGTTCATCACCCGGGAGAGCGCGTACCACGGCATGCACGTCGCCGGCACCAGCCTAGCCGGCATCGCGGCCAACGCCGCCGGGTACGGACCGTTCGTCAGTGACGTTGCGAGGGTGGCGTGGGATTCGCCGGATGCCCTCCGCGACGCCATCGACGCCGCCACCCCCGAGCGCGTGGCCGCCTTCTTCTGCGAGCCGGTCATCGGAGCGGGCGGCGTGTTCGCGCCGCCGGAGGGCTACCTCGAGCGAGTCCGGTCGATCTGCCGCGATGCCGGCGTCCTGTTCGTGGCCGACGAG
>VAYX01000172.1 GCA_005885325.1 Actinomycetota bacterium
CATCACCGTGGGCGACATGGTTCAGCTCTCGGGTTCCATCGGAGAGGACCCGTCGTGCCTCGGCCCCCGGCCGGTGCAGCTCGAGTGGCAACAGGCCCCATCGGCCGCCTGGACCACGATCACCTCGAGCGACACGGCGGCCGACGGCACGTTCTCGTTCTCGGACGGGCCGCAATACAGCGGCGCGTACCGTGTCACCCTCGCGGCCGTCGGCGGATGCCTGGCGGCGGGGTCCGATCCCGTGGCCGTGGGGGTGCGCGTGCTGGTCGACTCGTCCCTCATCGCATCCTCGCTGACGGCCGGGAGCTGTCCGACGATCCACGTGACGGTCTCGCCGGACAAGTCGGGGTAGAACGTCGATCTGCAACGGCCGACCGGCGCGGGCTGGCAGACGGTGGAAACCCTCGCGCTCGACGCGTCGTCGTCGGCTTCGACCAGCCCGTGCT
>VAYX01000173.1 GCA_005885325.1 Actinomycetota bacterium
GTGTCGGTTTCCGTCGGTTCCGCGGGATCGTTCCTGTATCAGCGGGCCGACACGGAGCCTCGGATCCCGGCGTCGAACGAGAAGCTCCTCCTGTCGATGGCGCTGCTCGATTCGCTCGGGCCCGGCCGGCGGATCGTGACGCACGCGGCGACGGCCTCGCTCCAGGGCGGCGTGATCCAGGGCAACCTGTGGATCCTGGGCCGCGGTGATCCGGAGATCACCGCGGCCCGCATGGCCGCGCTGGCCCGCCACCTCGTCGCAGCCGGCGTGCAGAAGATCCGTGGCCGCGTGATGGGATCCACGGGCTACTTCGGGCACGACTGGTGGGCCCGAGGATGGAAGCGCCATCGGACCCGCCTGTACGTCGCGCCTCCCACGGCGCTCACGTTCCAGGGCAACGTGGTGAACGGCCGGTTCACCCGGGAGCCCGAGGCATTCGCCGCGCGATCGCTCACCAAGCAGCTGGAGAGGCGGGGCGTGGCCGTGGTGGGGAGAGCGGGCGCGGGGGAGCCGCCGGAAGGGCTCGCCGACGTCGCGACCATCCGGTCGCGACCGCTCCGCTCCATCCTGGCGGCGATGGACCGGCCCTCGGACAACTTCTTCGCCGAGGTCCTGGCCAAGCTCCTCGGGGCCAAGTCAGCCGGGCTGCCGGGGACGATCGCCAAGGGGGCGGCCGCCATCCGGGAGTGGGTGGCCGGACACGGCGTCGACTTCAGCCTGTACGACGGGTCGGGCCTTTCCTACGCGAACCGGGTGACCACCCGGGGGATCGTCCAGCTGCTGTGGGTGGCCGACGCCTCCACATGGGGCCCGGTCCTCAGGCAAGCCCTTGCCACCGGAGGACAGGGGACGCTGGAGAACCGGCTCCACGGGGTGAAGGTTCGGGCCAAGACCGGGAGCCTGGACGGGGTCTCAGCCCTTTCCGGCTGGGTGTGGCTCGACAAAGAGGAAGCCTGGACCGAGTTCTCCATCCTGTCCCGCGGGATGCCGAAGTGGATCGCCTCCTCGATCGAGGACGGGATCGTTCGTACGCTCGCCGACAACGCCGGCTGAGATGCCCGACGCCCGGGGAGGCGTAAAGCGTGTCCCCCGGCCGACCGATGCTTGAGCCGATGAAGGCTAAGCTGACCGTGCCCGGACGGAGCCTGCCGGCCCGCGTCTTCGACCAGAGCTCACTCGGGATCCTGCTCGCCCACCTGGACGGGTTGATCCTGGAGGCGAACGACGCGTTCCTGTTCCTGGTTGACCGGGGTCGGGACGAGGTCGTCGGCCACACCATCGGGGAGCTGGGGTTCTTCTCCTCGATGGGAGAGGATCGGGCCAAGGACCTGCTGCGCGAGCGCGGGGCCATCGACGGGTTCGACGCCCACGTGCTGACGCCCTCGGGCGAAGCCCGGGTCCTGCGGCTGTGGGCGGAGGCCATCGCCGACGGGGACGACCGCATCGTGGTGGTCCGAGCCTCCGACGACGCCGGCCGCGTGGCCGCGGGAGCCCGCTACTACGAGCTTCGTGAAGCCGAGGTCCGCTACCGCGCCCTGGTGGAGCAGATCCCGGCCATCACCTACACCGAGATCGAGGACGAAACGAGCCCCATCGGGTATCGGGACGTGTACATCAGCCCGCAGTGCGAGCACATCCTGGGCTACACGCCGTTCGAGTGGCAGGCCGATCCCGAGCTGTGGATCCGGGCCATGCACCCGGACGACCGTGACCGGGTCGTCCGGGACGATCGGGCATCGCTCGAGACCGGCACGTTCACCTCGGAATACCGGATGCTCGCGCGGGACGGCCGGGTGGTCTGGTTCCAGGACGAGGCGAACGTGGTGGAGGACCCGGTCTCGGGCGTCCGCTTCTGGCACGGCGTGATGCTGGACGTCACCGAGCTGAAGCTCGCCGAGGCCAACCACTCGGAGCTGGCGGCAAAATACCGCACGCTCGTGGAGCAGATCCCCGCGGTCGTCTACCTGGCCGAGTACGGCGAGCAGGGCGACTGGCTGTACATCTCGCCGCAGCTGGAGCGGGTCTTGGGGTACACGCCGGAGGAGTGGCTGGCCCACCCCCATCCCATGGCCTCGTTCACGCATCCCGACGACATCGCGGTGGTCCGGGAGGCGGAGGAGCGCTCGCTCTCGCTCGGCGAGCCCTTCCGAGCCGAGTATCGGATGCAGACGAAGGACGGTGGGTGGCTGTGGATCCTGGACGAGGCCACCGCCGTCCGCGATCAGAACGAGCGTCCCTTCGTGCTCCAGGGGGTGATGTACGACATCAGCGAGCGCAAGCGCTCGGAGCAGGAGCTGAAGGAGGTGCTGGAGAAGCTCCGGGCCATGGACCGGCTGAAGAACACGCTGTTGCACACCCTCTCGCACGACCTCCAGAATCCGCTGACCGCGATCCACGGCGCGGCCAGCACGCTGGAACGCCTCGACTCCCAGCTCTCGACGGAGGAACGAAGCTCGTTGCTCAAGTCGCTTGCCGGCCGGACCCAGAGCCTGCGGACCTTGCTCACCGACCTCCTCGACCTGGACCGGCTGGACCGCGGCATCGTCGAGCCCCGGCGGTCGCTGGTAGACCTCCCGGCGATGATCCGTCGCCTGGTCGCTTCCTCAGAAGCGCTCACCGGACGGTTGGTGGAGATCGAGACCGAGCCCGTCACCATCGCGGTGGACCAGCCCAAGGTGGAGCGGATGGTGGAGAACCTCCTTGCGAACGTGGCCCGGCACACGGAGGACGCGAGGGTCTGGATCCGGGTGGCCCCGCAGGACGGTGGCGCCCTGATCTCGGTCGACGACGAGGGCGCCGGCGTTCCCGACGACCTCAAGGAGAAGATCTTCGTGCCGTACAGCCGGGGGCCGGAGGCCGCCGAGCTTCCCGGCAGCGGGATCGGCCTCTCGTTGGTGGCCAGGTTCGCCGAGCTCCACGGGGGCCGGGCCTGGGTGGAGGACCGCCCCGGAAAGGGCGCATCGTTCAGGGTGTTCCTGCCGGATGCGCCGAGCTCGATGGACCAGCCCGGCCCGGCCGACTAGTCCTTCTCCTCCCCAACGTGCTTGCCGTTGTCGTGCTTGCCCTTAGGAGGTTTGTCCGGCGATGAGGTGCTCGCGCCGACGACGAGGGTGACCGAGGTGCCACCTCGGACGCGGTCGCCGGCGGGCGGGTCGCTCGAAAGCACGATCCCGGCCTGCCCGGGATGAGGCAGGACGTCGCCGACGGTCAGCCCGGCCTGGGCCAGGGCATCCTGCGCCTCGGCGATGGTCTTCCCCGTGAGCTCCGGAACGGCGACCCGCTGCCCCACGCGGGCCTCCCGCTGGGCGCGCTGGAGGATCGACCGGTCCCTGGCCTCGACCAACGCGATCGTCATGATCAACAGGAGCACCCCGGCGATCAGCAGGATCGGGACCACGAACCGCCGGCGGTCGACCCGACGTCGCACCGGCGTGAGCGGCGTGGTCTCCTCCGGACCCCGAGCGACGGGCTCGAGCTGCGTCGTCTCCTCGGCGGCATCGATCGCCGGAAGGGGAAGGGTGGGTTCGCGGAGCATGGAAGCGAAAGCGGCGGCGGACGGGGGGCGCTCGGCCGGGTCCTTGGCCAGCGCGGCCATGGCCGCGGCGGCGATGTTCGGTGGAACGCCCTTGGCTTCCTGGTCCAGGGGCTGCGGGTCGTCGCGAACGTGCGCCAGCGCCACCGCGACCGGTGACTCCGCCACGAACGGCGGACGGCCGGCGCACATCTCGTACAGCACCGCACCGAGCGCGTAGACGTCGGATGCCGGCGTGGTCTTCTCGCTCTTCGCTTGTTCGGGCGCCAGGTACGAGGGCGTGCCGAGGACGAGGTCCGACGTGGTGACCCGTTCCGCCCACGCCGCCGCGGCGATCCCGAAGTCCATCACCTTGACGTCGCCGGCCGGGGTGAGCATCACGTTGCCGGGCTTCACATCCCGGTGAACGATCCCGGCGGCGTGTGCTTCCTCGAGGGCCTCGGCCACCTGCGTGGTGATCCGAGCGGCCTCCTGCGGCGGGAACGGAGCCTCACGAGCCAGTCGATCCGCCAGTGTCTCGCCGGGGACCAGCTCCATGACGATGTACGGGCGGTCCTCGGAGCGACCGAAGTCGTACACGGCGGCGATGTGCGGCCCGGAGAGGCGGGCGGCGGCCCGGGCCTCGCGCTCGAACCGGCGGACGGCGCGCTCCCCCGCCGCCAGCGATTCGGAGAGCACCTTGACCGCCACGGGACGGCCCAGGATCTCGTCCTCGGCCTCCCAGACGGTCCCCATGCCTCCAGAGCCGATCATCCGGACCAGCCGGTATCGCTCGCCGAGCAGGACGTCCTGTTCCAGCTGCTGCATGGTGGTCTCCGAACGGGCACCGGCCAGCTCCCGAGAGCGATACCCGGGGGGTGCGACCGGGAAACCCTAGCCGACCGAGGCCCCGATGGCCTCCTGGATGTCTCGAGCCGCAGCCAGGACCGCGGGCGCGTATTGCCTGCCCGGCCTGGGCCCAAGGCGCTGCGCCGGACCCGACACGGACACCGCGGCGAGGACCGTGCCGGCCGGGCCGACCACGGGCGCGCTCACGGACGCCACGCCCGGCTCGCGCTCGCCGGAGCTCTCGGCCCATCCACGCCGGCGGGCCGTGGCCAGCTGCTGCCGGAGCCGATCGAGGCCGGGGGTGCGATCCGTGAACGGCGTGAGCAGCCCCAGCAGGCGCTCCTGGTCCGGGGCCCAGGCCATGATCACCTTGCCGGCGGAGCCGGCGGTGAGGGGGAGCGACGCCCCGACGGGAACGATCGTTCGCAGCTCGCTCTCGGACTCCACCACGTCGATGCAGAGGCGCTCGTCACCGCTCCTGACGAAGAGCTGCGCCGTCTCCCCGGTCATCCGGGCCAGCCGCTCGAGGGCCGGTCGCGCCAGGTCTCGGAGCGGAAGCTCGCGCATCGCGGTCGCCGCCAGGCGAAGAAGCCGAGGACCGAGGCGGTAGCCGAGGCCGCCTTGGAACGACACGAGCCCGTGCGCCTCGAGGGCCTTGAGGAGCCGGTGCGTGGTCGACCTGGTGAGGCCCGTGGCCTCGGCGATGTCGGAGAACGTTCGCGAGCCCGATTCCACCGCGTCGACGATGGCGATGGTCCGGTCTAGGACGCCGACCCCGGTCTCGACGGTGCCGGCCGGCGGGCGAGGCCGGGACGGGGGTGGTAGAGTCATGTTCCACGTATTGGTACCATGTTCCACTATTTGGAACAACCCCGGCAGGAGAGCCCGAGGAGAAACTGGGCGAGCGCTCGGCTGCAGGGGACGGAGGAACGTCGATGACGACGGCCACGACGCTCTCGCAGAAGGTGTGGGACCAGCACCTCGTGCACCGCGCCGAGGGCGAGCCCGACCTCCTGTACGTCGACCTTCATCTGGTGCACGAGGTCACCAGCGCGCAGGCCTTCGACGGCCTCCGGCTCGCCGAACGGACCGTGCGGCGGCCCGACCTCACCGTGGCCACGATGGATCACAACGTCCCCACGGCGCCGGGCCCGGAGGACCCCGTCTCGGTACGCCAGATGGAGGCCCTCGCCCGTAACTGCGCGGAGTTCGGCATCGAGCTGTACCCGACGGGCCACATCGGCCAGGGGATCGTCCACGTGATCGGGCCGCAGATGGGCCTCACGCAGCCCGGATTGGTCATCGTGTGCGGCGATTCCCACACCTCCACCCACGGCGCGTTCGGCGCGCTCGCGTTCGGGATCGGGACGAGCGAGGTGGAGCACGTCCTGGCCACCCAGACGCTGTCGCAGCCAACGCCGGGATCGATGGCCGTGACCGTTGACGGTGACCTGCCGCCGGGGGTCACGGCCAAGGACGTGATCCTCGGCGTCATCGCCCGGATCGGGACCGGCGGCGGCGTCGGCCACGTCATCGAGTATCGAGGCTCGGCCATCCGGTCGCTGTCGATGGAGGGCCGGATGACCGTGTGCAACATGTCCATCGAGGCCGGGGCGCGTGCCGGCATGGTGGCCCCCGACGACACGACCTTCGCATACGTGGAGGGCCGGTCCCACGCGCCGAAGGGCGCAGCCTGGGAGCGAGCCCTGGACCACTGGCGTTCGCTCGGCACCGATCCGGATGCGGCGTTCGATCGGGAGGTCCGGATCGACGCCTGGGAGCTCACCCCGTACGTCTCCTGGGGAACGAACCCGGCCCAGACGGTCTCGATCGACGGCGCGGTCCCCGACCCCGCCTCGTTCGAGGATCCCATCCGCCGGGAGTCCGCCGAGCGAGCCCTGGCCTACATGGCCCTTCGGCCCGGGACAGCCATCCGCGACATCAGGCCGGACACCGTCTTCATCGGCTCCTGCACGAACAGCCGCATCGAGGACCTCCGGGTCGCGGCCGACGTGCTGCGGGGCCGGCGCGTCCGCGATGGCCTGCGGGCCATGGTCGTGCCGGGGTCGATGCTGGTGAAGGCGCAGGCCGAGCGGGAGGGATTGGACCAGGTGTTCCGGGCGGCCGGGTTCGACTGGCGCGACGCCGGGTGCTCGATGTGCCTGGGGATGAACCCGGACCAGCTCTCCCCCGGCGAGCGGTGCGCCTCGACGTCGAACCGCAACTTCGAGGGCCGCCAGGGCAAGGGGGGCCGGACCCATCTGGTCAGCCCGGCCGTCGCCGCGGCCACCGCCATCGCCGGCCATTTCTGCACCCCAGCCGACCTGGGGATCGAACGGCGAGCGGCGGACGGAGGCTAAGGGCATGCAGCCGTTCACCACCCACACGGGCACCGCGCTTCCCCTGGACCGCTCGGACGTCGATACGGACCAGATCATCCCGGCCGAGTACCTGAAGCGGATCGAGCGCACGGGCTTCGGTCCGTTCCTCTTCGCGGAGTGGCGCAAGGATCCCGGCTTCGTCTTGAACCGGCCGGCGCACGCCGGCGCCTCGATCCTGGTGGCCGGCCCGAACTTCGGCAGCGGGTCCAGCCGCGAGCACGCCGTGTGGGCGCTGGAGGATGCGGGGTTCCGCGCGGTGATCGCGCCGTCCCTCGCCGACATCTTCCGGATGAACTGCACGAAGGTGGGGCTGTTGCCGGTCCGGCTCCCGCCCGATGCCGTTCGCCGGCTGATGGACGCGGTGACGGGTGATCCGACGACGCGGGTCACCGTGGACCTCGAAGCCAAGGCGGTGAGCGCTCCCGGGTTCCACGCGGCGTTCGACATCGACGACTTCACCCGGTGGCGGCTGCTCGAGGGCCTCGACGACATCGGCCTCTCACTCCGCCACGAGGAGGCGATCACCGCGTTCGAGGCGGCGCGGCCGTCCTTCCTTCCGACAGCAACTCGGTCAGGGTGAGCGCGTCCCGGACGGCCGCGCCGCCGGTGTCGTTGTTGAAGTAGGCGAACACGTCGGCGGCCGGGAGCCCGCGGATGCGATCGGCCCACCGCCGGAGCTTCGTCCTCGTGTAGCCGGGTGCGGCCGTCTGGCCCTGATGGAACCGAATGTACGTCCATCCTCCGGTCACGATGTCGCGGACCCGGGCACCGGGCCGGTCGGCCAACACGAATGCGGCCCCCGCCCCGTCGAGCGCCTCGAGGACCTCGTCCGTCTCCCATGAGGGATCTCGGAACTCGAACGCGGCCCGCATCCCCCGAGGAAGCACCGGGAGGAAGGCTCGGAGCCGTTCGAGGTCGGCGGGGAACCGGGGAGGGAACTGGAACAGGACCGGGCCGAGGCGGGACCCCAGCGCCCTGGCCCGGGTCCACAGGAGCTCGACCGGGTCACGGCAGTCCCGCATCCGGCGGATGTGGGTGATGAACCGGCTGGCCTTCACCGCCACCGCGAACCCCTCGGGGGTCTCCGCCCTCCATCGGGCGAAGGCGTCGGCCGAGGGCAGC
>VAYX01000050.1 GCA_005885325.1 Actinomycetota bacterium
CGGGCAGGAGCTGTGGACGCTCGCGCGGACGGAGGGCCCGTCGACGACGCCGGCATTGGCGACCGTCAAGGGAACCCCCATCCTGCTGTTCACCGAGGGCTCGTCGAGCTCGGATTCGAAGCTCCGGGCGGTCGGGCTGGCCGACCGGAAGCCGGCCTGGCCGGCACCCTTCGCGCTCGGTGAGCAGAGCCACTCCGGCGTGACGGTGGCCGGCGACACCGCGTTCGTGGGGGACGACGCCGGTCACGTCTTCGCCGTCGACCTGGCCACCGGCAAGGAGCGGTGGTCGGTCCAGCTGAACGCCGGGGTCCAGGGACCGATCACGGTTGCGGACGGCACCGTGTTCGCCGTGCCACAGGGCCGGCTGGCGATCGGGACCGCCGCCACCACCGTGACGCCGTCGCCATCGCCGTCCGCGTCACCCTCTGGGCAGGTCATCGGGGAGCCGAACCGCGTGTCGCTCGTTGCGCTGTCCACCTCTTCAGGCGAAGCGGCCTGGGTCGTCCCACTCCCCGTCGGGACCGTCTTCACCTCGTTACCGGTCGTGGCGGGGGATTCGGTCTACCTGGCGGTGACCGATGGCGCCCTGAATGGGGAGCTGATCGCCCTGAAGGCGACAGACGGTGCGGTGCGGTGGGTGCATCGCGGCGTTGGCCCCGTGTGGCAGACATCGTCGCCGACGGTGGCCGGCGGCGCCGTGTACGTCGCCGACGGCCGCGGCGGGCTGTGGAAGTTCGGGCCCGCGAACGGCAGTCGCCTGTTCGACTTCCAGTTCAACGAGTTCATCCGGCGGAGCTCGCCGGTGGTCGTTGGAGTTACCTCCGTCCTGGTCGGCCTGGGCGACGGGCGGCTGGTGGCGATCGATGCCTCGTCCGGGCACGAGGTCTGGGAGTCGGCGAGCGGTCCCGGCCTCGTCGGCGGCATCGCCGTCACCGGGGATCTCGTCCTTGCCGCGACGGGGGGCCTTCGGGGCGGGGTGGTGGCGTACGAGCAGGATCCGCAAGGAGACCTGATCGACGTGACCTCTCCGAGCGTCGCCGACCCCGCCCACCTGCTGGGGAACTTCGCAATCGCCCTGGTGGCGATGATGGTCCTGCTCGCGGTGCCCCTCGGGTACCTCTCGCGGCGGACGGAGGCTCCCGACTTCGGGGAACCGGAAGGTGACGGGGACGACGACGAGGATGGGTCGGGATGACGGCGAAGAAGCGAAGCAAGGGCAAGGGCCGGCGGCCGTCACAGGTCCGGACGTCCTCGTCTTCCGCGACGGCCACCGCGGGGCGCACGTCGGAGGCCCCGCCCCGACCCGGGCTGTTCGGGGGCCTCTTCGGTCGCCGGCCCACCGGCCCCTCGCTGCTCGGCCGGCTCACCACCGCCCTGGGACGGGGGTTCGTGGTGGTGGGCGGGTCGTGGCCGATCCTTCTGGTCTCCTTCGTGGCCCTGTTCGGGGAATGGGCGGTGCTGATCGCCATGGGAACCCGTACCACGCCTCGGTTCCTGGTCACGTCGATGGCCCTACCGCCGATCGGCAGCGCGATCGACTACCAGTCGGCCCAGGCGCTCGGAGGGGCCGCGGGGATCGTCGTCGGTTTCGTCCTCCTCGTGGCCCGGGCGTTCGTGGTTGCGGTCCTGGCCGGCCTGATCATCGGGGTCCTGGAGGGGCGCCGCGCGTCGCTCCGCGACGCGCGGCGCGGCCTTCGCGCAATTCCCTTCGTCGTGGCCGTCAACGTCGTTGGGCTCTCCGCATTGCTGGTGGGAGGCTCCCTGCTCCAGGTGCTCGGGTTCGGCCTGCAGTTCCTGGGAAACGTCATGCTGATCGCCGGGCTCCTGCATTTCCTGGGATTCGTGCCGGCCATCGCCATCCGGGAACGGTTGGGCCTCATCGACACCCTGCGTCGGTCGCGGGCTGCCGCATCGCTCGCCGGTGGCCAGCAGTTCACGTTCTGCCTCCTGTACGTGGTCGCGCTCCTGTTCGTGCTTCCCCTCGTCGGCACCGCGATCGGGAGCGGCGGGCTGATCACGGCCAACCCGAGCGTCTCCGCATGGCTCTACGGGATGGTGGCGACCTACGTGAACATCTCGTTCCTCGCGGCCCTGTGCTACCGGTGGATGGCCGCCGAGCCCCACCTGGCCACCCAGCCGGTTCGGCGCCGGTCCCGCTGAGGCCGGGCTTCCTCGAACCCGCTGCTAGACTGCCTGTTCGCCGGCGCCGTGGGGCGCCGAGCACACACGCCCGGGGACCGCACCCGGGGTCCCGGTGGAAGCCGGGCCGGGGCGGGCCGAACCGGGCGGAGGGACAACCGGAAGGAGGAAGCGCCGTGCCTGTCGTCACCAGGCGGGAGCTCCTCGAGGCGGGTATCCACTTCGGACACCAGACCAGGCGCTGGAACCCGAAGATGGGCCGGTACCTGTACGGGGAGCGCTCCGGCATCTACATCATCGACCTCGAGAAGTCCCTGGCCGGCCTGGAGGAGGCGTATCGCTTCGTCCGCGACCTGGGACGCCGAGGGGGCGTGGTCCTGTTCGTGGGGACCAAGAAGCAGGCCCAAGAGGTGGTGGAGCGGGAGGCAGGCCGGGTGGGCATGCCCTACGTCAACACCCGGTGGCTGGGGGGCATGCTGACGAACTTCCAGACCGTGTCCCGGCGGCTCCTTCGCCTCCGGGAGCTTCGGGAGATGGAACGGAGCGGGGCATTCGAGTTCCTCCCGAAGAAGGAGGTCCTGAAGCTCCGCCACGAGAAGGAGAAGCTCGAGCGGAACCTGGGCGGCATGCAGAACCTGGAGCGCCTCCCGGACGCGGTCTACGTCATCGACACCAAGAAGGAGCACATCGCGGTGGCCGAGGCGCGCAAGCTGGGGATCCCGGTCATCGCCATCGTGGACACGAACGCCGACCCCGACGAGGTCGACTACGTGATCCCGGGTAACGACGACGCCATCCGTTCGGTCGCGCTGGTGACCCGGATCATCGCCGACGCCCTGGCCGAAGGACGCCAAGAGGGGCGCCAGGCGCTGGTCACGAAGGTCGAGCCCGAGTTCCAGCCCGAGCCCGAGCCCGACGCCGGCCGGACGGAGGCCGCCGAGCCCGCCGCCGCGGTCACGGCCACCGATGGGGGGCCGGAGATCGCCGAGGAGACGGCCGGGGCCAGCCCGGAGCAGAGTGCCGAGGAGAGCGTATGAGCGACATCAGCGCAGAAGAGGTGAAGCGGCTCCGGCAGCGCACCGGCGCCGGGATGATGGACAGCAAGAAGGCCCTTCAAGAGGCCGGCGGCGACATGGAGCGCGCGGTCGAGATCCTCCGAGAGCGGGGCCTGGCGTCGGCGCAGAAGCGTGCCGGCCGGTCCGCAACGCAAGGCGTCATCGACGCCTACATCCATCACAACAACACGGTCGGGGTCCTGGTCGAGGTGAACTGCGAGACCGACTTCGTGGCAAAGACCGAGGAGTTCCGCCGCCTGGCCCGGGACGTCGCCCTGCACATCGCGAGCGCGATGCCGCAATGGGTGACCCGGGAGGAGGTCCCCGAGGACATCCTGGAGACGGAGCGGCGCATCTACGAGGCGGAGGCCCGCCAAAAGGGCAAGCCCGACAACGCGCTCGATCGCATCGTGGAGGGCAAGCTCCAGGGGTTCTTCAAGACCACGGTCCTGGTGGACCAGCCGTTCGTGAAGGAGCCCGACAAGACCATCCAGCAGCTGATCGACGAGGTCTCGGCCAAGGTCGGAGAGAAGGTTGCCGTGCGACGGTTCGTCCGGTACAAGCTGGGCGAGGAGCTTGACTAGAGGGATGGGCGTGGGCGACGGGCGGCCGGCCGAGGGTGAGGTGTCGCGCCCCGTCTATCACCGGGTCCTGCTGAAGCTCTCCGGCGACGCATTCTCACCGCCCGATACCGGCTACGGCATCTCGACCGATTCCACGGCCCTCCTGGCCCGCGAGCTCCGCGACGTGGTGGACATCGGGGTGCAGGTCGCCGTGGTCGTGGGCGGGGGCAACATCTGGCGGGGACGGGACGCGCCGAGCATCGACCGGGCCCGGGCCGACTACATGGGCATGCTGGCCACGGTCATGAATGCGCTCGCGCTCCAGGACGGCCTGGAGAAGCTTCGCGTCACCACCCGGGTGCAGACGGCCATCCACATGGCGCAGGTGGCCGAGCCGTACATCCCGCTCCGGGCGGTCCGGCACCTGGAGAAGGGCCGCATCGTGATCTTCGCCGCCGGGATGGGAGCGCCCTTCTTCTCCACAGACACGACCGCGGCCCAACGGGCGCTGGAGATCGGTGCGGAAGTCATCCTGAAGGGCACGAAGGTCGACGGCGTCTACAGCGCCGATCCCCTCATCGATCCCAATGCCCGGCGCTTCGAGTCGATCGAGTACCTCGACGTGTTGCGCGAGGGCTATCAGGTCATGGACGCCACGGCCATCTCCCTGTCCATGGAGAACAAGCTGCCGATCATCGTGTTCGACTTCCGCCGCGAGGGGAACATCCGCCGGGCCCTGTCCGGAGAGCCCATCGGGACCCTGGTGCACGGGGGGGCGGCATGACGGTCCAGACCACGCTCGGAGAGGCCGGGGAGAAGATGGACAAGGCCATTTCCGTGCTCAAGGACGAGCTCGGGTCCATCCGGACCGGCAGGGCCACGCCGGCCCTACTTTCGCGGATCGTCGTGGACTATTACGGTACTCAGGTGCCGATCCAGCAGCTGGCCTCGTTCTCGGTGCCGGAGCCCAGGACGCTCATGATCCAGCCCTACGACAAGAACGCCGTCGCCGCGATGGAGAAGGCCATCATGGCGAGCGACGTGGGCATCACGCCGTCGAGCGACGGCAACGTGATCCGCCTTTCGTTCCCGCCGCTCACCGAGGAGCGGCGCAAGGAGCTGATCAAGGTGGTGCATCAGCGGGGCGAGGAGGGGCGGGTCGCGGTGCGCAACGTGCGACGCCATTCCAAGGAGGAGCTGGAGCGATTGCAGCGCGCCGGCACCATCTCCGAGGACGACCTGGCCCGTTCCGAGAAGGAGTTGCAGAAGCTGACCGACCACCACGTGGCCGAGATCGACGAGATCGTGGTGCACAAGGAGCGGGAGCTGAAGGAGATCTAGTGCCCGACGGCGACAAGAAGGACGACCTGTTCGAGGACCTCGACAAGTTCTTCGCGCCGATCCAGGACGTGGACTGGCCGGAGAACCCCGCCGCGGGACCCCCCCGTGAGGAGGCCCAGGCCGCGCCCGACACCGATCTAGAGGAACCCGTGATCGTCGAGCCCGACGACGCCACTGAGGCCGGGGCCACGCCCGGCCAGGAGGGCCTGTTCGAGGGGTCGTCGCCCTCGGAGGCCGGGTCCGAGGAGTCCGGGTGGGGCGACGAGGAGAGCGTCGAGATCTCCGAGGAGACATTCGGCCGGGCCCCCTCGGCCTACGTCGACCTGCCGGGAGCGTCCGAGGAAGATGAAGGGGACGAGGAGGAGGAACCGGTGGTGGGATCCCCCGTCCTCGAGGCTTCCGCCGAGGACGAGCAGCCGAGCCCCGAGGCGGTGGAGGCGGCCGCCGAGCACTTCGCCGAGTCGGTGCGCGATGAGGCCGACCTCGATCCTGAGGACGAGACCTCGCTCCCGGAGCTTCTGGGCGGGGGCGATGAGGTGGGTGGGGACGACATCGCGGCGGAGCTCGAGGAGCCGGTCGGGGCCGGTCGGGCCATGGGCATGGGCGGCACCGAAGGACTGGGCGGGCCGAGCTGGCAGGAGCCCACCACTATGGAGGTCGGGCTGGAGCAGGAGGCCCGCCGGACCGGAAGGGACGTCCCGGCCGCGTTCATCACCGGCCTGGCCCTGGCCGGGGTTGCCTTGGGGAGCCTGGCCGTGGGCAAGTGGGCGTTCGCCCTGGTGGCCGGAGCCATCGTGTTGTGGGCCCAGGGCGAGCTGTACCTCGCGCTCCAGCGGCATCACCTTCAGCCCGCCACGGCGCTCGGCCTGGTCTCGGGAGGCCTCGTGCTCGGGGCGGGGTACTTCCGGGGCGAGGCGGCCATGCTCTCGATGTTCGTCCTGTCGGTCTTCGCCACGTTCCTGTGGTACATGGCGGCCCCGGCTTCGCATCGGCGAGGCGCGGCGACGAACATCGGCGTCACGGTCCTCGGCATCGCGTACGTGCCCCTCATGGCCAGCTACGCCCTGGCCATGCTCGATCTCACCGACGGCCGGGCTCTGGTCCTGTCGGTGATCGGGCTGACGTTCGTCTACGACACCGCCGCGTTCATCGTGGGGTCCTGGTGGGGGAACCGGCCGCTCGCGCCGACCATCAGCCCCAAGAAGTCCCTGGAGGGAGCCATCGGGGCCACGCTCGTGGTCATCGCCGTCTCCGTGGGGGCCGTGGCCCCGGCGGTGACGGCGCTGAACACCGTGGGCAAATCCGTTGCGCTGGCGGTGGTGGTCGCCGTCCTCGCGCCCCTGGGCGACCTGGCGGAATCGCTGATCAAGCGGGACCTCGGGGTCAAGGACATGGGCAGCATCCTCCCGGGCCACGGGGGGGTGCTCGACCGGATCGACTCCGTGCTGTTCGTGGCGCCGGCCGCGTTCCTGTTCCTTCGCTTGATCTTCCCGTAACCCTCCGTTGACGCGGATTGTCCGGATCCCGGGGTACCCTTAGGGAGCGATGCGCTCGCTCACCATCCTCGGATCGACCGGATCGGTCGGGACCCAGGCCCTGGACGTCGTCCGGCGAAACCCCGATCGGTTCAAGGTCGTCGGCCTCGCCGCCCTGACCAACCACGAGCTGCTCGTTGGCCAGATCCGCGAGTTCCTGCCCCCCTACGTGGCCATCGCGGATCCGGAGGCGGCGCAGGAGCTCCGCGAGATGCTCGGCCAGAACGTCCGGGCGGTCGAGATCATCGACGGCCCCGACGCGGCGGAACGCCTCTCGCGCGACGTCGAGGCGGACATGGTGCTGAACGCGCTCGTGGGCTCGGCCGGCCTTCCCTCGACCCTCGCCGCCCTGCAGAGCGGCAAGACGCTCGCGTTGGCCAACAAGGAGAGCCTCGTCATCGGGGGCGAGCTTGTGATGGACCTGATCAAGGCGGAACCAGAACGACTCGTGCCGGTCGACTCGGAGCACGCCGCGCTGGCCCAGCTCCTCCGGGGCGAGCGCAAGGAGGACGTGAAGCGGGTGATCCTGACCGGCTCGGGTGGGCCGTTCCGAGGATGGACCCGCAACGACTTGGCCCGCGCGTCCGTGAAGGAAGCGCTGGCCCACCCGGTGTGGCAGATGGGCCCGAAGATCACCATCGATTCCGCGACCCTGATGAACAAGGGGATGGAAGTCATCGAGGCCCACTACCTTTTCGGCATCGACTACTCGCAGATCCACGTGATCCTTCATCCCGAGGGCATCGTCCACGCGCTGGTCGAGTTCCGCGACGGCACGATGCTTTCCCAGCTGGCCTCGGCAGACATGCGGCTCCCCATCCAGCTCGCGCTGGCCTGGCCGGAACGCCTGCCGACCGGGATCGCGCCGGTGCCGCTCGCCGACAAGCGGCTCACGTTCGAGCCCGTCGACCGCGAAGCCTTCCCTGCGGTCGACCTGGCCTACCGGGTTGGCCAGCTCGGCCTGACGTTCCCCGCGGTCATGAGCGCGGCCAACGAGGTAGCGGTCATGGCGTTCCTGGAGGGCAAGATCCCCCTTACTCGGGTCGTCGAGATCGTCCAAGGGGTCGTGGACGAGCACGAGGCGCCCGCATCGGTGGTTTCGGTGGTCAACCTGGAGCGGGCCGACTCCTGGGCCCGACAGCGGGCCGCGGAGATCATCGAGGCCCGCTGACCGAGGGCGGCATGGCAGGAACCATCGCCCAGATCGCGTTCTTCGTCGCCCTCGTCGTCGTCATCGTGATCCACGAGGGCGCCCACTTCGGCATGGCCAAATGGTTCGGGATCAAGGTCGAGGAGTTCTTCGTCGGTTTCGGCCCGCGCATCTGGTCGTTCCGCCGTGGCGAGACCGAGTACGGGATCAAGGCCATCCCGGCGGGTGGGTACGTGAAGATCGCCGGGATGAACCCGTACCAGGAGACCCCGGAGGAAGAGGTCCCTCGAACCTTCGGGGCCAAGCCCGTTTGGCAGCGCGCCCTGGTGATCGTGGCCGGCCCGGCGACGCACTTCGTGCTGGCGTTCCTGTGCTTCGCCCTGTGGCTGGGGCTGGTCGGACGCCCGGTGGCCACGGATCCGATCGTGGCCGAGGTGGCGCAGACGTTGGACGGGGCGGTCACGCCCGCGGCGCAGGCCGGCCTGCGCGCGGGGGACCGGATCGTGGGGATCACGGGCGTGGACCACCCCACGGACGTCGAGTTGATCAGGATCACCCGGTCCCACGTCGGCAAGCCGGTCTCCCTGCGCGTGCAACGGGACGACCGTGTTTTCACCGTCACGGTCACGCCGGTCCTGGCGACCGTGCAGGGGCAGCAGGTGGGTCGGATCGGCGTGGTCTTGGCCGAGGCCCGGGAGCCGGCCGGGCTGGCCGGCTCGATCACCGGGGGAGGGCGCCTGGTCGGATCGACCTTCGTAGGCTCGGTGGAGAGCATCGGCAGGGTCTTCGGGCCGGAGGGGATATCCAGGGTCGCGCAGCTCCTGTTCACCGACGCCCCCAGGAGGCCGAGCGACCCGGTCACCGTGGTGGGGGCCGGACGGGTGGCGGGCCAGACCGCCGCCGGTGGCCGGTTCTGGGACATCCTCCTCATCTTCGCCGCCATCAACGTGTACATCGGGTTCCTGAACCTGTTGCCGCTGCCGCCGTTCGACGGCGGCCACCTGGCCGTGCTGGCCATCGAGAAGGTCCGGGGGAAGAAGGTGGACATGCGCAAGCTCGTCCCCATCTCCGCGGCGGTCGCCGCCTTCTTCGTCCTGATGTTCGTGGCCATCACCTACCTGGACATCGCCAAGCCCCTGAACCTGAGCCCGTAGGGTTCGCCACAACTTTGCAACAGGGCGCCCGAAGGGCCGCCACACGCTGCGGATACGATGAAGGATGTGACCCAGCAGACCGTCCTGGTCGTGGACGACGAGGAGGCCATCGCGGAGGCCGTGCGAGCTCGTCTCCAGAGCGAGGGGTTCCAGGTCGCCGTGGCCGGCGACGGCCCGGAGGCCATCGCGCTGTGCGAGCAGATCCGTCCGGACCTCGTGGTCCTGGACCTCATGCTCCCTGGGATGGACGGGTTGGAGGTGTGCCGGCAGATCCAGCGCGATCGGTGGGTCCCGGTGCTTATGCTCACGGCGCGCACCGAGGAGGCGGACAAAGTGGCCGGCTTCGCCGTGGGGGCCGACGACTACCTCACCAAGCCCGATGAGCCCATCGACCGCGCCGGCCTGGCCATCGATCAGGCTCGCCGGACCGTGGCCGTGGACGGGACCGGCATCCAGCTGACGCCGCTCGAGTTCGAGATCCTCCTGACGCTGGCCCGGACCCCAGGCGTCGTGTTCACCCGGGAACAACTGATGGACAAGGTGTGGGGGTACCGGGACTACGCGGGCGGACGGGTGGTCGACTCGCACGTCGCCAGGATCCGCCGCAAGCTGGGCGAGGACGGTGCGGAGCCGAGGTTCATCCGGACCGTGCACGGAGTCGGCTATGCGTTCCGCGAGCCGGCCGAAGTGCCATGAGGCCGGCCAAGCTCGGCTCCACCATCGTGTTCGCCGTCGGGATGACGATCGTCCTCGTCTACTTCCTCCTGGGCTTCGCGCTTCGGAACGCGTTCCGGGAGGCCGACCTGGGGCGCCTGGCACGTGTGGCGGCGCGCGCCGCGGCGTCGGATCTCCGCGACATCCCGAACGGGGTCACCGTCGTGCTCCTCCGCGACGGCTCGTTCACGTGGTACGGCCCGGAGGGCACGCCGCCGCCGACGTTCCAGGACGGCCGGGTCCACCTCGGCGTGGCGGAGGGCATCGAGTACGCGGCCGTTCCGGTGCAACAACCGGGACAGCCACAGGAGACCGTGTACGCGATCCGGGACGCCCCGGGCGTGCTGGGGGCGACCCTCCGGTTCCTGAGCGACTTCTGGTGGCAGCTCCTGGTCGCCGGCGCGATCGCGGCGGCCATCGCGCTGGTCCTGGCCCGGTGGCTGGCCCGCGGGATGACCCAGCCGCTCCGCGACATGGCGCAGGCGGCTCGGCGGATGGAGACCGGCGACTACGGCCAGCGCGTCCAGACCACCTCGCGAGACGAGGTCGGCCAGCTGGCCACGGCGTTCAACCGCATGGGTGCGGAGCTGGAGAGCCTGGAACGGCTGCGACGCGAGCTCGTGGCCAACGTCTCGCACGAGCTGAAGACGCCGATCTCCGCGCTCCGGGCGCACCTGGAGAACCTGCTCGACGGCGTGGAGGAGCCCGATCCGGAGACGCTGCAGGTGATGCTGTCGCAGTCGGAACGGCTGTCCCGACTGGTGGACCAGCTGCTCGACCTGTCGCGTCTGGAGTCGGGGGAGCTCCCGCTTCGGCGCGAGGGCGTGGCTCTTCGCCGGCTCGTCGCCGAGGTCCTCTCGGAGGTGGAGGTGGTCCGGTCCGGCCGGGAGGTTCGGGTCGAGGACCGCGTCCCCGAGGACATCCCTCCGGTCTTCGCCGACCGCGAGCGGCTCCACCAGGTCCTGTTCAATCTGCTCGACAACGCCGTCCGGCTGACACCGCCCGGAGGTGAGGTGGTGGTCTCGGCCCATCGGGTCGACGGCCGCTGCGAGGTGAGCGTGGCGGACACCGGACCGGGGATCCCGGCCGAGCACCTGCCCCGGTTGTTCGAACGCTTCTACAGGGTCGATACGGCGCGCGCGCGCGATGACGGAGGGACGGGCATCGGCCTGGCCATCGCCCGGTCGGTGGTGGAGGCGCACGGCGGGCGCATCCGTGCCGAGAGCGAGGTGGGGAAGGGGAGCGTGTTCACCTTCGACCTGCCGGTCGCCCCCGCGACCGGGACCGAGACAAGGAGGGCCTCGTGAAGTCATCGACCGTCACGATCGAGGTGTCGGCGCCCGCGCGATACACCTACCTCGATCTGACCGAGGAATTGGAGCGAACCATCAAGGACTCGGGCGTCACGGACGGGGCGGTCATCGCCTTCTGTCCGCATACCACGTGCGCCCTGCTGATCAACGAGTGGGAGCAGGGCGCCCTGGAGGACTTCCGCAACCGGGTGCTGCATCTGGTTCCGGAAGACGTCTACTACGCGCACGACGACCTGGAGCGACGGACCCAGAACCTGGCCCAGTCTCACGAGCGCCAGAACGGCCATTCACACGTCAAGTCGATGCTGCTGTCCGCCAGCTCCCACGCCATCCCCGTCGCGGCTGGGGAAGCCGTCCTCGGCCGATGGCAGCGGCTGATCCTGTTCGAGATGGATGAACCGAAGAACCGCCAGATCGTGTTCCACGTGTTCGGCGGCTGACCCGGGTAGCCTGAAGGTGACGATGATGGTCGAGCGAAGGAGATCCCGGCAGGTTCGCCTGGGCGACGTGACGGTGGGCGGAGACGCGCCCATCCGAGTCCAGTCCATGACCATCACGAAGACCGCGAACGTCGACGCCACGCTCCAGCAGATCGCGTCGTTGGTGGCGTCGGGCTGTGAGATCGTCCGGGTGGCCGTGCCCCATTGGGAGGATGCCGAGGCGCTGTCCGCCATCGCGGCGAAGTCCACGATCCCGGTCGTCGCGGACATCCACTTCCAGTGGAAGTATGCGATGGCCGCGCTCGAGGCCGGGGTGCACGGGCTGCGGATCAACCCGGGGAACATCAAGTACCAGGACAAGGTCAGGCTGATCGCCCGGGAGGCGAAGGCGCGCGGCGTGCCCATCCGGATCGGGGTGAACGCCGGCTCGCTGGAGAAGGATCTGCTGGCCCGGTACGGATCGCCGACGGCCGAAGCGCTCGTGGAGTCCGCCCTCGAGGAGGCTCGGATCCTGGAGGACGAGGACTTCTTCGACATCAAGATCTCGGTGAAGCACTCGAGCCCGGGGGTGATGATCGAGGCCTACCGGATGCTCGCCGAGAAGTGCGACTACCCGTTCCACCTCGGCGTCACGGAGGCTGGGCCCATGCCGACCGGTGGCGTCAAGAGCGCGGTGGGCATCGGGACGCTGCTCGCCGAGGGGATCGGTGACACCATCCGCGTGTCCCTGACCGACGATCCCGTGGAGGAGGTCAAGGTCGGGATCGAGATCCTGAAGTCGCTCGGCCTTCGCAAGCGAGGCTTGGACCTGGTGGCATGCCCGTCGTGCGGGCGTGCCGAGGTCGACGTGCTCGGCCTGACCAAGCAGGTGAACGAGGCCCTCCAGGCCAAGGGACTTACCGTCCCCATCCGCGTGGCGGTCATGGGCTGCGTCGTGAACGGGCCCGGGGAGGCCCGGGAGGCCGACCTGGGGATCGCGGCGGGCAAGGGCCAGGGGTTCCTCATCGTGAAGGGCGAGGTCAAGGGGAAGGTGCCCGAGGACCGCTTCGTCGAGGTCCTCGTGCAGGAGGCCGAGCGCATCGCCGAAGAGCGCGCGGCCGAGCCCGTCGCCGACTAGCCGGCCGCCTTCGCCAGCGCCAGGAAGTTCTCCACGATCCTCGGACCTTCCGGCGTGAGGATCGACTCCGGGTGGAACTGCACGCCGAAACGCGGAAGCTCGCGGTGCTGTGTCGCCATGACCAGCCCGTCCTCCGTCCACGCGGTGAGCTGAAGCTCCGCCGGCATGCCGTCGCGGACGACGACCAGCGAGTGATACCGGCCGGCCTCGAAGGGGTTGCCCACGCCCTCGAGGATGCCGGCGCCGTCGTGGTAGACGAGCGATGCCTTGCCGTGGACCGGGGACGCTCGATCGACCCGCGCCCCGCTGGCCACCCCGAGCGCCTGATGTCCGAGGCACACGCCGAGCACCGGCGTGGCCGGCGGAAGGATGCGCAGCAGCTCGGGGAAGCAGCCGGCCTCCTCGGGCCGCCCGGGCCCCGGGGACAGGATCACAGCGGCGGGGTCCCGTTCGGCCAGCGCCTCGGCCGGCTCGGCGTCGCTCTTCACCACCTCGGTTGCGTATCCGAGGCCCTCGACCAGCTGGACGAGGTTGAACGTGAACGAGTCGTAATGGTCGACGACGAGGATCATCGAGGAGTTTCCACAGTCTCCACGGTTGCCGGCGCCGCCGCGGCCTCCTCGCTCTCGGCCACCGCGGGCAGGAGCGCCGCCGCCTTGGCCTTGGTCTCCCGGAGCTCAGTCTCCGGGTCCGAATCGGCCACCACACCGGCTCCCGTCTGGACGTGCGCCTGTCCGTCGGCGATCACCGCCGTGCGGATCGTGATGCAGAAGTCGAGGTCGCCGGAGAACGTCCGGTACCCGACCGCTCCCGCGTAGGGCCCTCGCGCCGTGGGCTCCGCCTCCGCGATCAGCTCCATGGCCCGTCGCTTCGGCGCTCCGGTCACCGTCCCGGCGGGGAAGGTGACCGCCAGTGCGTCTAGCGCCTCCTGCCCCTCGGCAAGCTCGCCCTCGACGGTGCTCACGATGTGCATGACCTTGGAGAAGCGCTCCACCACCATGAGCTCGGTCGGCCGCACGGTTCCCGGCGTGCACACACGACCGAGGTCGTTGCGGGCCAGGTCCACGAGCATCGCGTGCTCGGCCTGCTCCTTGGGGTCGGCGAGCAGCTCGTGCTCCAGCAAGCGGTCGCGCACGTCGGTCGCGCCGCGGGGACGGGTCCCGGCGATCGGGCGCGTCGACGCGCGCCGGCCCTCCACCCGGACGAGTGGCTCGGGCGAGGACCCGGCGAGCTCCATCGACAGCATGCGCAGGAAGAACATGTACGGGGCAGGATTCGAGACGCGCAACCGCCGGTAGATCGGGTAGCCGCCGTCGGCCGCGGGGAAGGAGACGCGGCGGGACGGCACGCCCTGGTAGATGTCGCCGGCCAGGATGTGTTCCTTGAACCCCGAGACGATCTCCCGGTACCGGGCATCCTCCATGTTGGCCCGGCCGCCCGCCCCGTCGTCGGCGCTGACATCGTTGTCCTCGCCGATCGGCGTGGGGGCGGGCGCCGTGGCGGTGGAGACGGCCTCGGCCAGCGCCTCCAGGCCGGATGCGCCCTCCTCGTATGTGCCGGCGGGGACGTGGACCACCAGCAACAGGCGCTGGCGCCAGTGGTCGAACACCACGGCCCGATCCACCACCAGGAGCCCGATGGGCGGACACGGCGCCGTCTCCGGGCTGGGGACCGGCTGCCCGTCGAGCAGCTCGGCGGCCTCGTACGCCAGGTAGCCCATGAGCCCGCCGGTGAGCGATGGGAGCTCGGGCAGCCTGGGAGCCGCCAGCGACCGGGCCAGGCGCCGGAGCTGCTCCCGAACCCCCTGGTCCCGGTTCGGCTCGGCGATGGGAAGCTCGCCGCGCCGAAGGTCCCGGATCGCCACGCCCCGGCGGTCCGCGGTGATCACCGCGGCGGGGTCGCCCGCGGCGAAGGAGTACCGTCCCCAGCGTTCGGATCGCTCGACGCTCTCGAGCAGGATCCCCGGCCCGTCGCCCGCCAGGGCGGGGAAGACACCGACCGGCGTCGACACGTCGGCCAGGAGCTCGGTCCACATCGGCACGAGCGCCCACGACGAGGCGAGCTCGTCGAACGCCTTCCGATCGGGCCGAACCTTCACGCGTTGGCCTTCCCGTTCAAAAACACGAAGCCCCGGGTCCGTGCCCGGGGCCTCCATCGAGTCGGTGTGTGGTTCGCCGTGCTAGACGCGGGGCGACTCCGGGCTCCTCGAGCCCCAGGGCCAGGACCAACCAGTCATCCGACGCGTCATCGTGGCCGTGATTGTGCGGGTTCGGCCGAGGGCCGTCAACGGGATCGGCGGCAGTGGGGTTCGTGGAATCCGGGCCCCGTTTCCGATAGGTTCACGGACCATGTCCACGGCCCCCGTTCTGGTGATGGTTGGACGGTGAGGAGGTCAGCCCGCCGGGCCGGCGTCTGGGTGGCGATCGTGGCGCTGGTGGCCGTGCCGATCGGTTCATCGGGCATCGCGGCGGCAAAGGGCCCCAGGGCTCCGGTGTCGTCCCTGCATTTCGAAGCGATCCCCAGGATCGGACCGAACTGGCCGGCCGACCCGACGGGGGCCATCGGGGAAGCCGCCATCGTCACCGCGGCGAACACCTCGGTCGCGGTGTACGACCGGACCGGCCTCCCGCTCCTGCCCTCAACGCCGTTCGAGGCCCTGGGCACGTTCCCTCCGGGGACCGACGTGTTCGACCCCAAGGTGGTCTACGACCCCTACGCGCAGGAGTTCGTTCTGGCCTTCCTGGCCATCCACGACGCGCTCCAGCTGTCGTGGATCGTGGTCTCGGCCATGCCCGGCGCGACGGCCTCGGACCCCGCCACCTGGTGCGTCCATCAGATCAAGGCGGACCAGGTGAAGCGTGACGGGAAGCAGTGGGCCGACTACCCGGGGCTCGGCTACGACCTCGACCGTGTGACCGTCACGAGCAACCAGTTCGACTTCGCCGGGCCCCAGGGCTTCGCCTACGCGCAGGTGCTGTCCTTCGGCAAGGCCGGTCTGTACGACTGCACGCAGGCCCTGGAGTTCCAGGCATTCGGCGGCGCGGCCACGAGCAACCCCGACGGGACCCGGGCCTTCACCGTGCAGCCGGCCACGAGCGCGGGGACGGCGCCGGCCGACCAATACCTGATGTCCTACGAGCGTACGCCGGGCGGCGGCTCGGCCCTGGTCATCTGGCGGCTCCGCCAGACCGCGAGCGGTCTCAGGCTGACCCGGGTGGCGATGCCGATCGGGAAGGTGACGGTGTCGCCGTACGGTACGCAGGGGGACGGCGGGTTGAAGAACTCGAACACGTGGTGGGATCCCGGAGATCTCCGCTTGGTGAACGCGTTCTACGACCCGGACCTTCAGCGTGTGTACGCCGCCCATGTCATCTTCAGGAACCTGAAGCCCGATACCGTGACCGGCGGCTACCAGGAGGCCGCGATCCGCTGGTACGAGGTCGCGCCTGGCTCCCCGCTGAAGGCCTCGACGGTCACGCGACATGGCATCGTGGGAACACCGGAGACCGACGCGGGGTGGCCGGTCGTCGCCACCGATGGGCTCGGCACCGTGTTCATCACCTACAGCCGGGCCAGCGTGGTCACGGGGGAGTACCTCTCGGCCTACGTGGCGGTGATCCCGGCCGGATCCACCACCGCCGAGATCGCGCTGCTCGCCGCGGGCAACGCTCGGATGGAGGCCGTCCGCGGCCCGGAGCGGTGGGGTGACTTCAACGCGATCAGTCGCGACCCCCTCGACCCCGCCGTGATGGCGGTGGTGAACCAGTACGCGAAGTCGGACGGCTTCGGCCCCACCGCGGATTGGCAGGAGACGGTGGACCTGGTCAGCAACGTCTGAGCCGGGGCGGCCTCCCCGTGCGGGCACGGGGAGGCCGGTATCCTGGGTCGTCCATGAGGATGTCCAGGCTCTTCGCTCGCACGCTCCGGGACGATCCGAGCGAGGCCGAGGCGCCTTCCCACCGGCTGCTCCTTCGCGCCGCGTACATCCGTCAGGTGATGGCAGGCGTGTACACGATGCTCCCGCTCGGCATGCGGACGATGCGCAAGATCGAGCGCATCGTCCGCGAGGAGATGGACGGCTCCGGGGCGCAGGAGATCCGGATGCCCATCATCCTTCCTGCGGAGCCGTGGAAGGTCACCGGCCGATGGCAGGCCTACGGCGAGATCATGTTCAAGCTGGTCGACCGGCACGGGCGCGAGTTGGGGCTGGGCCCGACCCACGAGGAGGTCGTGACGCCGCTCGTCGCCGGGGAGCTCCCCTCCTATCGCGACCTGCCGGTGAACCTGTATCAGATCGAGTGGAAGTACCGGGACGAGTATCGCCCACGGTTCGGCCTCCTTCGGGTCCGGGAGTTCCTGATGAAGGACGCCTACTCGTTCGACCGGGACGAGGAGGGGTTACACGCCTCCTACGACACGATGCTGCAGGCGTACCGGCGCGTGTTCGACCGGTGCGGGCTCAGGTACGTGATCGTGGAGGCGGACCCGGGCACGATCGGCGGTGGCGCGAACCACGAGTTCATGGCCAACGCCGATGTGGGGGAGGACCTGTACGTCGCATGCCCCAACGGCGACTACCTGGCCGACCTGGAGGCGGCGACCCCCCGCCCGCCCGAGCCCGCAGACACCACGGCGCTCGAGCCGCTCACCGAGGTCTCCACCCCGTCGGCGGCGACCATCGATGCCGTCTCGAAGCTGCTGGGACGGCCGGCATCGAACATGCTGAAGTGCATCCTCTTCGACGTGGGCGGACGGGCCGTCGCGGTGCTCGTCCCCGGCGACCGAGAGGTGAACGAGACGAAGCTGGCGCGGCGGTTCTTCCCCGCCCTGGTCCGCCGGTTCGAGGACGCCGACTTCGCATCCCTCGGTCTGGTCAAGGGCTACGTCGGGCCGCAGGGGCTCCCCGACGAGATCATGGTCCTGGCCGACCACTCGGTCCGCGGCGGGAAGGACTGGGTGACCGGGGCGAACAAGTCGGAACACCACGTGACCGGGGCCAATGCGGAACGCGACTTCCGGGTCGACGAGTACGCCGATCTGGTGCAGATCCGGGAGGGCGATCCGTGCCCGGCCTGCGGCCAGCCGCTGCGCATCGAGCGGTCGATCGTGGTCGGGCACATCTACCAGATCGGCACGACTTACAGCGAACCGCTCAAGGCGACGTTCGTCGACGAGGACGGCACGGAGCGACCGTACGTCATGGGCTGCTACGGGCTCGGCATCACCCGCACCATCGCGGCGGCCGTGGAGCAGAACCACGACGAGCATGGGATCACGTGGCCGAGGGCCCTGGCGCCATTCGAGGTCGTGGTGATCGTGGCCAACCGCGATGACGAGCAGGTGACGGCGGAGGGGGAGCGGATCTACCTCGAGCTCGCGTCGCTCGGCGTGGAGGTCCTGTTGGATGACCGCGACGAGTCGGCCGGGGTGAAGTTCGCCGACGCCGACCTCATGGGCTTCCCCGTGCAGCTCGTGGTGGGGCGTCGGGGAGTCGACGCGGGGACCGTCGACCTCAAGCTCCGGGCGACCGGCGCGCGATCGACGGCGCCACTTCAGGGCGGGGGACAGGCCGCCGCCGACTTGCTGGCCGCGGCGCCGTAGCCCCGGTACGCTCGCGAGATGGCCGTCGCCGTGCCCGGCCCACTCAGGGACTTCGTGAAGCTCCATCCCGAGGTCGAGGCCGTGCTGCAGCACGTGGGCCTTCGGACGTGGGACCTGCTCCTGATCGACCTCGAAGGCAACTGGGTCCGCGACGAGTTCCCCTCGGAGGCCCGGGCCGAGGCGGCCTGCCGTGCCCTCGGTATCCGGATGCACCGAGGGTGGGACGATCCCCGGATGGCCAGGAGGATGGGCCGGCGGGACCACTGGAACCGACCCGGGGGCCAGCGCCGAGCTCTCTGAGGGCGTCGCGGCGGCACTTCGAAACAACCGGTTCGGTATACTCGGAGCGCAAAAGGAGCGGTTTCACTCGGAAGTGGGCGCGCGCCCACTTTCTTTTTCGAGGGGCGCGATGGACGTGGAGGCGCTGGTCCGGCCGGTGGTCGAGTCGGCGGGACTGGAGCTGTGGGAGGCCACCTTCCGCAAGGAGGGTGGCCGGATGGTGTTGCGGGTCATGGTCGACCGGGAGGGAGGCGTCGACCTCGACGCCATCTCGGAGACCTCCGAGCGGCTGTCGCGGCGCCTGGACCTGGAGGACTTCGGGCGGGGCCGCTACGAGCTCGAGGTGAGCTCGCCGGGATTGGAGCGACCGCTCCGCCACCCGCGACACTTCGAGCGAAGCGTGGGAGCGAAGGTGAAGGTGAAGACGGTGGAGCCCATCGACGGCGTCAAGGTCTACGAGGGCGCGCTGGTCTCGGCCGACGCGGAGGCGATCGTGCTCGCCACCGACGGCGGAGAGTTGCGCGTCCCCTACGAGAACATCGCCTCGGCACGAACCGTGTTCGAGTGGGGTGCCGACAGGAGCAGACGATGAATCCAGACATGATCGCGGCGCTCCGCGAGCTGGAGCGAGAGAAGGGGATCACGTTCGAGACGATCCTGGCAGGCCTCGAGGAGGCCATGGCCTCGGCCTACAAGTCGTGGTGGAAGCAGCAGCATCCCGACCTCGAGGACGAGGGCTTCGGCGTGCGCGCCTCGATCGATCCCGAGTCCGGGGACCTCCGGGTGTGGATCCAGGAGCTGGCCGAGACCGAGGAAGGCGAGCCCGAGGTGGTCTCGGAGAAGGAAGTCGAGGTCACCGACGAGTTCAAGGGCCGGATCGGTGCGCAGACGGCGAAGCAGGTCATCTTCCAGAAGCTCCGCGACGCGGAGCGGGAGATGACCTACGAGGAGTTCGCCGGGCGCGAGGGCGACGTGGTGACCGGGATCGTCCAGGCGCAGGAGCGGGACCGCCGCAGCATGCTGCTCGACCTTGGCAAGGTCGAGGCCCTGCTGCCCCATACGGAGCAAATCCCATCCGAGCAGCTGCGCCACGGCGAGCGAGTGAAGGCCTACATCTCGGAGGTCCGCCGGGGGACGAAGGGTCCGCAGGTCGTCGTGTCCCGGACGCACCCAGGCCTGCTGCGCAAGCTGTTCGAGATGGAGGTCCCCGAGATCGAGGAGGGCATCGTCGAGATCAAGGAGGTCGCCCGGGAGCCGGGACACCGTTCGAAGATCGCCGTGGCCTCCCGTGAGCCCGCGGTCGACCCGGTCGGCGCCTGCGTCGGGCCCAAGGGCTCGCGCGTTCGCATGGTCGTGAACGAGCTTCGAGGGGAGAAGATCGATGTGGTGCCATGGAGCGCGGACCCTGCCCAGTTCGTGGCGAACGCGCTCCAGCCGGCGAAGGTGAAGGAGGTCATCACCGACCCCACCACCCAGACCGCCATGGTCGTCGTTCCGGACTATCAGCTGTCGCTGGCCATCGGCAAGGAGGGCCAGAACGCTCGCCTGGCGGCTCGGCTGACCGGGTGGCGGATCGACATCAAGAGCGAAACCCAGCATGCCGAGGAGCTGCGCGCGCCTCGCACGGCGACCCCCGTGACCGAAGCGGCGCCCCCGGAACCCCGCGTCGAGGCGGTGCCCTCGCCCGAGGACGAGAAGAAGGCCGAGGCCGAGCCGCCGGTCCAGGTCGACAAGGAGTTGGCCTCGGTGGAACCCGAGCCCGCCGTGGTCGAGGAGACCGTCGAGGGCTGAGGAGTGGCTCCTCGCACGGGGCCCGAACGGACCTGTGTCGGCTGCCGGACGTCGGGGAGCAAGCTCGACCTCATCAGGATCGTGCGAACGCCGCACGGCGAGGTCCGGGTGGACGCGACCGGCAGAGCGCCGGGGCGGGGCGCGTACGTGCACGCCGATCGGGCCTGTGCGACGGCGGCGATCGCGCGTGGGTCTCTGGCCAGGTCCCTTCGGGTGGGCCTGCGAGCGGAGGAAGCAGCTAGGCTAGGCGACGAGATCGAACGGGAGATCGAACGGGAGATCGAACGGGACGTGAGGCGATGAGGGTTCACGAGCTGGCGAAGGAACTGGGGGTGACGAGCAAGGATCTGCTCGCCGCCCTCGAGGCCATGGGGTTCGAAGGTCGGACGGCATCGTCCTCCGTCCCCGACGAGGCCGTTCCTCGCCTGCGAGCCTCGGGCGGCAAGGCCGTCCCGGGCGCCAAGCCACGGGCGGCCCGGGAGGAGCCGGTGGCCAAGTCCCGGGCCAGGCCCAAGGCCAAGGCCGAGCCCGAGCCCGACGTGAAGCCGAAGCCCGCGGCCAAGGCCACTGCCGCTCGGCCCGATGGGGCGGCCACGGCGACGGTTGCGGTCCCCGCGGTCGCTCCCGCCGCCCAGGCGAAGCCGGCGCCGGCGGCAGCGCCGGCCAAGCCGGCGTTGCCCTCCCTCAAGGTCGTCCGAGGCTCGAGCGCGCAGGACCTGGCCGAGAAGGTCGGCCGGACCCCTGCCGACATCGTGAAGATCCTCCTCTCGCTGGGGGAGATGGTCACCGCGACGCAGTCGCTCTCCGACGAGGCCATCACGCTCGTCGCCACGGAGCTCGGCTACGAGGCCGAGGTCGTCGGCTTCGAGGAGGAGCAGGAGGAGGAGCAGGTCGACGAGAGCCGCCTGCGGCCCCGGCCCCCCGTGGTGACCGTCATGGGACACGTCGACCACGGGAAGACCCTGCTGCTCGATGCCATCCGCAAGACCGATGTCGTCTCGCAGGAGTTCGGGGGCATCACCCAGCACATCGGGGCTTATCAGGTGCACGTGGACGGGCGGGAGATCACGTTCATCGACACGCCGGGCCACGAGGCCTTCACGGCGATGCGGGCTCGGGGGGCGCAGGTCACCGATATCGCGGTGCTCGTGGTGGCGGCCGACGACGGGGTCAAGCCCCAGACCGTCGAGGCCCTCGACCACGTCCGGGCCGCCGGCGTGCCGATCATCGTCGCCGTGAACAAGGTCGACAAGCCCGAGTCGGACCCCCAGCGGGTGCGCCAGCAGATGGTGGAGCTCGGCGTGGTGCCGGCCGAATGGGGTGGGACCGTCGAGTTCGTCGACGTGTCGGCGAAAGCTCGGACCAACCTGGACAGCTTGCTCGAGACGATCCTCCTGGTCGCCGACCTCGAGGAGCTGAAAGCCGATCCCGAGGGCCGGGCCCGAGGCGCCGTCATCGACGCCAACCTGGACAAGGGCCGGGGGGCGGTCGCCTCGGTGCTCGTGCAGAAGGGTTCGCTCGACGTGGGGGACGCCCTCGTCGCCGGGAGCGCCTGGGCCAAGGTCCGGGCCATGCTGGACGAGAACGGCCGGCCGGTGAAGCAGGCCGGTCCCAGCAAGCCCGTGCAGATCCTGGGATGGTCGTCGGTGCCGAACGCCGGCGACGATTTCCGCGAGGTCCAGGACGAGCGCGAGGCCCGGCATCTGGCGCAGGAGCGCGAGGCCAAGTTCCGGGCGGCCGAGCTCGTGACCAGCCGGCCTCCCACGCTCCAGGAGCTCATGGCACAGGCTCGCCAGGCCGAGGTCCCCGATCTCAACCTGGTGGTCAAGGCCGATGTCCAGGGCTCGCTCGGAGCCGTCATGGACGCATTCCTGAAGCTGCCGCAGGACGAGGTCCGGGTGAACATCATCCACGGGGCCACCGGGGGGATCACGGAGAGCGACATCGCGCTGGCCGTCGCGTCGGACGCCATCGTCGTGGGGTTCAACGTGCGCCCCGACGCCAACGCGCGGGAGCTCGCCGACCGCGAGGGCGTCGACGTCCGCCTGTACCGGGTCATCTACGAGGCCATCGACGACATCCGGAGCGCCCTCTCCGGCATGCTGAAGCCCGAGGAGCATGAGATCGAGCTCGGTCGGGCGGAGGTGCGGACCCTGTTCCGGGTTCCCCGGGTCGGGGTGGTGGCCGGCTCGTACGTGGTATCGGGCAACATCACCCGCAATTCGCGGGCCCGAGTGGTGCGTGACGGCGTGGTGGTCTACGAGGGCCGGATCGGCTCGCTTCGACGGTTCAAGGACGATGTCCGGGAGGTGGCGGAGGGCTTCGAGTGCGGGATCTCGATCGAGAACTTCCAGGACGTCCACGAGGGCGACATCATCGAGGC
Organism: Actinomycetota bacterium; assembly: GCA_005885325.1. GTDB lineage: Bacteria > Actinomycetota > UBA4738 > UBA4738 > HRBIN12 > AC-69. The sequence goes on from VAYX01000050.1 coordinate 22,576, forward strand.
GTACGAGGTCCGCGAGGTCGCCCGGCAGTTGTAGGCGCCGTCCGGAGGGCCAGATGCTCGTTGCGCTGGAACGGTTCGACCTGCGGATCCCCGGATGCGGCTCGCTCAAGGAGAAGCGCCACGTGGTGAAGACGCTCACCGGGGGCATCCGGTCCAAGTTCAACGTGGCGGTGGCGGAGGTGGACCACCACGACCTGTGGCAGCGGACCACGATCGCCGTCTCGGCCGTCTCCGGCGATGCCTATCACGCGAAGCGGGTCATGCACGAGGTCGAGAAGTTCGTCGAGCGATGGGCCGAGGTCGAGGTCATCGACGCTGACCTCACCCTGCACGCTCCGGATGACTGAGGGGACCCGCCCCGGGAGGGTGTCGGAGGAGTTCCGGGAGATCCTGGCGGAGGAGATCCCGAAGCTGAAAGACCCGAGGATCGGTTTCGTCACCGTGATCCAGGTGCGGGTGACCCCGGATCTCCGGCTGGCTCGGGTGTTCTACACGGCCATGGGCGACGAGAAGGAGCGCAAGGCCACGGCGGCGGGCCTCCGATCGGCCCGGGCGCACCTGCGTCAGGTGATCGGGGGCCAGGTCCGGATCAAGACCCTCCCAGATCTTCAGTTCGAGGAAGACCGGTCGATCGAAGAGGCCGACCGGATCGACCGGCTGATCCGCCAGCTGCACGAGGGGGAGCCGTGAGCGACCAGATGGCACGGGCGGCCCAGATCCTGTCGGGCGCGAAGGAGGTCGCGCTGGCCTGCCATGTGAACCCCGATACGGACGCGCTCGGCTCGATGCTGGGGCTTTCGATCGTCCTTCGGTCGCGGGGGGCCCAGACGGTGTGCTCCTTCGCCAACGAGCCGTTCGACGTCCCGCGGTGGGCCGCAGTTCTCCCCGGCACCGACGCGCTGGTCCCGCCATCCACGTTTCCCAAGGAGCCGGAGATCATGGTGACGTGCGACGCCGCGTCACTGGATCGGCTGGGCGCGCTGGGCGCGAACGCGGGACGGGCCCGCGAGCTGATCTGGATCGATCACCACGTGAGCAACGAGGGACTGGGGACGACCCCCCTCATCGACCCGTCGGCCTCGTCCACGTGCGAGATGGTCTTCCGGCTGGTCCGCGCCATGGGCGGTGACCTGCCGGACGACGCCGCCCTGTGCTTGTACGCCGGCCTGGTGACCGACACCGGGAGGTTCCAGTACGCCTCGGTCCGGCCGGAGACGCTGCGCCTGGCGGCGGAGCTCCGCGAGCACCGGTTCGACCACACGCACGTGGCCCAGGCGCTGTACGAGGACAACGCGACGACGTACCTGAAGCTTCTCGGGGTCGCGCTCCATCGCATTACGTTGGCCGAAGGGGCCGACCTGGCTTGGACGTACCTGACGCAGGCCGACCTGGCCGGCGCCGGCGTGCACCCGACCGAGACCGATGACCTCATCGACGTGGTGCGGACGGCGCGGGAGACCGACGTGGCCGCGGTGATGAAGCAGCAGCGCGACGGGAGGTTCCGGGTCAGCCTCCGCTCTCGTGGGGGCCACGACGTGTCGAAGGTCGCGTCGATCTTCGGCGGGGGCGGCCATCGACTGGCGTCGGGGTACACGTCGAAGCATGGCCTGGCGGGGACGGTGGAGCGGCTCGAGGCCGCGCTGCGGGGCGAGCCCGTGGAGCCGTGAGCCCGGTCGAAGGGCTCCTGCTGGTGGACAAGCCGAAAGGCGTCACGTCCCACGACGTGGTCGACGCGGCTCGGCGGACCCTCGACACCCGGAAGATCGGGCATGCCGGAACGCTCGACCCCATGGCCACCGGACTGCTGATCCTCGGGATCGGCCGGGCCACGCGCCTGCTCCGGTTCCTCGCGGACCTCCCGAAGACCTATGAGGGCACCGGGCTGCTCGGGGTGGAGACCGAGACGCTCGACGCCGAAGGCGAGGTGGTGCGGACCGCCGGTGT
>VAYX01000168.1 GCA_005885325.1 Actinomycetota bacterium
CGATAACGCACGAGTTCCTCAATTACCATGTCCACGCGCATCTCGATGTCTTCGTTAACGGGGAACCTGTCGAGGTGCCGGCCGGCATAGGCATCAACATCGCCGATCCCGCCGTGCACACCACGCAAAGCGCCCTCGGGCCGACGTACGGGGGCATCGATCCTCCTTGCGCCCAGCCCTGCATCTCGCCGCTGCACACACATGACCCCGACGGCATCCTGCACACCGAGTCCGCAAAAGAGCATCCCAACACGCTCGGCCAGTTCTTCATCGAGTGGGGCGTGGCTCTCACGGCCGAGTGCGTCGGCGGCTACTGCTCACCCGATGCGTCGATCCAGGTATTCGTGGACGGGAAGGCCTACACTGGCGATCCCGCCGACATCCAGCTCACCGACATGCGAGAAATCGCCATCGTGATTGGGTTACCCCCCGACGAGGTCCCCTCCAAGTTCCCCACTGCGTAAGCCCGGCGGCGGGAACTGACGGAGGGATCGTGCCCGGCCCACTGAGCTCCGATATCCTTTCTGCCCGATGACCGTCGGAGAGCTCGTCTTTGCGAGCGTCGTGGATCAGCGCGTCTACGCCGCGCAGGGCGAACGGGGATCCAACGGCGTCTACCTCCTGGGCGTTCCCGGACGAGCCCTGCCCTTCGTGTTGTACCGGGCCTGGAAGATCGGGACCGGCATGGTCACCGAGAGCGTGGACTTCTACGGACCGTCCGGGCGCCTCGTCTATCGATGGGGTCCGGTGGTCCGCCGGATGCTCGGCATGATGGACCTGACCGAGGAACGTGATCTTGTCGAGGATGCGCAGTTCGACGAGACGGGCATGTACATCGTCTCGTTCGTCGTCGAGGACGAGATCGTGGGCGAGATCGAGTGCCCGGTGTTCGTCCAGCCCGCTCCGACCAAGCTGCCGAAGGACATCGAGGACGGCCTGCGAGGCTCCGACGTCATCTGGGTGGGACCGGAGCAGAACGGCAAGCCCAGCGCGGTCCCCGTGTGGTTCGTGTACCGGAACGGGAGGATCTACGTCCTGTCGAAGAAGGAACCGGGGCCGGAGGAGCAGACCGTCCCCGGGATCCCCGGGGCATCGGACGTGATCGTCGTGACCCGGTACAAGGCCACGAACCCCGAGCGACGGGGCCGGGACGCCGCGCTCCGGGAGTTCCACGCCACCGTGCGGACGCTGGAAGGCCCGGAGTGGGAGGAGGCCGCGAAGCTCCTCGTGGACCGGCGCCGCAGCAGGGCGGGGCCGCCGGCCGAGTGGATCCAGCGGTGGCGCGGATCGTGCGCGATCGCCGAGCTCACCCCGGTCATCCCGCTCTGAGACCCGCGATGGGCCGGGCGCCTAGACGAGCTGGCGGCCGAGCGCGAGCGCCAGGGCGTTCAGGTCCTTCGACAGTTCCAACAGATCGCCGGGCGTGAGGGCTTGAGGCCCGTCGCACAGCGCCTCGCCGGGATCGTGATGGACGTCGATCATCACGCCGTCGGCGCCCGCCGCGATCGCGGCGCGGGCCATGGGCGCGACGAGCTCACGGTGCCCCATCGCATGGGACGGGTCCACGATCACGGGAAGGTGGCTCTCCTGCTGAGCGACCACCATGCCGCCGAGGTCGAGCGTGTTCCTGGTGGCGGTCTCGAACGTTCGGATGCCTCGTTCGCACAGGATGATCTCGGAGTTGCCTCGCTGCGCCACGTACTCGGCCGCCATCAGCCATTCCTCGACGGTCGCAGAGAAGCCCCGCTTGAGGAGGACCGGCTTGCTCGTCGCGCCGACCTCCTTCAGCAGGGCGAAGTTCTGCATGTTGCGGGTGCCGACCTGGAGGGCATCGGCCCAGGACGCCACGAGCTCCACGTCCCGTGGCTCCATCACTTCGGTCACGACCGGCAACCCCGTGTCCTCCCGGCATCGGGCCAGGATCTCGAGGCCCCGTTCCCCCAGCCCTTGGAACGAGTACGGCGACGTGCGGGGCTTGTACGCCCCGCCCCGGAGGATCGTGGCGCCCGCGGCCTTGGCCCCTCGCGCCGCGGCGAGGGCCTGCTCGTCGCTTTCCACCGCGCACGGTCCGGCGATGATCGTGAACGTCTCGCGCCCGACCGCGGCCGGACCCACCTTCACGGTCGTGGGCTGAGGGTGGAGCGCCCTGGCCACCATCTTGTAGGGCTTCCCCACCTGGATCAGGTGGTCCACGCCGGGGAAGTTGTCCAGGCCGAGCCCCATGAACGATGCCGTGTCGCCGACCAGGCCGATGATCGTGTGCACCGCGCCGCGCGAGACGAAGGCCTCCCCGCCGGCTTCGCGAACCTTCTCGGAGACGCGTTCGATGTCCGCCTCTGTCGCGTCCCTCTTCATCACCACGACCATGGAAACCTCCGCATCCGGCGGGCCGCCCGGGAGGATGAGAAAACCCCGGGCGTTCGGCCCGGGGTCCCCTGCGCTCCGTTCGGCTCAGGCGACTACGCCGGGCCCCGCCCGCCGTAGAAGAACCAGTCGCCGAAGACGTGCCGCATCAGGCGCTTATCGTGCCAGGCCGGCAGGGCGATGGCAACCGATCCGGCCCGGACCCATCCCGTCGCCGCCAGGCACGGCACCGAGGCTTCGGACTACGATGCGCCACGTGTCGGTGACCGTGGTCGCGCATCCGCTGGCGGAGCACCTCCTCACCCAGCTCCGCGACCGCGACACCCCCCCGCCGGTCTTCCGCACGCTCGCCAAGCGGCTGGCCCTAGCCATCACGTTCGAAGCCATCCGGGACCTCCCAACCGAGGAGGTCAAGATCGAGACGCCGCTCGAGCCCACGACGGGCCGGGTCCTCGCCGACACCCTGGTAGCCGTTCCGATCCTGCGGGCGGGCCTGGGGATGCTGGAGGCCGTGACGGAGCTGTTCCCGGAGGTGGCCGTGGGCTACATCGGGCTTGAACGCGACGAGGCCTCCCTGCTTCCGCAGTCGTACTACCGCAAGCTCCCGGAGGTGGCCGGTCGCCACGTGCTCGTGCTCGACCCCATGCTGGCCACCGGGGGATCGGGCGCGGCGGCCTGCGCAGCAGTGAAGGAGGGCGGCCCCGCGTCGGTCCGGTTCGTGTGCGTCGTCTCCGCGCCCGAGGGGATCGGCAAGATGCAGGTCGAACACCCGGACGTTCCCATCTTCACCGCCGCCGTCGACCGCCAGCTGAACGATCGCGGATACATCCTGCCGGGCCTCGGGGACTTCGGGGATCGGCTGTTCGGGACGGAGTGAGGATCGGCCCGTCCGCCTCGATGGGCGCTTGCGTATGATTCGTCGGGAAGTGGAGAGAAGGAGGGGGCTGATGACGAAACTCCTACGGTTCATCGCCGTCTTCGGGCTGTTCGCGCTGGTCACGGCGGCCTGCGCACAGAGCAGCGAGGAGGGCGCGAGCCCGACCGGCGCGGCGAAGCCCGGTGCCGGCCACCAGGTCTGCTTCGTGGCCGATGTCGGCGGCGTCGACGACAAGAGCTTCAACCAGCAGATCTACGAGGGCTTGCTGAAGGCGAAGACCGATCTCGGTATCGCGTTCAGCTACGTGACCTCGAAGTCCGCTGCCGACTACGCGCCGTTCATCCAGGACTACGTGAACCAGAACTGTGACCTGATCGTGCTCGCGGGGTTCAACATGGGCCCGGACTTGATCAAGTCCGCAACAGCCAACCCGGATCAGCTCTACGCGATCGTCGACTACAACATCTTCGACTTCTCCAAGACCCCTCCCAAGGACCTCACCTTCCCGAACGTGGCCGAGCTGACGTTCCAGACCGACCAAGCGGCATTCCTGGCCGGCTACCTGGCGGCCGGGATGACGAAGACCGGGAAGGTTGCCACGTACGGAGGGGTCTTCTTCCCGACCGTGACGATCTTCATGAACGGTTTCGCGGCCGGCATCCGAAAGTACAACCAGGACAAGGGCACGAAGGTCGACCTCCTGGGCAGGTGTCGAGCGATCCCGCGGTCGGGTTCTACTCTCCAGCCGACGGCCGTCGGGTCGGCGAGGACTTCATCTCCGAAGGTGCCGACATCATCCTGCCCGTCGCTGGGGGAACCGGCATTGGGACGATGGCTGCCGCCAAGGATGCCGGGGACGTGTACGGGGTGTGGGTCGATACCGACGGTTGTATCTCGGCCCCGGAGTACTGCAGCCTGTTCCTCACGACGGTGGAGAAGCACATGAACGTTGCCGTGGAAAACACGGTCCAGTCAGTCCTCGACAACTCCTTCAAGGGCGGTCTCTACGTCGGGACCCTCGAGAACGACGGGGTCGGCATCTCCGACTACCACGACCTGGCATCGAAGGTTCCCCAGGGCCTGCAGGACGAGATCGCCACGCTGAAGCAGGGGATCATCGACGGGACCGTGTCGGTCGATCCGGCGGACTATCCGGCGTAGGGACTGGCCCGACGCGGGCGACGTAAGGGGTACCGGACGTAGGGGCCGGTACCTCTTGCGCTGGTCGGCTCGGAGGGATGGCGGGTGCAGCTCCAACTGCGAGGCGTGACGAAACGCTTCCCGGGTGTTGTCGCGAACGACCACGTCGACCTCACGATCGAGGAGGGCGAGATCCACGCGCTCCTCGGTGAGAACGGCGCCGGAAAGACCACGCTCATGAACATCCTGTATGGCCTGTACCACGCCGACGAGGGCGAGATCCTGATCGACGGTGAGCCGGTTCGGTTCGGATCGCCCGGCGACGCGATCGCGGCGGGCCTGGGGATGGTCCACCAGCATTTCATGCTCGTCCCGGTGTTCACGGTGACCGAGAACGTGATGCTCGGCATCGAGACCACGAGTCGGTTCGGTCTCCTCGACCGGCGCCAGGCCCGTAGGCAGGTGGAGGAGATCAGCCGCCGGTTCGGCTTCGACATCCCTCCCGACGCGATCGTCGAGGAGCTTCCCGTCGGCGTCCAACAGCGTGTGGAGATCGTGAAGGCCCTCTACCGGCAGGCACGGGTCTTGATCCTGGACGAGCCGACGGCGGTGCTCACGCCGCAAGAGACCGAAGAGCTGTTCACGGTGATGCGCGCCCTGAAGAGCGAATTCAATGCGTCCGTCATCTTCATCACCCACAAGCTGAAGGAAGTCCTCGCGATCGCGGACCGGATCACGGTCATGAATCGCGGGCGGGTCGCCGGCTCCACCACTCCGGAGCAGACGACCGAGCAGGAACTGGCCGCCATGATGGTGGGTCGGGCGGTCCAGCTGAGCGTCCGGAAGGCTCGAGCGAAGCCAGGGGACACGGTGCTTCAGATCCAAGATCTCGTCGTGCGGGACGACCGAGGTTCCGTCGCCGTCGACGGGGTCTCCCTGGATGTCCGGGCGGGCGAGATCGTCTGCATCGCCGGCGTGCAGGGAAACGGGCAGACGGAGCTCGTCGAGGCGATCACGGCGCTTCGCCCCGCGGTCTCCGGCTCGATCCGCCTCCTCGAGCACGAGACCAAAGCAGCGTCCCCGCGGAGCGTCATCCGGCAAGGGGTTGGGCACGTCCCCGAGGACCGTCAGCGGGACGGTCTCATCGTGGACTTCTCGGTCGCCGACAACCTGGTGTTGAACACGTACGACCGCCCACCCTTCGCCAGGTGGATCGTCAGGGACGCGGAATCCGTCGACGCCGTGGCAAAGGAGCGAGCCGAGACGTACGACATCCGGACCACGTCCGTGGATCAGCCGGTAGCCACGCTCTCCGGCGGCAACCAGCAGAAGGTCATCGTCGCACGGGAGTTCTCGCGACCGATCAAGCTCCTCGTCGCGAGCCAGCCGACGCGGGGCCTGGACGTCGGCTCGATCGAGTACATCCACGAGCGCATCGTGCAGAAGCGAGATGAGGGTGCGGCCGTCCTGATCGTCTCGGTGGAGCTGGACGAGGTCTTCGCCCTCGCCGATCGGATCGCCGTGATGTATCGGGGGCGGATCGTCGACGTCATCCCGGCCGAGAGTGCGCTTCGAGAGCAGATCGGCCTCCTGATGGCGGGATCGACCCACCCGGAGGGCGTCGCTCGTGGGTGACCCTCGGCTCCCCTCTTCGACCGAGGACGACCCGGACGCCTCGCAGACCAGAACCGCGGCTCCCCCGGACGATGCAGCGGAGCCTGACAGCCCCGAGGCGGTCGACGAGCTGTTCGCCACCCGCCAGCGCACGCGGCGATCGCGGACCGTGCTCCTTCCCGCGCTCGCGGTGCTGACGGCTCTCGCCCTGGGCGGATTGCTCATCATCTTCACGAACCACGACGCCCTGCAGGCGTGGGCGGGCTTCTTCCGCGATCCCGTCCGTGCTCTGTCCACCTCCTGGACCGCCGTCTGGGCGGCCTACTACGCGCTGTTCAGCGGGGCCCTCGGCAGCCCGTCGGAGATCGCCCACGCGATCGGATCCGGCGATCTCGATCAGTTCAGATCGTCCCTCGCGCCGATCTCGGAGACCGTCGTGACGGCGACACCCCTGATCCTCGTTGGGCTCTCGGTGGCCATCGGGTTCCGGGCCGGCCTGTTCAACATCGGGGGGGAAGGACAGATGAACATCGGCGCCCTGGTCGCCTCGGCCGCCGGGTTCTCGTTCCCCGGCCTCCCGGGACCGGTCCATCTGGTCCTGGTCCTGATGGCGGGCTTCGCGGGAGGAGCGCTGTGGGGCGCCATCCCCGGGTTCCTGAAAGCCAAGACCGGCGCGCACGAGGTGATCACGACGATCATGTTGAACTTCGTCGCCGTGAGCCTCGTTCTGTATGTGCTGTCCACGCACTTCTACGGCCAGCAAGCCGAGCCGGTCGCCAAGCCCGTGAAGGTGAGCTACCCGCACCTGTTCGGCTCCAGCCTGCGGATCCACTTCGGGATCTTCGTCGCACTCGCCGTCGCAGCGGCCGTGGCCTGGTTGCTCAACCGGACCACGGTCGGCTTCCGGTTCCGGGCCGTCGGAGCCAACCCCGACGCGGCCCGCGCCGCCGGGATGAGCCCGAGCCGCACGACCATACTCGTCATGACCCTCGCCGGCGGGATCGCGGGCCTGGCCGGATCCAACCAGCTGCTCAGCGTCACGC
>VAYX01000169.1 GCA_005885325.1 Actinomycetota bacterium
CTCGGACGGGTGCCACTCGTCGTGAGCGCCCTGCCCGGGCCACCGCCGCCGGAGCCCGGCCCCTGGTGGCGCCGGGGCGGCTCCGCGGTCTTGCAGGGCGTCTCGAGCGTGCTGTCGTCCTTGTTCGGGTGACCCTCTGCTACCATCCGGCCGGATGTCGGAGGACGCGACCGTCTTGTTCGGACGCGAGGACATCCGCCGGCGGATCGAGGAGCTCGGCCGCGACATCACCGGGGACTACGAGGGACGCGCGCCCGTCCTGATCTCGGTCCTGAAGGGCGGGTCGGTGTTCCTCGCCGACCTCATGCGCCAGGTCCACCTCCCGATCGCGATCGACTACATGTCGATCTCCCGGTACGGGGATGCGACGGAGTCGATGGGCCGGGTCCGCATCGTGAAGGACCTGGAGGTGGACGTCGGCGGGCGTGACGTCCTGATCGCCGAGGACATCGTCGACACCGGGCTCACTCTCTCGTACCTGATCACGGTCCTGGAATCGCGGCATCCCGCCTCGGTGGAGGTGTGCGCGCTCCTGGACAAGTCCGTGCGCCGCATCACGCCGCTCCCCATCCGGTACGTGGGGTTCGACTGCCCAGACGTGTTCGTCGTGGGCTACGGGCTGGACTTCCAGGAGCGGTACCGGAACCTGCCGGATATCCTTGCAGTGCAAGACCTCTCCGCCCTCTCCGCGGATCCGGACCTCCTCGTCCCGTACCTCAAGGGTGTCCCGCGGGCCGTGCCCGGGCCGGACGCCGGTCGCGAGCGCGCCACCTAGGTTGTCGGAGGGGGAGGGGAGGGCTAGATTCCCAGATGAGGCCATGATCGAGATGTCGCTTGCCGGTGTGCGGATCGAACTCCCCACGAACCAACCCATCGTCCTCCTGCGGGAGGCCGAAGGCGAGCGCTTCCTCCCCATCTGGATCGGGCAGGCCGAGGCGGCGGCCATCGCCCTGGCGCTCCAGGGCGTCGTGACGCCCCGCCCGATGACCCATGATCTCCTGAAGAACATCCTCGAGGAGATCGCGATCCAGGTCGAGAGCATCGTGATCACCGAGTTGCGCGAGGGAACGTTCTACGCCGTGATCAACATGCAGCGGAACGGGACGTCCTACGAGATCTCGTCGCGGCCGAGCGACGCCATCGCGCTCGCGGTTCGGCTCAACTGCAAGATCTTCGCCAGCGAAGAGGTCCTGAACGAGGCCTCCATCCTCATCCCCAGCGGGGACGACGATGAAGAGGTCGAGAAGTTCCGCGAGTTCCTGGAGAACGTGAACCCAGAAGACTTCGGCTGATTCCGGTGAGGCTGCGCTAGCCGAAGAAGATCGCGGTGGCCCAGAACTGGTTCCTGCCGCAGCCCGACCTGCCGGACCTATGGATCGCGCCGATCCCCACGAAGTCCACCTTGCGGCTCAGGATGATCTTCCGGTGATACGCGTGATGCATCATCAGCCGGTGCATCTGGAACAGTGTGTCCCCACAGCCGACGACGTCGGCGCCCATGGTCTGGTAGCCGGCGTAGGGAGCCAGGATCACCGCGAGGTTGCCCATATCGAACAGCCGGCCTTCGCGGATCATCTTCCGCGTATGGCCCTTGGCGGTGTCCGACAGCTTCGTGTTCAGCTTCAACGGCCGCAGGTCGTGCTGCGCGCGTGTGTGGTTGATGATCCGGAGGTACCGCGATCGCATCGTGGCCTGCGCGGGCGCGGCAAGCGTCACCAAGAGCAGGGTGACGAGAATCGGGAGGAGAAGTCGCGTGGCCCGGCGGGCGCGACGGTGACCCGTCGTCTTCGGGTGACGCATCGGGGCCGGACGCTAGCCCAAGATGTGTGGCATGTCTCGCAAGCATGTTCGATTACGTGTTTCCGATTCATGAAAACTCGCAGGTCGCTCTGCAACGAAAAAAATCGAGGAAATTGCGGTAATTGACATGCTGGGCACGGCGCAATAGCCTGATTCAACTTCACGTAATTACGGAGTTGTGATGGACGACCAGGGATATCGCGTCCCCGACGTGTGCAAGATCGTCGGGATCAGCTATCGGCAGCTCGACTATTGGACCAGGACCGGGCTGGTCCGGCCCTCCGTGCGGGACGCGCGGGGGTCGGGGACCCAGCGGCTGTACTCGTTCCAGGACCTCGCGCTGCTGCGGATCATCAAGAAGCTCCTGGACACCGGGGTCAGCCTCCAGCAGGTCCGCAAGGCCATCGGGACCCTGCGGTCGCTGAAAGAGCCCGAGGTCGGTACCACGATCGTCTCGGACGGCACTCGCATCTACGCGGTGGAGTCACCGGAGGCCGTGGTGGACCTCCTGGCCAAAGGCCAGGGCGTCTTCGCGCTCGCCATCGACAAGGTATGGACGGATCTGGAGGGAACGATCGCCAAGGGCGCGCGACGGAGGGGACGCGAGGTCGCTCGGGCCGGAGGCGCGTGAGGGCCCGACTCTCTACCGAACCCCCCGACTTGAAGAGCGATACCGTGAAGTTCGCGCACGCGAGCGAGCGCCAGTTCGCCCGCTTGCTGGACTTCTACCAGATCGAATGGGACTACGAGCCGCGATCGTTCGACCTCCTGTGGGACAAGCAGGGCAACGTGATCCAGCGGTTCACCCCGGACTTCTTCCTTCCCCAGTACGACCTGTACATCGAGATCACGACGCTCAACCAGAAGCTCGTCACCAAGAAGAACCGGAAGATCCGCAAGCTCCGAGAGCTGTACCCCCGGATCAACTGCAAGATCTTCTACCAGCGCGACTACCTGTCCCTGGTATCCAAGTACGGCCTGGAGGACGTCACCGGCTGAGGGCCGGCGAAGCACGGCCAGGCCGTAGACTGTGCCCGGTGCCATGAGGTTCGCCCCGCACACGGACGACGACGTACGGGAGATGCTGGCCCGGATCGGGCTCGACGGGCTGGATGCGCTGTTCGATCAGATCCCCCCCTCGGTCCGGCTGGACCGGCCGCTGGACCTCCCCGAAGGGGTCTCCGAGATGGAGATCCTTGCCGACCTGCGAGGGCTGGCCGCCGCCGACCGAAGCGCCGACGACCTGGTCTGCTTCGCGGGCGCCGGCGCCTACGACCACTACGTGCCCTCCGTGGTGTGGGCCCTGGCGGGGCGCTCGGAGTTCTACACCTCGTACACCCCCTATCAGCCCGAGCTGTCGCAGGGTGTGCTCCAGGCCCTGTTCGAGTACCAGTCCATGATCTGCGAGCTCACGGGCCTCGAGGTCTCGAACGCCTCGTTGTACGACGGGGCAACCGCCCTGGCGGAGGCTGTCAACCTGGCCCGGTCCGCGCCGGGCCGGGGCCGGATCCTGGTCTCCGAGGCGGTCGATCCCCGGTACGTCGAGACCCTTCGGACCTACGGCAGGGGAGCGGGGTACCAGCCCGAGGTCTTCGCGGTGAAGGACGGCCGGGGCGGCGACCCGCAGGTCGGCGACGACGTGGCCGCCGTGATCGTCCAGCATCCCAACCGCTACGGGGTCCTGGAACCGGCCCGCGAGCTGTTCGGCGCGGCGCACGCGGGCGGCGCCCGGGCCATCCAGGTGTTCGACCCGCTCTCCCTCGGTGTGCTGGCACCGCCGGGCGAGCTCCGCGCCGACATCGCCGTGGCCGAGGGCCAGGTCCTCGGCAACCACCTGAACTTCGGCGGCCCGTACCTCGGCATCATCGCCACCCGCCTGGACGACGTTCGGCGGATGCCCGGGCGCATCGTCGGCGAGACCGTGGACGTGGACGGCACGGTGGGGTACGTCCTGACGCGACCCTGATGGCCATCGCCGCGACGGTCTACCTGTCGTGGCTGGGCCCCGAGGGCCTGGCCGAGCTGGGCCGGCGGTGCGCGGCCAAGGCAGCCTACGCGGCGGAAAGGCTGTCGCAGATCCCCGGGGTCGAGCCGCTCTTCCCCGGCGCGCCCTTCTTCAAGGAGTTCGCCCTGCGGCTTCCCCGGCCCGCCGACGAGGTCCGGGACGAGCTGATCGAGCGGGGATTCCTCGCCGGCGTGCCGCTCCCCGACGCCGACGGGCGCGCGCTCCTCGTGGCGGTCACGGAGCGGCGGACGAAAGCGGAGATCGATGCCCTGGCCGGCGCGATGGGGGAGGCGCTGGCGTGACCGGCGCCCCGGTACGCACCCAGGGTCCGGACATCCAATCGGGGACGATCATGGATCGGTCCCGAGCCGGCCGGCGCGCGTTCAGCTTCCCCGCACCGGACGTCCCCGAGGCCGCGGTGCCGGAGGAGTTCGCGCGCCGCGGCCGTCCCGCGCTCCCGGAGGTGGCGGAGCGGGACATCGTGGCGCACTACACGCGGCTGTCGCAGATGAACTACGGCGTCGACACCGGTGTATATGCGCTCGGATCCTGCTCGATGAAGTACAACCCCAAGATCGCCGAGACGGTGGCCTCGCTTCCGGGGTTCCAGCGAGCCCATCCCCAGCAGCCCGATCACACGGTCCAGGGAGCCCTGGAGCTCCTGTGGCGTCTGGAGCGGGCGCTGTGCGAGGTCACCGGCATGGCTCGGGCCACGCTCCAACCGCCCGCCGGAGCGTGCGGCGAGCTGACCGGCCTGCTCCTCATGCGCGCCCACCACACGAAGCAGGGCAACGCGCGGACCCGGGTGGCCATCCCCGACTCCTCGCACGGGACCAACCCGGCCAGCGTTCGCCTGGCCGGGTACGAGGCCCTGCACATCCCGTCCGACGCGCGAGGGTTGGTCGACGTGTCGGCGCTCGAGAAGCTGGTCGACGAGGACGTGGCCGGGCTCATGCTCACCAACCCGAACACCCTGGGGCTGTTCGAGGAGGAGATCGAGAAGATCACGAGCGTCGTCCACAACGCGGGCGGCCTCGTGTACTACGACGGAGCCAACCTGAACGCCATCCTGGGACGGTGCCGGCCGGGCGACATGGGCTTCGACATCGTCCACATCAACACCCACAAGACGTTCGCCACGCCGCACGGCGGCGGAGGGCCCGGTGCCGGGCCCGTCGGTGTCACCGAGGAGCTCGTGCCGTACCTCCCCGTGCCGTCGGTGGAGCGGGACGAGGCGACGGGGGAGTTCCGCCTGTCCGCGGATCGCGAGGACTCGATCGGGCGGATGCATGGCTTCCACGGGAACTTCGGCGTCCTCGTCCGCGCGTACGCGTACGTGTTCCTGCACGGGAGCGACGGCCTCCAGGAGGTGGGGGAGCGTGCGGTCCTGAACGCGAACTACCTGGCCGAGCTGGTGAAGGAGGCGTTCCCCCTGGCCTACCCGGGCCGGCCGATGCACGAGTTCGTGGCCACGGCCAGACCGCTTCGTGACCGAACCGGGATCCGGGCCATGGACATCGCCAAGCGCGTCATCGACCTTGGGTTCCATCCCCCCACGGTCTACTTCCCGCTGGTGGTCGAGGAGTCGATGATGGTCGAGCCGACCGAGACCGAGACCCGGGAGACCCTGGACGGCCTGGCCGCCGCGATGCTCCAGGCGGCCCAGGAAGCGAAGACGGATCCGGACATCCTGCACCAGGCTCCGGTGACCACGCCGGTGCGACGCCTCGACGAGGCCCGCGCGGCCAGGCATCTGAAGCTTCGCTGGTCATAGGCCTTTCGGCCCCGCGTGTGGGCCAGACGGGGGAGTAGTCAATTCCGACCATGGGCGAGTCAACCGAGCGCGCCTTCCGACCGATACCAGCCCAGACGTTCAAAGGACGTCGGGAGGCTCGATATGGACGTACGGGTCGCACGGCGGGGGGCTGGTGTCCTGGTGGCCCTGCTCCTCGTGGCATCGTTGATCGCGGCATTCGCTCCGACTCACGCCGCCGCCGGCGAGAGGTTCGCGCGCCGCCTGCACATGCTGTCACTCACGAATCAGGCGCGCGAGTCGCACGACCGGGCCGACGTGAAGCTCAACTGGTTGCTCTCTCGCTATGCCCGGCACCACAGCCTGGAGATGGCGAGCAAGGGCTACCTGTACCACTCCGACAACGACACGCTGGTCAACATCCTCTCGCCGTATCACTTCTCGATCGGCGGGGAGAACGTCGGAGTGGGCACGACGGTGGACGGGTTGCAGGACGCGTTCATGGCCAGCGCCACCCACCGGGAGAACATCCTGCGGACCGCCTTCGACCACGTCGCAATCGGCATGGCGCGCGTCGACGGGCACCTGTGGGTGACGGTCGTCTTCTACGGCTAGGCCAGGGGCGAGGGTCCGCCCTCACCCAGAACGAAGGAACGGCCCGGGCTCTTGGCGCCCGGGCCGTTCCCCTTTCGTACCGTTCTGTTCTTCGCCTTACGTTTGCGTCCCGTCCTCCCGCCGCCGGGTGAAGAACAGGATCCCGGTGCCCAGCAGCAGCAGCAGCAGGGCCAGGCCGGCCAGCGTGATGACGCCGCTCGCACCGGTGAAGGCCACGCCGCTCGGCGGGGTCACGGGGGTGGGGGTGACCGTCGTCCCCAGGACCACGTTGACGGTAGCCGTATCGGTGTCCTGGACGCTGAACCCGGTGACATCGTGGCCCTTGGCCTTGCCCACGTTGTCGAGCGGGCCGCCGAAGCCACTGGATGCGGTGAAGTCGGCGGTGCAGGTCTTGGTCTCACCCACAGCGAGCTGATCGATCGTGCAGATGTTCCCGAGCTTGTTGTCGGTCACCTTCACGTTGAACAGCGTGACATCACCCGTGTTCGTGACCGCGAAGGTGTAGGTCACGGTCTCGCCCGGGCCGATCGAGGACGGCTTTGCCGTCTTCACGATCTTGATGGCCGGGTGGATGATGTCCACCGAGTGGGTGTCGGTGTCCGAGACCTGCCCGCTCGGCCCCGTACCGGTCACGGTGACCGTGTTCGGGAGCGGATCGGGGTCGGTCGCGGTCACGACGTGGGTGCAGCTGTAGTTCCAGGTCTCACCGGTCTCCAGCGTGGTGTCCTGGTTGCCACCCGTCTTCGACACGAGCGTTGGCGTCGCGCTGCAGATCGGGTCGCTGATGGTGATGTTGGTCAGGGACGCCGATCCCGCGGCCAGGCTGACGGCGAACGTGTAGGTGATTGTGTCACCCACGTGTGCCTGAGCCGGGCCACCCTTCACCACCACGATGCCGCCGGACGGCCCCGACGGCGGAGCGCACCCGGTGACCGTCGTGGTCACGGTGTTGCTGGTGATCGGCACCTCCAGCCCGGTGGCCGTCAGTGAGGCCTGGTTCGTGATCGTCGGGCATTGGCCGCGCGGCGCGGTGGCCGTGATGGTCACCACGGCCTCGTCCGGCCCATTGGCCCCTCCGTCATTGGCCGCAAGGGTCCCCACGGAACAGGAGACGTTATTGCCAGTGCTCACGGAGCAGCTCCCGGTCCCGCCTGCTGAGCCGGGATCCACGTCGAAGGAGCCTGCGACTCCGGTGAGGGAGTCGTCCAGGTTATCGGTGACGATCACCCCGGTGGCCTGAGCGTTACCGGTGTTCTTGACCGTGATGGTGTAGGTGATCGCGTCACCCACGTGTGCCTGAGCCGGGCCACCCTTCACCACCACGATGCCGCCGGACGGCCCCGACGGCGGAGCGCACCCGGTGACCGTCGTGGTCACGGTGTTGCTGGTGATCGGCACCTCCAGCCCGGTGGCCGTCAGTGAGGCCTGGTTCGTGATCGTCGGGCATTGGCCGCGCGGCGCGGTGGCCGTGATGGTCACCACGGCCTCGTCCGGCCCATTGGCCCCTCCGTCATTGGCCGCAAGGGTCCCCACGGAACAGGAGACGTTATTGCCAGTGCTCACGGAGCAGCTCCCGGTCCCGCCTGCTGAGCCGGGATCCACGTCGAAGGAGCCTGCGACTCCGGTGAGGGAGTCGTCCAGGTTATCGGTGACGATCACCCCGGTGGCCTGAGCGTTACCGGTGTTCTTGACCGTGATGGTGTAGGTGATCGCGCCGCCCTGTCCGACGGTCGCCGGCCCCGCCTTCGTGATGGTCAGGTTCGCGGCGCACCCCGTGACGGTCACCGGGGCGCTCTGGGCCGTGCTCGGGTTCCCCGTCCCAATCGCCACCTGAGCCGAGTTGGTCAGGGTGGGGCAGGAGCCCAGGTTGGACGGCACGGTTACGTTGATGACCACACGTAGGGTGTCGTCACCGTTTGCCGCCCCGTCGTTCGCAGCCAGGGTGATCGTCCCCGTGCTGGGGCAGCTCACCGTGTTGCCGACTCCAGTTGTACAGGTCCCGTCGGTCCCCGTATCCGGCGGGTTCACGTCCCATGACGTGGAGTTGATGGTGAGCGAGTCGTTCAGGTTGTCGGTCACGATGACCGGGGAGGCAGAGGCGTTCCCCGTGTTGGTCACCGTGATCACGTAGTTGAACGAGCCGCCGAGCGGGATCGTGGTGATCGTACCCCCGTTCTCGTTCTGGGCCTCCTTGGTGATCCCCAGGTTCGCGGCGCAACCGACGATGGTCACGGTGACCTGGTTGCTGCTCTGCGGGGTGG
>VAYX01000176.1 GCA_005885325.1 Actinomycetota bacterium
CGTCGAGGAGCAGACCAAGGTCTACGCGGAGATCCTCCGGGGGTTCCCTGATCACCGGGTCGTGTTCCGGACCCTGGACGCCGGTGCCGACAAGCCGCTGCCCTTCGTGGAGCGCGAACCCGAGGAGAATCCCGCGCTCGGCCTCCGGGGGATCCGGCTGAGCCTGCGCCGGCCGGATCTGTTCCGCGACCAGCTCCGCGCGCTCGTGCGCGCGCGGGTGGAGGTGGCCGACGAGGATGCCGGTCGCCTCGCGATCATGTTCCCACTCGTCGCCACGGCGGCCGAGCTGGAGGCC
>VAYX01000177.1 GCA_005885325.1 Actinomycetota bacterium
GGTCGGCGTGTGCGGCGAGGCCGCCGGCGACCCCACCGTCGCCGGGGCGCTCGTCGGATTGGGCGTGGACGAGCTCTCGATGACCAAGGTCGCCATCCCGGAGGTGAAGGACGCACTCAGGCGACTCACTCGCGAAGCGTGCCGGGAGGCCGTCGAGGAGGCGATCGCGAAGGCTGAGGACGCCGCCGAATCCCGGCGGATACTCGAGGGGAGGTTCGGAACCTCGCTCGCGTCTCGATCCTCATGAAGCGTTCGAAGCAGCTCCACGTGACGATGTGGATGACCGCGGGGCTATCGCCCCGGTGGAGGGCCCGTCGACCGTCGGAGCACGAGCTCTCCGGGCAGGACCGATGATCGCTGCGCAGACTCGCCTCGGATCGACGAGAGGATGGAAGCCATCGCCATCCGGCCCATCTCGCGGCGGGGCTGCCGGATCGTCGTGAGCGGCGGCTCGCTGAAGGCTGCCATCTCGATGTCGTCGAATCCGATCACCGACATGGCACCGGGCACGTCGATGCCGTGCGCGTGCACGGCTCGGATCACCCCGATCGCGGTTGCGTCGTCGTATGCCACGATCGCGGTTGGCAGGTCATCGGGCGGCGAAGTCAAGAGGTCCTGCGTGGCCTGAAACCCTCCCTCGGGGCTCCGGGGCGACGACACGATCGCTCCGAGAGGCAGCCCCGCCTCGAGAAGCGCACTGCGGAACCCGAGGACCCGAAGGAGCGAGGGCCGGATCGGCTCGGCGCCGACGAAGGCGATCCGCTCATGCCCGAGCGAGACCAGATGGCGAACGACCTGTTGGGCCCCGCCCAAGTCGTCGAACACGATCTGCGAGAAGGACGCGTCGGTCTCCGTCGCCGCCCGGACGGCCTTGAGGACCCGTTGCGGTGACCCCGTCCGCACGATCGGTACGAACCGCGCCGGGAACGCAGCGTCCCAGTTGACGATGACCACCGGGACGTCGGGCTCTTCGCCACAGAACCAGGATGCCGACTCACCCGCGGCGCCCGCGATGATGATGCCGGCGACGCGCTGTGCCAGGAACACCTCGATCATCCGGCGCTCGCGCTCCGGCTGCGAGTGCGAGTTCGCGAACAGCACCGAGTAGTTGGCCTCGGAGGCGGCCTCCTCGATGCCCGCCGCTACTTCGCCCCAGAACGAGTCGACCGACGAGGGGATCAACATCCCGACGGTGCTCGAGGTGCGCGTCACGAGCGCGCGGGCGATGTGATCCGGGCGGTAGTCCAGCCGCCGAGCAGCCGCTTCGACCTTCCTGCGGGTCTCGTCACGGACCGCAGGGTGGCCTTGGAGCGCGCGAGTCACCGTAGCCGTCGAAACTCCCGCCGCCTCGGCTACGTCTCGAACCGTCGCGCGCGCCCGCCCGGCGGAAGCGCGCCGCCGCCGCCGGCGTCCTCCGGAACCATCGCTCATCGGCATGAAAACCATTACATGGGCTGGTGGCGCGGGTCAAAGGGGCCTATGACTCTCCGACGAGGATCCATTGACCCCGGCGATTCCGGTGGTGTAAACGCTTGCAGGACGCCCGACCGCGAGAGGACCCATGCGCGCATGAAGATCCGCCTCGGCAACGGACCGGACTCGTGGGGCGTGTGGTTCCCCCAGGATCCGGACCAGGTCCCGTGGGACCGGTTCCTGACCGACGTGGC
The DNA here is from genome assembly GCA_005885325.1 of Actinomycetota bacterium. GTDB lineage: Bacteria > Actinomycetota > UBA4738 > UBA4738 > HRBIN12 > AC-69. The sequence goes on from VAYX01000177.1 coordinate 1,668, forward strand.
CGGCGCCGGCTATCGGTGGATCGAGCTCGGGCCGTACGGCTACCTGCCGACGGACATCGCCCAACTGAGGGGCGAGCTCGCCTCGCGCGATCTGCGTCCGGTCGCCACGTTCATCGAGGCGCCGCTCGAGGATCCGGAGCGTGCCGCCGAGATCGAGGAGCGAGTGGACAAGCTCGGCGAGTGGCTTTCGTCCTTCGGCGGACGGTTCCTGAACGTGATCGACGACGCGTACCGCGATCTGCGGACGGGCGAAGCGGTCGCGCCCCCTGTGGTGACCGAGGCATCGTGGCGCCAGCTGGTCGGAACGCTCGATCGCCTCGGACGGCTCGTGCGTGATCGCTACGAAGTCACGCTCACGGTGCACCCCCACGTGGACACGCACATCGAGACGACGGAGCAAACCGAGAGGATGCTCGCCGACACCGATACCGAGTCGGTATTCGTGTGCTTGGATACCGGCCATTTCGCGTATCGGGGCGGCGACCCGGTGGGTTTCTACCGCGAGCACCACGATCGGATCCCGTATCTCCACGTCAAGAACGTCGATCCGAAGGTCCTGGAGACTGTGAACCGGCAGGGCCTGCCGTTGGTCGAGGCGGTGAAGAGGAAGGTCTTCTGCGAACCGGAGGCGGGCCTCATCGACTTCGCGGACCTGCGGCGAGCGCTCGAGGACACGGGTTTCGATGGCTACCTGATGGTCGAGCAGGACATGTACCGCCCCGACCACGATGCGCCGCTCCCGATCGCCCGGCGCACGCGTGAGTACCTGGATGGGATCGGGCTCGGCGACACGTGAGGGGGATCGATGGAGCAGGTCCGCGCCGCGGTGATGGTCGGTCCCGGGCAGATCGAGATCGAGGAGTTCCCGCTCCCCGACCCCGAGTCCGGCGCCGTGGTGATGCGTGTGAGTCTCTCCGGCATCTGTGGCACGGACAAGCACACGTTCCGTGGCGAGGTTTCGCAATACGCCGGAACGGAGCACGCTCGGGAGATCTCCTACCCGGTGATCTGCGGACACGAGAATGTTGGGATCGTCGCCTCCGTCGGCGGATCGGTGCTGGACAGTGCGGGCCGGCCGGTCCGGGTGGGAGATCGGATCGTCCCCGGCGCCAACATCGCCTGCGGCCGGTGCTACTTCTGTCGCAACGGGTTCCGCTACTACCTGTGCGAGCGGCTCGAGGATTACGGCAACAGCCTGAGCTGCGCTCGGGCCCCGCATCTGTTCGGGGGCTGGGCCGACTACATGTACCTGCTGCCGGGAACGCGGATCTTCACCGTGCCCGACGACGTGCCCGACGACGTCGCGGTGCTCACGGAAGTCATGGCCGTCACGCACGGTCTGGACAGCGCCGCCTCGACCCTCCGTGCGGCGGGGGGTCCGGGGTTCGCGCAGTCTGTCACCGTGATCGGCGTTGGACCGCTCGGCCTCTGCCACCTCATCAAGGCACGGGTCTTGGGGGCGAGCGAGGTGATCGCGATCGACCGGCTCCCCGGACGGCTCGGCTTCGCGGCCGCCTTCGGTGCCACGCTCACGATGGACGCCGGAACCTCGACGTTCGAGGAGCGGCGGCAGGCGGTCTTCGATCAGACGGGTGGTCGGGGGGCCGACGTGGTGGTCGACTGCACCGGGGTTTCGGCGACCTTCCCGGAAGCCCTTCGCCTCGTGCGTCCGGGTGGCGTGGTCGTCGAGGCCGGTGCGTTCGTCGACGTCGGGACGGTGACCGTGAACCCGGCGGCCGACCTCTGCACGAGGGACGTCACCGTGATCGGGGTCGGCGGCGAGCGCGCGGAGGACTATCCCGCCTCCCTCGCCATGATGTCGGCGCACGCGGGTCGGATCCCGTTCGACCGGGTAGTGACCCATCGATGCCGGATCGAGGACGCCGCGGGTGCCATCGAGCTCTCGCAGAAGCCGGAGGCGATGAAGGTCGTGATCGACCCCGGCCTGGAGGCCGGTTAGATCCGCACCGTTCCCGGGATCGACGTCGGCGCGTCGACCGCGGCACCCGTCAAGTGGGCTTCGATGATCGATCGGCAGAGGGCGAGGTCCTGGAGTGCGTCGTCGCCGTCGGTGAGCGGGGCGCGCCCCCCGACGATGCTCGAGTGGAACTCGAGGAGCTCCCTGCGGAACGCCTCGTCGTAGGAGACCAGCTCCTCGACCCGGCGCGACCCGGCCGGCTGGACCCCGCCCTCCTCGAGCACGAGCATCGTCGGCATGTTCTGAAGGAAGGGGGAGGGGAACGTCAACGTTGCGCGGGCGCTCGGCGCGAGGAACGTCCAGTCCTGCTCGTACCGCGGCAGCCCGGGCAGGTCGACCCACATCGCGATGCACTCGGTGTCGCCGAATCGAAGGACTGCGGTCACGCCTTGCTTCCTGACCGAGGCGAACGCGAGCTCGTCGGGCTCGCCGAGCAGCCCCCGCATGGCGTTGAGCTCGTGGATCATGCTGTCCAGCAGGATGTGGCGGTAGACCGCGCGGACGACGGGGTCGACATCAGCGCCCAGGGCGGAGTCGGTGCGCTGACGATCGTCCTCGACCAACTCCTCGGCCGTCTCCTTGGGCACGTCGTCGACCCGGATCAACGGGACATGCGCGACGTACGGCTGCATCGGGGCCTCGAGGGTGGTGAACCGTGCCAGCGGTAGGGGCTGGAGCTGCGGGAGGATCTCGGCCACCCGCACGTACGCCGGGTCGTACCGCTTCATGTACCCGACCATCAGGGACACGTTGGCCTTGCTCGCTGCGGCGACCATCTCGAGTCCCTCGGCGATCGAGAGGCTCATCGGCTTCTCCACGAACACGTGCAAGCCGGCGCGGGCCGCGGCGATCGCGGCGGGCGCGTGGCTCCCCGGCGTCAGCACCATCACGGCGTCGAGCGGTTCAGCGAGCAGGTCCTCC
>VAYX01000178.1 GCA_005885325.1 Actinomycetota bacterium
TTGGGACGCAGCCACGTCACGTTGTCTTGACACGTTCGGGCGCGAACGGCTAGCGTCGCTCTCCGGGACTCCATGAAAGCGCTTACACCCGGCGTCGCGGTGGCACGGCGTTGCTGCTCTTCGAGGCCGGACCGATGAGGGAGATGCGCGCCAGCAGCGTCGAGTTCCGATCCGTGGAGAAGCGGTTCGACGAGGTGCAGGTCCTGATCGACTTCTCCATCGAGGTCCCCGAGGGCGCGTTCCTAGTCCTGCTGGGTCCGTCGGGTTGCGGCAAGACGACGACGCTGCGGATCCTGGCCGGCCTGGAGCCGCCAAGCGGGGGTCGCGTGCTGATCGGTGGAGAGGACGTGACCGACCTCCCGCCGCGT
>VAYX01000019.1 GCA_005885325.1 Actinomycetota bacterium
CCTCCGGCTTCTCCACGACGTTCGGGATGGCCGCGGCTGACGAGGTCCAGAACGGGATCTCGGCCAGCGCCGAGACGAACCCCACCCCTACCATCGCGCCGGGGTCGCGGACGAGGGCGAGCCCGAGGAAGGCGACGGCGCTCGCCAGGTCGGACAGGATCATCACGCGCTTTCGGTCGAACTTGTCTCCCAGGATGCCGCCGAGGGGGCCCAGCATCCCGGCGACCCCGTGGGTCACCAGCAACGTCAAGCCGAGCCACGCCGCCGACCCGCCCGAGCGGATGAACACGGCGTCCAGCAGGGCGGTGTAGGCGGCGGCGCTCCCCGTCTCCGAGATGGCCCTGGCCAGGGCGAGCCGGCGGACGGCGGTTCGGGGCGGGGTCCTCATGGTGCGACGACCCTTCACCTCTCCCCACCTCCGCCTACGTCAGCTCCATGGCCGGCGCGGTCGCGGCGTCGGCCTCCGCGGCCATGACGGTCTGGGGATCCGCCGCCAGCACGGTATCCGCATCCGCGGGCTCACCTTCCGATGGACGCCGCAGGATGGGCAGCAGGACCAGCGCCCCGATGCCCGCGGTCAAGCCGCCGATCGCGTAGACGTTCTGCGGGCCCACGGCCCGCAGAACGATCCCCGCCGCTGCGAGCCCCAGGATGAACGCGATCGAGGTGAGGCCCTCCGAAGCCGCGATCACGCGACTGCGGACGGCATCGGGCGTCCTTCGCTGTTGGATGCCCTGTTCGGCCACCAACACGACGGCGTCGCCCACTCCGGACAGCAAGGCCACGACCAGGATCGGCGCGAACCACGGCGAGACGGCGATGGCGGCCGTGGTCACGGCGATCAGCGCCGTTCCCAGGAACAGCGCCCTGGGCTCACGGTCCTCGTTCAGGTACCGGCCGGCGAACGACCCCGCGACCGACCCCGCACCCCAGAACGTGATCAGCAGGCCGTACCCGATTGAGCCGGCGTGGAAGTGCTCGACGAGCGGGACGTCGGCCACCATCACCAGGCCGAGCCCGAACACCAGCCCGGTCCAGGCCAGCACCAGCGTTCGAAGCACCCGGTCCCGGGCGATGAACACGAACCCCGCCCGGAGCCCCCGGTGCTCGGTCGCATCGGAACGCTCTCCCGCGAAGGGCGCGCGGACGGTCCACACCAGGACCGCCGAGACTGCGAAAGTAACCGCGTTCAGGCCGAAGACCCATGCCGGCCCGATGGCGGCGACCAGCACGCCTCCGATCGCCGGGCCGACCATGATGCCGGCGTTGCGCCCCAGCGAGATGAGGCCGTTCGCCCAGGACAGTTCGGACGGCTCGACCATGTTCGGGATGGCCGCGGCCGACGCCATCCAGAACGGCGTCTCGACGACGGCGGAGACGAACGCCAGGGCGAGCAGCCAGGCCGGATCGCCGGCGAACGCCATCGCCGCGAAGGCCCCCACCCCCGCCAGGTCCGACACGATCATGACCCGCCGGCGGTCGAACCGGTCGCCGATCGCGCCGGCCAGCGGCGCGACGAAGCCGTTCACGCCGAACGTCAGGAGCAGCGTCGCGGAGAGCCACGCGGGCGAGCGCGTCCGCTCGTACACCGTGAACATCAGCGCCGTGTACGCGGCGGCGCCGCCGGTGATCGAGATGAGGCGCGCGGTGGCCAGGCGGCGCACGGCGGCCTTCGGTGACGTGCGATGCGTGGTCATGAAGCGACTCCTTGGTTCGGTGGCTCAGGACGTGCCAGGACGGTGAGGAACCGCCCGCCGGGAGGCGAGCGAACGCGTCAGTGGGTGACGCTGGAGTTGATCACCGTGAGCCGCTTCATGGTTCGGCGAGTGTACCAGCCCTAATCGGGCAACACTACGAACCAGGCGCCGGTCGCGCCGACGGCCGTCGAGATCTCCTCGATGATCTCCGGCCTGACCGCGCTGTCGAGGGTGAGGGCCATGAGCGCGGTCCCCCCTCGCGTGGGCCGGCCCACGTCCATGGTGGCGATGTTGATGTCGTGCTGCCCCAGGATCGTCCCGACCTTGCCGATCACGCCGGGCCGGTCCTCGTACGCGAAGAACAGCATGTACGTGGCCGGCGACATCTCGACGTCGTAGCCGAGGACCTGCATCACGCGTTCGGCGTTCCGCTTCCCCACCAGCGTGCCGGCGACGGAGACTTCCCCGTCCTCGGTCTCGGCCCGCAGGGCGATGAGGTTCACGTAGTCGCTCGACACGGCGGAGCGCATCTCGGAGACGGCCATGCCCCGCTCGCGGGCGATGATGGGCGCGTTCACGTAGGACAGCGGCTCGTGGACCACCCCGCTCAGCACACCCTTGATGAGCGCGAGGGTCAGCGCGCGCGTGTCGGCCTCGGCGATGCGCCCGTGGTACTGGCACTCGATCGCGCTGACCGCTCCCCTGGCCAGCCCGGTCAGCAACATCCCGAGCTTCTCGGCGAGCGGCAGGAACGGCCGCACCACCTCCGAGACCTCCGCCCCGGCCGAGACGTTCACCGCGTGGGGTACGAACTCGCCCATCAGCGCGAGCCGGACCTGCTCGGCGATGGAGGCGCCCGCCTTGTCCTGGGCCTCCACGGTCGACGCGCCGAGGTGCGGCGTCACGACGACCTGGTCGAAGGCGAAGAGCGGTGACTCCGTGGTCGGCTCTTCGGCGAAGACGTCGAGGGCCGCCCCGGCCAGATGCCCATCCTCGATGGCCTTGGCCAGGGCCACCTCGTCCACGATCCCTCCGCGTGAGGTGTTCACCAGGCGCGCGCCGTCCTTCATCAGCGCAAGCTCGCGCTCCCCGATCAGCCCCTCGGTGTCCGGCGTGCGCGGCAGGTGGAGCGACACGAAGTCCGCCTGCACCAGGAGGGCCTCCAGGGTCGGCATCAGCTCGACCCCCATCTCCTTGGCCCGCTCCCTGGGGACGTAGGGGTCGAACGCGATGACCCGCATCCCGAAGGCCGCGCAGCGCTGGGCCACCATCGAGCCGACCCGTCCGAGGCCCACGACGCCCACGGTCTTCCCGGCGAGCTCGACCCCCTGGTACCGCTCCCGCTCCCATCGGCCGGCCTTCAGCGCGGCGTTGGCTTGCGGGATGTTGCGGGCCTGGGCCAGCATGAGGGCGACGGTGTGTTCGGCGGCCGAGACGATGTTGGACTGCGGCGCGTTCACCACCATCACGCCGCGACGCGTCGCCGCCTCCACGTCCACGTTGTCCAGGCCGATCCCCGCCCTGGCGATGACCTTCAGGTTCTGGGCCGCCTCGATGATGTCGGCCGTGACCTTGGTCTGTGACCGGACGATGAGCGCGTCGTACGGCGCGATCTCCAGCGCCAGGTCACCCCGGGCGAGCTCCGGTCGGACGTCGACCTGGAAGTCCTTGCGCAACAGCTCGAGGCCACGCTCCGACAGCGGCTCGGTGACCAGGACGCGCATGGGCCTACTCCGCGGAGGCGAAGACGTCCTCGGCGGCGGCCACGGCCGCGCCCCGCTTGACCGGGTATCCCAGCTTGTCCAGCGCGAGCTCGACGGCGGCCAGGCCGCGGATCATGTCGAGCCGGTCGTAATACCCGAGGTGGCCGATGCGGAAGACCTTGCCCTTGAGCGGGCCCTGGCCCGGCGCCAGGATGATGCCGTCGTCGGCCCGCACCGTGGCGCAGATCCGGTCGGCGTCGATGCCCTCGGGCGCACGGATGGCCGTCACCGTCCACGCCCGCTCGGGATCCTCGCCGAACAGGTCCAGCCCGAGGGCCCGGATCCCCTCCTTGATCGCGCGCGACAGCAACCGGTGCCGGGCGTACGCCGCCTCCGGCCCGTCCTGGTAGTACAGGCGAAGCGCGGCCTGGAGCCCCTGCACCACCGAGATGGCGGGGGTCCACGGGCTCTCCGGGTCCTTCAATCCGTAGGACTGCTTGTACGAGGTCCAGTCGAAGTAGAACCGCGGGTTCGTCGCCTCGGCCTGCGCGGCCCACGCCGCTTCAGAGATGGCCGCGAACGCGAGGCCCGGCGACGCGGACAGGGCCTTCTGCGACCCGCTGATCGCGACGTCGATCCCCCAGCCGTCGAAGTCGAACGGCACGGCCCCCAGCGACGACACGGCGTCGACGACGACCATGGCGCCGGCGTCCTTCGCCGCCTGGGCAATCGACTCGATGTCGTGGACCACGCCGGTCGAGGTCTCGCTCTGGGTCAGCAGCACGGCTTTGGCCGGCGCCTTCGCCAGGGCGGCCGCGACATCGGCGGCCTTCACGGCCTGGCCCCACTCATAGTCGACCGTGCGGACGTCGAGCCCGTAGGCCCGGGCGATCTTGGCGAACCGCTCGGCGAAGTACCCGGCCAGTGGCACCAGGACCGGGTCTCCGGGCGAGAAGCAGTTGGCGATAGCTGACTCGAGCCCACCCGTGCCCGAGGACGTGAAGATCAGGACGTCGGACCCCGTTCGGTAGAGACGCTGGAGGCCATCGGTCACCTCCCGCAGCATCCGGCCGAAGCCGGGGCCGCGGTGGTACACGAGCGGGCTCCCCTGGGCCAGGTACACCTCGGGTGGGATCGGCGTGGGCCCTGGGGCCAGGATGATCTCGGGTCTATCCACGATGCTGCTCGCTCCTCCGGGGATCGTGCGGCGCGCGTGACGCGCCTCGGCCAGCGTATCATCCGGTGCTTCGCGCTCTCGGCCGAACGGGCGTTCAGAACCGGAAGCTGTGGAAGACGTCCTCGGCCGGCTCGCAGTCGCGGAGGTCCTCCGCGGAGAGCTCGGTCGGACCGGGCGTTCGGCCGAGGATCCGGTTCAGCAGTGACCGGTGGCCGTTCCGGCGAGCGACCGCTCGGGAGACCTTGTCTACGCGGGCGTCGTGCCGCTTCTTCTGCTGATTCAGGTCGCATGGTAGATGGCTGACGACGGGGCCCACGGTCACTCCTTCGGTGGCGCGAGCGTGCGCAGGTCGAACTCCGGGTCGGCGAGCATTTTGGGGTCCGCCCGGACCTGGGCCTTGATGAGCGGCATGGAGCGGCGGACGTCCCGGGGCCAGTTCATGGTGAACGTCGACCGGAGGACGCCGTCCTTCAACAGGAAGGCCGCGAAGCTCCGTTCCTCCAGGCTCCCTCGCACGATCACATCGTCCCACTCGGTGGCGAATCCGGCCATCTGGATGTTCACGTCGTACTGGTCGGACCAGAACCAGTGGGGATCGTCGAAGACCTCCTTTCGGCCCAGCATGTTGCGGGCCGCGGCCTGCCCCATCTTCATCGCGTTGTCGAAGTGCTCGACCCGGATGCGACCGAAGACGGGATGGTCGTGGCGGGCCACGTCGCCAGCGGCGAACACGCCGGGGACGTTGGTCTCGAGGGCCGGATCGACCAGGATCCCGTTGTCCACGGCCACGTCGGTCCCCCGCACCACGTCGGTGACCGGCTCGACGCCGACGCCCACGACGGCGAAATCGCCCTCGATCCTCCTGCCCTCCTTCGTGTGGAGCACCTCGAATCGCCCGTCACCCTCGAACCGTTCCGCTCCGTCCCGGAAGAACATCGTCACGCCGTGATCGCGGTGCAGCCCCTCGAGCACCCGACCGAGCTCGGCCCCCAGGACCCGCTGGAGGGGAGTCTCGGCGAACTCGACGACCGTGACATCGACGCCCCGGCTACGGAGCGAGGCGGTCACCTCGGCTCCGATGAACCCCATGCCCACGAGGACGGCCCTGGCTCCCGGCACGGCGGCGGCCTTGATCGCATCGGAGTCGGGGAGGTAGCGAAGGTCGTGGACACCCGGCAGGTCGAGTCCGGGCAACGGGAACTTCCGGTTCCGGCATCCCGTGGCGATGAGGAGCGAGTCGAACGCGATCCGTTCGCCGTCCAGGAGCTCCACGCTTCGTCCGGCGACGTCGATGCGCTGTGCGCCCTGCCCGAAACGGGTCTCGATCTGGTTCTTCTCGTACCACTCGGGCGGCCGGATGAACCTGGGCTCCTGCTCCTCGCCGCGCAGGTACTCCTTGGACAGCGGCGGCCGCTCGTACGGCGGATGGGGCTCCTGGCCGATCAGCACCACGCCACCGTCGAAGCCCTCCTCGCGGAGCGTCGCGGCCGCGGTGCCGCCGGCCATATTGGCCCCGATGACGAGGAAGGTGGGCACGGGCTACTCCAGCGCGACGAGCAGCTGGCCGTCCTCCTCGCGCGCCTCGAACACGTCGATGGGCTCGGTGGCGGGGCCGTTCACGACCTCGCCGGAGGTGATGTCGAACTGGCTTCCGTGGCAGGGGCACTCGATCACCAGGCCGTCGAGGTCGCCTTCGGCCAGCGAGCAATGTTGGTGCGTGCAGACGTCATCGAATGCATGCAGGTTGCCGCCGACGTTCGCGATGGCCACCATCCGTTCGCCGACGGGGACGGCGGTGATCTCCCCATCGCCGATCTCGCCGGCCTCGACCTTCACCCACTCCGACATCAGGTGGTGCTCCTTCCCCTCGCGTTCCATGTGCGGTCCGAAGACACGCGGGCCACAGCATAGGACACCGACTGCGGAAGCTGGACCGCCAGCGCTAGTCGGGCGGACTCCCCGTCCTCCGCCGGGGAACCAGGTCCGGGGTCAGGTATCCCAGGCCGACCACCACGTACATGCCGAACAGGATGAGGAACCCCTCCCGGAATCCGAGCGGCAGCATCGCGGGGATCAGCGCGCCGAGCACCCACGAGAGCTGGAACACCACCTCGTACCGAACGAACACGCGGCCGTGCGCTCCTCCTGGCGCGAGCTGCTGCATGAGGCTCTGGAACGCGAGGCGACCCAACTCGCTCGAGGCCCCGGCGACCAGCGCGAACGCGGTGAGGATCGGCAGGGAGAACGCGACGAACGCGAGGAATGCTCCGATCCCTGCGGCGACGATGCACGCCACCACCACCGCTTCCTCTCGCAGCGCGACGGGGAGCCGAGGTGCGAGCACGTCGCCGAGGAAGCTGCCCAGGGCGGCCCCGCCCGCCAGCACCGCGAACCAGTACGTCGGCTCGCCGCTGCGGCGAAGGGCGAAGGCGATGGAGAACAGCAGGAACCCGTTCGCGGCCCGCAGTCCGGCGCCCCCGATGGCGGGGGCGGCGAGCTGCGGGATGGCTCCAAGGCGGCTCACCTGACCCCGGCGCACCGGCACCTGCGGGTGCGGGAGCCGGAGGTTCAGGAGCGAGGCCACCGTGTAGACGCCCGCCGCGCCATAGAGCGCGGCGGCCGCCCCGCCCGCCTTGAACAGCAGGATGCCCGGCGCCGCGGCCAGCGCCGCGCCGCCGATGGCGATCCGTCCGAGGCGCGCGTTGGCCCCCACCAGTCCCTCGTCCGGCCCGGCGTAGGCCGTGACCAACCCGTTCTTCGTGATCGTGTGGACCTTCGACAGGACCAGGATGGCGAACGCGAACGGGTAGAGCAGCAGCGTGTTGAATTGAGGGGCCGCGAGCAGGCACACGAGCGCGCGACCCGCGGCGGAGGCCAGCGAGATGGCTCGCCGCGGCCCGGCCCGATCGAGGAGCGGCACGAGGAGCGGGCCGGCCACCGCAAGCGGGGCCAGCGTGAGCCCCAGATACAACGCCACCTTGGCCCGGGCCTCCCCCACCGGGACGTCGAAGAAGATCGAGCCGGCCAGCGCGATGGCCACCATGGCATCGCCGGCCGCGCTGGCCAGGTGGACGATCGCGTAGGTGTCGAGCGGATCGTCGGAGACCCACAGCCTGCGGATCGGCCGAACGATGAGGCTCTCCAGCATCGAGGCCAGGCCGAGGAGGATGAGCTGCCACCAGGGGTAGCGCTTCGGCTCCTGGCCGCCTCCCCGCATCGGCCGTCCCGGCCGGGCCTCAGGACCCCGAGAGCTTGGCGCGGAGCAGCTCCTGGACGGTCCGCACGTTCGCCGCGCCGCGCGACTTCTTCATCACCTGGCCGACCAGGAAGTTGATCGCGCCGTCCTTCCCGGCACGGAACTGCTCCACGGGCTCAGGATTCTCGGCGATGGCCTCCACCACCCACGCCTCCAGTGCGGACGTGTCGGTGACTTGCCGAAGCCCCCGGGTCTCCACGATCTCCTCGATCGGCTTGCCCGTCTCGAAGGCTTCCTCCAGGACCTGCTTGGCCGCCGTGACGGAGATCGTCGACTCCTCGACCAGGCGGATCAGGTCCGCGATGTGCTGGGGGGTGACCTTGCTCTCGGGCAGCTCGATCCGGGCCTTGTTCAGCAGGCCAGAGAGGTCCTGGGTCATCCAATTGGCCACGGCCGCGGCGGGGGCACCGAGGTCGATGGCCTCCTCCAGGAAGTCGGCGGTGGCCTTCGACGCGCCGACCAGGGTGGTCTGCCTCGGGGCCAGCCCGAGCTCGCGTTCGAACCGGGCGCGGCGGGCCGCGGGCAGCTCGGGCAGCGCGCCTCGAATCTTCTCGACCCACTCGGTGTCGGGCTCGAGTGGCGGGAGGTCCGGCTCGGGGAAGTAGCGGTAGTCGAACGCCTCCTCCTTGGAGCGAAGGGTGTGGGTGGTGCCAGTGCCCTCGTCGAAATGACGGGTCTCCTGGACCAACTTCTCGCCGGTGCGGAGGGCGGCGACCTGCCGCTCCTGCTCGTACTTCAGGGCCCGTTCGAGCGAGCGAACGGAGTTCAGGTTCTTGATCTCGACCTTCGTGCCATACTCGGGGGAACCGGCTGGGCGGACCGAGATGTTCGCGTCGCATCGGAGCGAGCCCTCCTCCATCCGGACATCGGAGACGTCGAGGGCCTCGAGCGTGGACCGGAGCTCGTTGAAGTACGCGCGGGCCACTTCGGGCGAACGGATGTCCGGCTCCGAGACGACCTCCACGAGCGGCACGCCGGCCCGGTTGTAGTCGATCAGCGCGTACTCGGCCTGCGCGATCCGTCCTGACGCCCCGGCGTGCGTGGTCTTCCCCGTGTCCTCCTCCATGTGCACCCGGGTGATCCCGACCCGATGCGTTTGCCCGTCGACCTGCACGTCGAGATGTCCCTTGACGCAGATCGGGAGGTCGTACTGGGAGATCTGGAAATTCTTCGGCATGTCCGGATAGAAGTAGTTCTTCCGGTGGAACAGCGAGTACCGCAGGATCTCGCAGTCCAAGGCCAGGCCGATCCGCACGATGTACTCGATGGCCCGCTCGTTCGGCACCGGCAGCGAGCCGGGAAGCCCCAGGCAGACCGGGCAGACGTTCGTATTCGGGGGGGCCCCGAACTCGTTGCGGCAGCCGCAGAACATCTTCGTGCGCGTCGACAGCTCGACGTGGCACTCAAGGCCGATGACGGTCTCGAAGTCCTCGCCCATGCGAGTGGTGAGCTTAGCCGCTCCCGGCCCTATCCTGGAGCCCATGACCCGGACGGCAGGACCATCCACGTCCCGGGCCAACCCTCCGCTGGTGTGGGTGGCGCTGGGCGCCGTCTACATCGTGTGGGGAACGACGTACTTCGCCATCCGACTCGTCAACCAGACGATGCCGCCCCTGCTCTCGGCCTCCGTCCGGTTCCTGCTGGCGGGGACGGTGATGTTCGCGTGGACCATCCGGCGGGGGGACCGGGACGGGGACCGCCCCGGTCCTCGCCAGTGGCGCGCCGCCGCGATCGTGGGCTGCGCGCTCCTCCTCGGCGGGAACGGCGGCGTGGTGTGGGCCGAGCGGACGGTTCCCTCCGGGATCGTTGCGCTGATCATCGCCCTCGTTCCGCTGTGGATGGCGCTCATCGACCGGGTCCTGCTGAAACATCGCCTCCGGGTGCCGACGGTCGTCGGGCTGACGTCAGGGTTCGCCGGGGCGGCACTCCTGGTCGGGAGCTCCGCCAGCGGCGGCGGGGTCGACCTCACCGGGATGCTGTTCGCGCTGGGGGCCTCGCTCAGCTGGGCCATGGGATCGCTGTACTCGCGGCACGCGCCGCTCCCCAAGCGGCCGTTCGTCGGCGTGGGGATGGAGATGCTGTGCGGCGGCGCCGCCCTGGGGATCGTGGGGATCCTGGCCGGTGAGCTCGGCGACATCCACCCCGAGCGGTTCTCGACGGCGTCGCTGCTCGCGCTGGGGTACCTGATCGCGTTCGGCTCGTTCGCCGGCCTCGGCTCCTACCTGTGGCTGCTGCGCAACGCGCGGACGTCGCTCGTCTCGACCTACGCCTACGTGAACCCGGTCGTGGCCGTGTTCCTGGGGTGGGCCTTCCTGTCCGAGCCGATCGGCCTTCGGACGATCCTGGCCGGGGCCATCGTCCTGGGGTCGGTTGCGCTGATCATCACGTCGGGGGAGGCCACGGCGGCCCCGGAGGCGTCGTCAGGCGGCGAGCCCGGCCACGAGGGGAGGGACGGCGTCGAAGGCGAGCTCGCGCTCGAGGGCGTGGGCCACGCGGAGCACGAGCGCCTCCCCGAGGACCGGCGCCGTGACCTGGAGCCCGACGGGTAGCCCTGCCTCGTCCAGGCCGGACGGGATCGAGACGGCCGGCACCCCGGCCAGGTTGGCCGGGATCGTGAACACGTCGGAGAGGTACATCGCGAGCGGGTCGTCCGCCCGCTCCCCGATCCGGAATGCAGTGGTCGGCGATGTCGGCGACACCAGCACGTCGAACGACTCGAAGGCCTTCTCGTAGTCCCGGATGATCAACGTGCGAACCTTCTGGGCCTGTCCGTAATAGGCCTCGTAGTAGCCGGCGGACAGCGCATACGTGCCGAGCATGATGCGGCGCTTCACCTCGGGACCGAAGCCTGCGCCCCGGGTCCTGGCCATCATCTCGATCGAGTCCCGGCCGGGAACCCGCAGGCCGTACCGGACCCCGTCGTACCGGGCCAGGTTCGACGAGGCCTCGGACGGGGCGATGAGGTAGTACGCGGAGAGCGCATAGTCGGCGTGCGGGAGCGACGCCTCCTCGATCGATGCTCCCATGTCCGATAGCCGGTTCAGGGCGGACTGGATGCTCGACCGCACGCCCGGCTGCACCCCCTCGCCGAACGCCTCCTTCACCACGCCGACGCGGAGCCCGCTCACGCCCTCGTCCAGGCCCTCGGCGTAGTCATCGACCGTTCGGTCCAGGCTCGTCGCGTCCATCGGGTCGCTGCCGGCGATGGCCGAGAGCAGGATCGCCGCGTCCCGCACGCTCCGCGTGAACGTCCCAACCGTGTCGAGCGACGACGCGAACGCGATGAGGCCGTACCGGGAGATGAGCCCGTACGTCGGCTTCAGCCCCACCACCCCGCACAGCGACGCGGGTTGGCGGACGGAGCCTCCCGTGTCGGTCCCCAGGGCCCACACGGCCTCACCGGCGGCCACCGCCGCCGCGGACCCGCCCGAGGATCCCCCCGGCACGGTGTCCAGGCCCCACGGGTTGTGCACCGGACCGAACGCCGAGTTCTCGTTCGACGAGCCCATGGCGAACTCGTCGCAGTTGGTCTTCCCCAGGAGCACCGAGCCGGCGGCGGCCAGCCGGGCCCACGGCGTGCAGTCGAACGGTGGCACGTAGCTCTCGAGGATCTTCGAGCCACACGTCGTGGTGATGTCCTTCGTCGACAGGACGTCTTTCAGGGCGATGGGGATGCCGGCGGTGGACGGCGCGTCGCCCGCGGCGATGCGCGCGTCCGCCGCCGCGGCCCGCTCCCGCGCGAGCTCTGTGGTCCGCGCGAGGAACGCGCGGACCCTCTCGTCCACGGCCTCGACCCGGGCCAGGCAGGACTCCGTGACCTCCGTGCTGGAGGTCTCGCCGGCGCGGAGCTTCGAGGCCAGGTCGGCAGCGGTGAGGTCGCAGAGCTCGGCCACCGCTAGCCGACCTCTGCGATCGGCGGGACCTTGAACCGGTCGGCCTCCCGCTCGGGCGCGTTGGCCAGCACCTCCTCACGAGAGAGCGAGGGCACCGGCTCGTCGGGTCGAAGCACGTTCGCCCGGGGAATCGCGTACGCGCTCGGCGGGACGTCGGCCCCGGCCGCCTCGCCCACCTTCGCCGCGTACTCCAGGATCAGCCCGAGCTGCGCCCTCAGCCGCTCCTTCTCTTCCGCAGTGAGGTCGAGCCGGGCCAGCTTGGCCACGTGGTCGATGTCGATCTCGACCGGCATAGCTCCGAGTCTAGTGGGCGCTGTGCGTGTCCACGTAGCCGGGCGGTGGAGTCTCGCCGGGAGCCGGCTCGTGGACCAGGCCCGGGCCCTCGTCCGCCGGCATCGGGACGTCGAGCCTGCCCGATGCCAGCAGGGAGAGCATGTCGATCCCCATCTCCACCGGATCGATCGTCCGGACCACCGACCAACGGAACGCGCCCTCGCGCACCTTCTCCGACAGGTCGATCTCGGCCGTCTCGGTAGCGTTCCCCCCCGCGTCCAGCACCAGCCGGATCGTGGGGCGGCCCAGCGCGCGCTCGTGGTTCCGCACGACCACCCCGACCTCCCCACTCGAGAGCTGGACCAGCGATCCCACCGGGAACAGCCCCACGAGCCGGACAAAGGTCCGGACGACGCGCGGGTCGAACGCTCGGCCCGCCCCCGCCTGCAGGATGGACAGGGCTTGCCGCCGCTCCTCGGGCTTTCGATACGAACGCTTGCTGGTGATCGCATCGAAGCAGTCGGCCACGGACACGATCCGGGACGGAAGGGACGGCACACGGCCGCTGGACAGCGATGGATAGCCCGAGCCGTCGAACGCCGCGTGGTGCTCGAGGACGATCGAGACGGCCGGGTGGAGGGGATCGCGGGTGGTCACGGCGACGAGCCCGGCCCCGTCCACCGGATGGCGCTGGATCAGCCGCCACTGCTCCTCGTCCAGCAGGCCGTCGTGCTGGAGCACCTCCCGGGGAACCTTCACCTTGCCCACGTCGTGCAGCAGGCCGCCGATCCCGAGCGCGATCGATTGCTCGTGGGACAGGCCGATGGCCCGGGCCAGCGCCAGCGAGAGGATGCACACGTTCACCATGTGGTGGTACGTGTACTCGTCGTAGGACTTCACCGTGGTGAGCAGCAGCGCCTGGGCGGGATCCTCGGAGATCAGCTCCGCCAGGTGCTCGGTGAGGCGCACGGTCGCGTCCAGGTCCGCGGGACGCCCCGCCAGCAGCCGGGCCGCCGTCTGGCGCAAGAGCTCGAGCCCGGCCGCGTAGCTCTGGAGGAGCTCGGACATCCCGGACACGTCCGCATCGGGGACCACCGGCGTGGCTCGGTTCACCCCGATCCACGCCAGCTCGCTCTCGGCGCCCTTCTCCCCCATCAGCAGCCGGAGCAGGGCGTCGGCGTCCGCCCGGGTCACGCCGGGGCGGAACTCGAGTGAGCGGACGCCGGCGTCGGTCATGGACTGGGCCAGACGGCTCAGCGTGAGCGACTCCCAGGCGAGCAACGTCGCGCCCATGTAGAAGTTGCCGTCCGAGATGAACAGGACCACCGCCCGGCCCCGCGTATCGCACAGTTCGCCGATCTGTCCGGTGAGATCCGCAGCGGTCTCCATCCGCTTGGGGTGCTCGTTCGGGTACAGGGCGTAGACCTGTCGCGCCGCCGAGAGCGTTCGCAGGAACTCCCGGGCCTTGACGATCTCGAACTCCGGTGTTGGCGCGCTCACGCCGCGGCTCCGCTCGCTTCGCGCAGCAGCCGCCTGGCATGCCGGCGGAGCTTCCAGGGGAGCTTGGGCCGCGTCTTCGCATCGGAAAGCGCCCGGAGGAGCTCTCGTCCCTCGGTCCCCTCGGCTAGCTCGTCGAGGGCCTGCCGGCGAAGGCCGCGGTCGGGGTTCGACAGCGCGATGTCCCCCAGAGCTGCCGCCGCCTCCGGCGCGAAGATCGCCCCCAGCACGGACACCGCGGTGGGCCGAACGTCCTGGGGCCCTTCCCCGGCCAGCGCATAGAGGTGCAGAACGGCCTTGGCTCCCCCCGCCACCACCAGGGCCTTCACCGCCTCCTTTCGGACCTGGGCCGACGGATGGCGCGCCGCCCCGGCCAGCTGGTCCAGGACCTCCTCGCCTCCGGCGTTGCCCAGCAGGTTCGCGGCGTTCCTCACCACGTACCACCGGGGATCCTGCAACCGGGCCACCACAGGCCGCAGGTGCCCTCGGGCGACCTGGCGAAGCGCGGCCAGCAGATGCGCGCGCCGCTCGCGATCGGCGTCCTCGGCAAGCAGGTCGAGGAGCACCTCCACCCCGACGTCTCCGAAGGGTTCCAGAACCTCGGGAACCGTGGCGCCGCCGTCATCGAGGCGCACCGTGGCCACCAATGCCAGCACCGCCTCCGGCGCCAGGGCCTGGCGGGCATACGAGCCATACAGGGACTCGCGCTCCTCGCCGGCTCCCCCCAGCGCCTCGCGGACCGAATCCAGCAGCTCGCGGACGCGAACGGGATCCCGCATGGCCATGGCTTCCTGGAGCCCTTCCGCCCACAGGGACAGCACCTCGCCGAGCCGCTCGTCGTCGCCCTCGAGCATCAGGTAGTCGCGGAGCGCGAGCAGCGCCGAGGCCTTCCGCTGCTCGTCGGTTCGGGGAAGGGTGGCCTGCATCGTCCGGACGTCGTCGCGTTCGGTCGCGGTCAGGTAGCCGGCGAGCGCGTCGGTCACCGAGCCCCCGAACCCATCCGCCCGGGACTTGGTGAGGTCCACCCCCACCTCCTCCAGGCCCGCCAGGATCGTGCCGGCCTCCTCCCGCCCGGCCTCGAGCGCTTCGGTCAAGTCGACGAGGTCCAGGTGCCGGACGCCGGCGGCGGCGAGATAGTTCGCCAGCTCGACGGGATCGCGTCGGCCGTCCCGGCCCAGGTCGACGAGCGCCCGGGTGAGCTCGGCGTTGCTCATCGTGCCGATCAACCGTTCGGCCAACGGGTCGTCGCGGACCCGGTCCACCAGGAGCTCGACGAGCGAGCGGCGAAGCTCGGGCGGGAGCTCCGTGACGACGTCGTGCACCGTCGCGTGCAGGTCGATCTCGCGTCCCGCCTCGATCGACAGGTCCGAGACCAGACCCCGGAGCCGCTCGAACAGGGCTTCGGCTCGGGTCTCCGGTGCGCCGGCGAGCTCGTCGATCCGAAGCTGTGAGGCCAGCAGGTGGGCATCGGGCACGCGAGCGGGATTGGCCACCACGTCCTCGGCCACATGATCGGCCCCCTCGACCGCGGAGGGCCCGAGAGCCGAGAGCATGATCGACCGAACCCCCGCGGAGGCGAGCATCGCCTCGGCGCCGCCCCCTTCCCTCAGCTCCTCGGGCGGCATCGACAGCATGGCGAAGGCCCGTTCCAGGTCGCGAACGTCCGGCACCGCCGCGATCTCCACCCGCTCCACCCGGCGTTCGAAGCAGGCTCGGGCCAGGCGCTCGGTCGTCTCGTTGGGGGGCAGGGGTGTCCCGGCGAACACGAAGCCATCGCCTCGAACCTCCACGTCGATCGGCCCGGAGGCAAGCGCCAGGCGGACCGAGTCGCCGATCCGCTCCACCGCCGCCACGAACCCGGGGCGGTCGGAGCTGCCGGGGAAGAGCCGGTAAGCGGCCAGGCCGAGCCAGAGCTGCCGCAGCAGCCCCGCGACTTCCCTGGCCCGATCTTCCCCCCCGCTCACGACCACCCCGATCTGATGGCTAGCCCCTCCTGCGGGTGTATCGACCGTCGGCCCCCCCGGCCTAAGCCGAGGGTCCGCATGCGGGAGGCCGGGGCGGCTAAACCCGACGGGGGGACGGTCGGGCCGCCGACGTCACGGACGTCCGGCTCACCGGAAGATGCCGAAGCGGGGCTCGACGCGTTGGGCCATGGCGGCGGCCATGAGCGCGTTCCCCACCAGCCAGACGTCGGTGATGGGGCCGACCCCGCCGGGGACGGGCGTGATGGCCTCGGCCCTGGCTGCGACGCTCTCGAAATCCAGATCCCCGACCATCCGGGTCTTGCCCGTGGCCGGGTCCTCAACCGGGTGGATGCCGACATCCACAGCGATGACGCCGTCCCGGACCATGTCGCCGGTCACGAGGGCTCGTACCCCGGCCGCGACGATCAGGATGTCGGCGAGACAGGTGAACTCGGCGAGCTTGCCGGCCGCGTGCGTGCGGCTGTGACAGGCGACGACCGTCGCGTCTCGCTGAAGCCCGAGCCACTGCGCCGGCTTGCCCACGCTGTTCGAGCGGCCGACGACCACGATGGTCTTGCCCGAGTAGAACGTGGCGGGATCCTGGCCCGTCGACCGGACGTAGGAGTCCAGTAGGTAGTAGCAGGAGGCAGGGGTCGACGGGAGGAACCGCGGCCGGCCCTGGGCAAGCAGCCCCGTGTTCTGCGGGTGCACCGCCTCGATGTCCTTCAGTGGATCGATCGCGCTGTTGATCTCAGCCTCGGGGATGTGCGAAGGGAGCGGGTGCAGGACCAGGATCCCGGTGATCCTCGGATCGGCGTTCAGCTTGCCGATCGTAGCCGCGACGTCCGCGAGTTGGACGTCGGCGGGCAGGCCCTCGCTCACGTACCGGTATTCGAGCGCCTCGCACAGACGCCGAACGTGGCGCTCGTATGCCTGCGCCGCGAAGTCCTCGCCCACCAGCACCGTGGCCAGGCCCGGCCGAACCTCGGACAGCCGCAGGACCTTGAGCTCCTCCTCGATCGTGTGCCGCAGATGCTCCGCGATCGCGTTCCCGTCGATCACGTGGGCCACGTCACCCCTCCTCGGTGGTCGCGGTCAGCCCCGCCCCAGGCGCCGGAGGAACCCCTGCTCGTCGATCATCTCGACCCCGACCTGTTCGGCCTGCGCCGCCTTCGACCCCGGATTCTCCCCCACGACGACGAAGTCGGTCTTCTTGGAGACGCTCGAGGCGACCCTGGCGCCTGCCTCCTGGGCCGCCCGGCTGGCTTCGTCCCTGGACATCGAGGACAGGCTCCCGGTGATCACGATGGTCTTGCCGGCGAGCGGTCCCTGGGCCGGCCCCTCGGGCTTCTCGTCCGCCGTCCGAATGCCGGCCTTGCGCAGCTTCTCGATGAGCTTGCGGTTCTGGCGGTCGTGGAACCACTCGTACACGCTCCGGGCGATCTCCGGCCCGATCTCGGGGACCGCGTCGATCTCCTCCACACTCGCCTTGGCGATGGCGTCGATGGAGCCGAACTCCCGAGCCAGGACCTGCGCCACGTGGGTCCCGACGTGCGGGATGTTCAGCCCGACCAACAGGCGCCAGATGGGGCGATCCTTCGAGCGCTCGATGGCCGAGAGCAGGTTGTCGATCCGCTTGTCGGCGAACCCCGGGAGCTGGGCCAGCTGCTCCCGGGTCAGCGAATACACGTCGCCCGGATCCTTCACCCATCCCATGTCCAGCAGCAGCAGGCCCGTCTTGTAGCCCAGGCCCTCGATGTCCATGGCGCCGCGCGAGGCGAACGCGAACAGCCACTCGACGTTCTGCGACGGACAACCTCGCTTGTTCGGGCATCGCCAGTAGGCCTCGCCCTCCTTGCGGGCGAGCGGCGTCCCGCACGAGGGGCATTTCTTCGGGAACCGCCAGGGCTTCGCCTTCGGTGGTCGCGTCGACAGGACCGGGCCGACCACCTCGGGGATCACGTCGCCCGCCCGACGGACGATCACGGTGTCGCCCTCCCGGATGTCCTTGCGTTTCACCTCGTCCTCGTTGTGCAGGGTTGCCGTGGTCACCGTCACGCCCGAGATGAACACGGGCTCGAGCACGGCGAACGGCGTGACGATCCCGGTGCGTCCGGTGTGCACGTCGATCTCCTTGAGGAGGGTGGTGCGCTCTTCCGGCGGGAACTTATAGGCCACTGCCCAGCGGGGGGCGTGGCTGGTGGCGCCGAGCTCGTCCTGGAGAGCGATCTGATCGACCTTCACCACCACCCCGTCGATCTCCCAGTCGACGCTGTGCCGGTTCTCCTGCCACTTCTGGATGTAGGCGATCACGCCGTCCAGGTCCTCCCGCACCTCCCCCTGCGGCGGGACCGGCAGCCCGGCGTCGCGGCACCACTGGAGGAAGCCCGAATGCGATTCGAACCGGATCCCCCCGGCATAGCCGAAGCTGTGCACCCACAGGGCCAGGGGCCGGCTCGCCGTGACCTTCGGGTCCTTCTGTCGAAGGCTCCCCGCCGCGCCGTTGCGCGGGTTCGCGAATGGGCGCTGGCCCGCTTCGAGCAGTTGTTGGTTCAGCTTCTCGAACGCCTTCACGGGCAGGTAGATCTCGCCCCGGACCTCGAGGACCGGGGGCGGGTCCTTGACCCGGAGCCGCTGGGGCACCGAGCGAACCGTGCGGACGTTGGCGGTGATGTCCTCACCGACCCGGCCGTCTCCCCGCGTGGCCCCCTTGACCAGGAGCCCGTGCTCGTAGG
>VAYX01000179.1 GCA_005885325.1 Actinomycetota bacterium
CGCCAGGGCCATGGCCGCGCCGCCGAACCCCGAGTAGTCGCCGGCCTCCACCAGCTCGTCGTCCCGGTACACGCCGTCGGTGGAGGAGTAGGCGACCGAACGACCGGCGGTCCGGACGATGTGCGCGAGCAGACGGACGGTCGTGGTCTTCCCATTCGTCCCGGTGACGGAGATCACCGGGATGTCCGGGTCGGGGACGGACGGCTGCGGACCGGGGTCCACCTCTTCGATGCGGGCGGCCGCCTCCTCCACGAGCCGCCGCGGCGAGCGGCGAGTCGCGAGGAGCGCCTCCATGAGCTCGGCGACCTCGCGGCCGAGGGCTTCCGCCGCGCCGCGCCGTCGCCACGGGAAGGCCACCACGACCTCGTCCGGCTCGGGACCGGGACGGCCTCGGACCGCCAACCGGATCCCCGACGCCACCGCCAGCCGGTGGCTGAGGTGCGATGCGATGCGGGCCGTGAACCTCCGCCGCTGCTCGCTGTTCGGCCTGCCGGCCTTTCCGGCCCGCGGCAGCTCCACCGCCTCCGCCACCGTGGCCAGGCGAGCCTCGCTCGCGTCCAGCCATCCGGGCACGGCCAGCGTCAGCTTGACCGCGGGGCGGGCGAAATAGACGTTCGGGCCCTCCAGGACCCGCAGCTCCGCGAGCCGGACGGGCTCCATGACTCGAGCATAGGTCAGGCGTCCTCCCCGGCGTGATACCGGCGGAGCTCCGGGACCAGGAGCGCGAGGAGCGCCGTTCCCGTGACGCAGAGGAGTCCACCCGACACGACCGAGACGGCGGGGCTGAACGCGGCCGCCACCAATCCTGCTTCCAGATCGCCCAGGCGCGGCCCCCCGGTCACCACCAGGATGTGGATGCCCGAGAGCCTGCCGCGAAGCGAGTCCGGCACGGAGAGCTGGAGGATCGTGCTTCGAAACACCGCGGAGATCACGTCCGCGGCGCCGGCGAAGGCCAGGAACGCGAGCGCGAGCCACAGGTGGTCGCCGACAAGGCCGAAGGCGGCGATTCCGGCGCCCCACAGGACGACCGCGTAGATGACCGCGCGGCCCTGATGGCGAACCCGGCTCACCCACCCCGCCGTGAGCGCGCCGGCGAGCGCGCCCACGGCCGGCGTGGAGAACAGCAGCCCGGTGACCTGCGCACCCGCATGGAACTGCGACGCCGCGAGGAACGGGAACAGCGCGCGCGGCATGCCGAAGACCATGGCGACGATGTCGATGAGGAACGTCGATTGGAGTACTCGGCGGCCGCGGAGGTACGCGAACCCCTCCTTCACCGCACCCCACCCGGTGGGTGCGCCCTCCGCCCGCTCGGGCGGCATGGGCCGGATGGCGAAGGCAGCGCCGAGCATCGCAAGATAGGTGACGAGGTCGATGCCGTAGGCCCAGGAGAGGTTGAGGCGAGCGATGACGATGCCGGCCAGCGCGGGTCCGATGAGCGCGGTCCCATTCCAGATCACCTGGCTGAGGGCGAGCGCGGAGGGTAGGAGCTCCCGGCCCACCAGGCGAGGGGTCATGGCCGAGCGGGTGGGCCCATCGATGGCCGAGACTGCCGCGATCAGCGCGACTGCCCCGTAGATCAGGGCGAGCGGTGGACGGCCCATGAGCGTGCCCGCCAGCAGGAGTCCCGACGCCACCATGTAGCCCAGCTGCGAGAGGACGAGCAGCTTCCGCCGATCGTAGGCGTCGAGGATGGTGCTGCCGACCAGGGTCCCGCCGACAAGCGCCACCAGACCCACGAGCCCGATGATGCCGACCGCCGCGGGCGAGCCCGTGAGCCGTTGGACCTGGACGAACGTGGCCACCAACGTGAACTCAGACCCAAGCTCCGAGACGAGGAGGCCGGTCCAGATCAGGCGGAAGTCGCGGGAGACGCGAAGCGGCGTGATGTCGACGGCCAGGCCGCGGAGGGGCGGGCGCCGGCTCCGCCGGCGCCCGCCCTCCTCACCGTCCGCCGTCACGCCTCGACCTTAGCAAGCCGGTAGGATCGCCCGGTCGGCAACGAGGGAGGGGGAGCATGGGCTGCCTGATCTTCCTGTTCGGGCTCCTCACGCCGCGGGTCGTGCTGTTCATCCTGTGGATCTTCACCGACTACCTGAGCCGCGCCTACGGCAATTGGTTCTGGCCCACGCTCGGGTTCTTCTTCCTCCCCACGACCACGATCGCGTACGCCATCGCGCAGAACGCCTTCGACGGCGTGAAGGGGTGGGGCCTGGTCGTCCTGATCATCGGGCTCTTCCTGGACCTCGGGCTCCACGGTGGTGGCGGGCGGGCCGCCGGCCGTCGCGGGTGGCGCCGTCGCGACGACTACTAGGGCGTTTCCGGGCTCCACGGGCCCACGCCGCCGATCCGTTCGACCTTCACGTGCGTGATGAATCCAGGCGGTGGGTTCGGCATCGGGGGGAACTTCACGTGTGGCCCGATGTAGGTGTGGGCCAGCTCCTGGAGCAGCTCCGGTGCCCCGCCCTCGGTGATCCGGGCGCGCCCGTACAGCACCAGGTACTCGGTGAGGCCGGCGGTGTTCCTGGTCGTGGCGTGGACGGTCACGACGATCCTGGGGTCACGGCGGAGATTCCGGAGCTTGCGCTGATCGGGCATCGTGGCGATGACCACCTCGTCGCCGTCGAGGCCGACCCACGCCACGGTGACCTGGGGCGTGCCGTCGGGGTCGAGGGTGACCACCGTGGCCAGCCCGTCGCCCTTCAGCAGGTCCCTGGCCTCGTCGGGGATCCGCATCCCTAGCTGGACGTCGCTCCGATGGCCTGGTCGACGACGTCGAGGCCCTCGTCCAACAGGCCCTCGTCGATCGTGAGCGGAGGGAGCAGGCGGATCACGTTGTCGTAGGTGCCGGCTTTGAGGATCACGACGCCCTCGCTCAAGCAGCGCTGGACGATGCCGGTGCCGGTGGGACCGTCGATGGGCTCCTTGGTCTCCCGGTCCGTCACGAGCTCGACCGCCGTCATCATCCCCCGGCCCCGGACGTCGCCGATCAGCGGGTGCCGGGACTGCATGTCCCGGAGCCGGGCCAGGATGCGCTCTCCGAGCCTCCGGGACCGCTCCAGCAGCTCCTCCCGCTCGATCTTCTCCAGCACGGCGAGCGCCGCCGCCGCCGCCACCGGATTGCCGCCGTACGTGCCGCCCAGGCCGCCCACGTGGACCGCCTCCATGAGCTCGGCGCGTCCGGTCACCGCCGAGATGGGCATGCCGCTCCCGAGCGACTTCGCGGTGATCACGATGTCGGGCACGATGCCCTCGTCCTCGATGGCGAACCACCGGCCGGCCCGGCCCATGCCGCTCTGGATCTCATCGGAGATGAACACGATCCCGTGCTCCCGGCACAGGTCGGCAAGGCCGGTCAGGAACCCCGGCGCCGGCACGATGAACCCGCCCTCGCCCTGGATCGGCTCCACGATGACCGCGGCGATGTTCTCCTCGCCGATCTGCTTGTGCATCTCATCCCTCGCGTAGGCCAGGGCCTCCTCGGCGCAGTGCTCCGGGCCGCTCGGCCACCGGTACGCGTAGGCGAAGGGCAACCGGTAGATCTCGGGGGCGAACGGCCCCATGCCCTGCTTGTACGGCATCACCTTGGCCGTGAGCGACATGGCCAGGAGCGTCCGCCCGTGGAACGCGTGGTCGAACGTGACCACGGCAGGCCTTCCCGTCGCCTTGCGGGCGATCTTCACCGCGTTCTCCACAGCCTCAGCCCCGGAGTTCGCGAACATCGTCCGCTTGTCGAACTCCCCGGGCGCCAACGCGTTCAGCCGCTCGGCGAGCTCGATGTAGGGCTCGTTCGCCGTCACGTGGAAGCACGTGTGCGTGTCGAGCTCCAGTTGCTTCTGCGCCGCCGCCACCACCTCGGGTGGCGTGTGGCCGACGTTCAGGACCGAGATGCCCGTGGCGAAGTCGATCAGCCGGTTGCCGTCGACGTCCTCGATGATCGAGCCCGAGGCCCGGGCCGTGACGATGGGATGGACGTTGAACACGGCCTGGGGGACGGCGGCCTTCCGGCGCTCGAACCACTCGCGGGACTTCGGACCGGGGATCTCGGTGAGGACCTTTCGTTCCTGCGGGATGTCCATCGTGCTTCCTTCCGGCCGAGACTGTCCGTCAAGTGTGCCACGCCG
>VAYX01000180.1 GCA_005885325.1 Actinomycetota bacterium
AGGTCTTCCGCGACCAGTGGGGACGTGTTCTCGCGGCGCTGATCGGCTTCCTCGGCGACTTCGACCTCGCCGAGGAAGCCGCGCAGGAGGCATTCGCGATCGCCGCGGAGCGCTGGCCGCGAGACGGGGTCCCCGCCCATCCGGGCGCTTGGCTGGTGACGACGGCTCGCAACCGAGCCATCAACCGCATCCGGCGCGATCGCACCCTTGCCGCGAAGACGCGCCTGCTCCAGGTGCCTGAGGAGGCACAGGACACGATGAACGCGACGACGTTTCCCGACGAGCGACTCGAGCTCATCTTCACGTGTTGCTATCCCGCGCTGGCCACCGAGGCGCAGGTCGCTCTCACCTTGCGGACGCTCGGCGGCCTGACCACCGGCGAGATCGCCCGTGCCTTCCTCGTCCCGGAGCCGACGATGGCCCAGCGGCTGGTGCGGGCGAAGCGCAAGATCAAGGCTGCAGGCATCCCGTTCCGCGTGCCTCCCGCGCACCTGCTGCCCGATCGGCTCGTCGCCGTGCTCGCGGTGGTCTATCTGATCTTCAACGAGGGCTACGGTGGCCGGGGCGACCTGGCGGCCGGGGCGATCCGGCTGGGGCGTGCGCTCGCCGAGCTCATGCCCGATGAGTCGGAGGTGCAAGGGCTGCTGGCTCTGATGCTGTTGCTGGACGCGCGCCGGGAGTCGCGGGTCCGCGACGGCGAGCTCGTGCTTCTCGCCGACCAGGACCCCTCGCTCCTGGATACCGCGGAGGTCGCCGACGGTCGGACGGCGCTCGACCGTGCCCTCGCGCTGCTCGGCCGTGGCCCCTACCTGGTGCAGGCCGCGATCGCATCCCTGCATGCCGATCAGCCACGCGATTGGCCACAGATCGCCGCCCTCTACGGCGAGCTGTCCCGCCTCACCGGCTCCCCGGTTGTGGAGCTGAACCGAGCGATCGCCGTCGCCGAGGCGCAGGGTCCCCAGGCGGGCCTCGAGATCGCCGACCGCCTCCCACTGGAGGACTACCGCTACCTGCACTCGACACGGGGTGAGCTGCTGCGGCGACTCGGCCGAACGGAAGAGGCCCGTGATGCCTACCGTCGAGCGCTGACACTGGTCCACGATGACGCCGAGCGGCGCCTGCTCGAGCGGCGGCTCGCAGAGCTCGGCGGCGCGACTGCCGGCCCATCCCGACGATGACGAAGGTGATGGTGACCAGTCCGGGATGGCGTCGCGGCTACGCAGGGATTCGGAACCCGGCCTACCTGGGGGGCCGGTCGTTCGAGACCGCCGTGCCCGCACCATCCTGCTCGGCGTGACGGAGCCGTTGGAGGTCCTCATCACCGAGGTTCTCGACTCCGATCAGCTGATCCCGGGCTTGTTCCGTGACGCGGACGAGCTCATCCAGCTTCACGTGGATCGCGGCCGAATCCCGGTTCAGCGTGTTCTGGATGAGGAAGACCATGAGGAAGGTGAGGACCGTGGTGGTCGTATTGATGATGAGCTGCCAAGCATTGGAGAAATGGAAGATGGGTCCGGAGAGGGCCCAGCCCAGCGTCACCAGGACGGCGACCCCAAACGTGAGGCCGTGACCCATCCATCGGGCGGCCAGGGTGGCGAACCGATCGAATGTGGGTTGCCTGTGCTTGCGTTCGTGATCTGGGATCTCGCTCAGCTCGTCGGGCATCTCGTCTCCCGCGTATCTCTCGGCTCGTCAGCGTCATGTACCCGTGCCCCAGCCTGGGGAAACGAGGCCCCCGCCCCAACCCCTCGTAGTCTCGTGCCCAACCGGGTTCACCCCGAGGGGGTAGAAGGAAGCCCGACTGGGTAGGTAGGCTAGGTTCGGGACGTCTCGTAAGGAGGTCGATCATGGACATCACCGGCCGGATGGAACGCATGCGCACCGGGGCACGACAGCGCATGACGGAGATGAAGGCCGATCGGGCGGAGTCCCAGAACGACCAGCTGAAGGCGGAGAACCGCGTGCTTCGCGATGAGCTCGAGGAGACCCGCTCGGAGCGCCAGCGCGTCCTGGACCTGTTGGAGAAGGCCCAGTTCACCATGGATGAGCCCAAGAAGCGCCGGTTCCGCGTGTTCCGGCTGCTCCTCGCGGCGGGTGCGATCTACGCCGTCGGCACCAGGACCGGCGCCTTCCAGCGGGTCAAGGGGTGGATGAACGAGATGCGCGGTCAGATGGACCAGATGGCCGCTCGGACCACAGAGAAGGCAACCGAGGCCGGATACAGGCTGGGCGACGTGGTCGAGCACACCGGCCGCACGATCCAGAAGACGGGCGAGCGCGTCGAGCAGGTCGGCGACCAGATGGAGCAGAAGGCCAAGCAGACCGGCACCACCGCCTGACGAGCTGTCTCATCAGCGGGGAGCCCCGGGACGCACCGTGCGTCCCGGGGCTTCGTTCTGCACTCAGCAGTTCGAATCGACCCATTGCGGCCGAGGGCCGATCGGCACCCCGGCCTGGGTGGCCATACGCTTCAGCTTCCGCCGGAAGATCCGCATGTCCGCGTGCTGCCAGTCGCTGTGGGTCAGGCATTGCCAGGACGGATACAGCTCGCGGTGATACGGGCTCATCAGGGTCTCCGCGTGCCCGATCACGTTCCGGACCTCGATGCCGAACTTGGCCAGCAGCCACAACGTCAAGGCGAGCGCGGCACGAAGCTGGGGCCTGCGATTCAGGATCTGCCCATCGCTCGTCCCCACCATCTCGATGCCGATGGCCGTCCAGTTCATCCCGATGGCGTGCCGGCATCGGATCCCCATGTTGACGAGCTGGTAGATGGTGCCGTCCGTGTCGACGATGAAATGCGAACAGACGCCGGGCATCTCGCCCAGATGCAAACTGTTCGCCGCGAA
Organism: Actinomycetota bacterium; assembly: GCA_005885325.1. Taxonomy (GTDB): domain Bacteria; phylum Actinomycetota; class UBA4738; order UBA4738; family HRBIN12; genus AC-69. The sequence continues at coordinate 2,850 of VAYX01000180.1, forward strand.
CGTGTTCCACGCACTCGAGAACGACGGGCCGTCCGTGTAGTGCTCCACCACGACGTGGGGGTCGGTGAGCTCCCAGGTTCGCTCGCCGTAGTGCCGCTTCGAGTAGGCCGCCATCTGCCGCTTGCGCTTGGTGCCGAACGGGATCCTCTTCCACACGATGGCGGGCTTCAGGGAGGACGCGTCGACGGGCCGAGCGGCGTGCCGAGCCTCTGAACCCAGGGCCCCAGACCCGGGAGCGAGGAGCGCCGTGCACGCCACGAGGGCCAGCGCCGCCATGATCGGTCGGTTCATCCCGGCGATCGTACCGAGACCCGGCGGGGATGCTTGCCACCGTCGGAGCCTTCTCTATGCTGACCAGGTCCGTGATCCGGCGCCCGGCGGCCGCCTGATCGACGAGGACCTGATCGGAGGGGGTGCCGTGCGAAGGAATCCGATCGGACCGCGTTCTCGCCATCTCGCCTCGATCGCGGTGCTCGCCCTCCTCGCGGCGCTCGTCCCATCGCGGGCAGTCGCGGATGATCCCGCGGGGCAGTTCTGGGTGCGGTGCCGCTTCTCTCACGCGGCCATGGACGACCCCATCGTCTTTCCGGGCCAGCCCGGCGCATCGCACATGCACGACTTCTTCGGCAACAAGACGACGAATGCAAACTCGACTGAGGCGTCGATGCTCGCTGGAACCACGAACTGCCGGATCCCGAGCGACACCGCCGGATACTGGTCCCCCACGGCCTCCGTGCGGGGCATGACCATCAAGCCGCCCGTGATGCGGATCTACTACCTGGGGGTGAAGGACGTCGAAGTCGAAACGATCCCCCAGGACCTGAAGGTGATCGGGGGCAACAAGGATGCCCTGTCGGCGGAAGAGAACCCTCACGTGTTCTGGTACTGCGGGGAGACGGTCTCGGTGAAGACGCCGAAGATGGACGCACCGTACGACTGCGGGCCGTGGGCGCAATACCGATTCGTCGATGGTGTCGTCGGCGTCGTCGACCTGCCCAACTGCTGGGATGGGGTGGGACTCGAGCCTTCCGACCTCGTCTACGCGGTCGGAGGCACCTGTCCGTCGGGCTTCGACCACGTGCTGGCAAGGGTCAGCGAACGGATCCATTTCGGGGTCATGAACCCG
>VAYX01000020.1 GCA_005885325.1 Actinomycetota bacterium
AGGTTCCGGAGCTGGCCCGGCGTGAGCTCGTCGTCCAGGATCACGGCGTCTGCCCCGGTCGAGTGGACGGCCCGGTGGATCTCCTCGAGCTTGCCCTTGCCCACGAACGTCGCCGGATCGGGGTCGGACCGGGTCTGGACGATGCGCGAGACCGGCTCCGCGCCCGCCGAGTCGGCCAGCGCCGCCAGCTCGTCGAGATCCGATGGGTCGATCCCGTGTCCCACTCCGACCAGCACGGCCCGCTCACGGACCCTCGGCGTCCATGTCGCCGAAAGGGGCGACTCCAGGACGGTCGTCCGGCGCCGCTTCCCGTTCCGCTGGGCCATCAGCCGAGCACCCGGGCGAGGCGGTCCATGGCCTCGGCCAGCCGGTCGTCCGGCGCGGTCAGCGAGAACCGAATGTAGCCCTCACCGCGCTCCCCGTATCCGTTGCCCGGGGCCACGAACACCCCGGCTCGGTCGAGGAGCATGTCGGCGAAGTCGACCGAGGACGTGCCGTCGGGCGTCGGCGCCCACACGTAGACCGACCCGAGCGGTGGCTTGAGGGACCATCCGAGCGAGTTCAGCGTGCCGACGACCACGTCGCGCCTCCGCTGGTACACGGCGCGGAGCTCGTCGAGGTGGTCCTGCGGCCCGGTGAGCGCGGCGATGGCAGCGCGCTGGATCGCCGTGAACTGGCCCGAGTCCAGATTCGTCTTCACGACCGACAGGGCCCGGATGGCCTCCGCGCTTCCCGCGCACCATCCGATCCTCCACCCGGTCATGTTGTAGAACTTCGACGTCGAGCCGAACTCGATCGCGACGTCCTTGGCCCCGGGGACCTGGAGGATGGACGGCGCCACGTAGCCGTCGAACGTGATCTCCGAGTACGCGGCGTCGTGCACGAGCAGCAGCTCGTGCCAGCGAGCGAAGGCCACGGCCCGCTCGAAGGTGGCCCCGTCGGCCACGGCGGCGGTGGGGTTGCTCGGGTAGTTCAGCCACAGCATCTTGGTCCGACCCGAGACCGGCGCCCCGTCGAGGTCGGGCTGATAGCCCTCCTCCGAAAGCAGCGGGAGCGGCACCGGCGTGCCGCCCGCCAGGCGGGTCGACACGTCGTAGACCGGATAGCCGGGATCGGGGACGAGCGTCTCGTCGCCCGGGTCCACGAATGCCATCGGCAGGTGGCCGAGGCCCTCCTTGGAGCCGATGAGGGCGAGCACCTCGGTCGACGGATCGAGTTCCACTCCGAACCGCGTCCGATACCAGGCCCCCACGGCCTCCCGGAACTCGATGCTGCCCCAGTACGAAGGGTATCGGTGGGTCGCGGGATCGCGCACGGCCTCCTGCATGGCCGCCACGACGTGCGGCGGGGTCGGCAGGTCGGGATCGCCGACGCCGAGGGAGATGACGTCGATCCCCTCGGCCCGCTTGGCCTCCAGCTTGCCGTCGAGGGTCGCGAACAGGTACGGGGGCAGCGACTCGATCCGCCGGGCGACCCTCACGCCAACCCTCGCGAGGAAAGCCAGGCATCGTCGAGCACGGCTTCGAACACCCGCTCGGCAGGTCCGGTCAGCAGTACGTCGTCGGCGGTGCGCTCGACGGTCACGGCGCCTCCGGGGAACCGGACCTGCGAACGAACCGGGACGAGGCCCGCCTCGTTTGCTGCCACGACCGCGGCGCAGGCCCCCGTCCCGCAGGCCATGGTCTCCCCCACGCCTCGCTCCCACACGCGCACGCTCAGCCCGTCGCCGGCCACCGCGACGAACTCCACGTTCGCCTTCTCGGGGAACATGGCGTCGTTCTCGACCGCCGGCCCGATCCGGGCCACGTCCGAGCGGGCCGGGTCGTCGTCCACGAACAGGACGAGGTGAGGGTTCCCCATCGACACCGCGCTGGCCTTGAACGTGTGGCCCAGGACCTCGAACGGCTCGGCCAGGAACGGCTCGTCGGCCGGGCCCAGCATCGGGATCTGGGAGCGGGCGAAGGCCGGCGGCCCCATCCCGACCGTCACCGATCGAACCGCGCCGTCCGCAACATCGAGCGAGACGTGCTTCACGCCATCGCGGGTCCCGATGTCGAGCTCGGTCTGGCGCGTGTGGCCCCGCTCGTACACCAACTTGGCCAGGCACCGCACGCCGTTGCCGCACATCTCGGCCACGCTGCCGTCGGCGTTCCAGTAATCCATGAAGAAAGAGTGGCCGGCGCCCTCGACGTTGCGGGTCACGCGGATCACGCCGTCGGCCCCGACACCGAACCGGCGGTGGCACAGCGCCGCGACGAGCCCGGAGGAGAGTGGACGTTCGTCGTCGAGGTCCTCGAGCATGACGAAGTCGTTGCCGGTGCCGTGGTACTTCCACACCCGAAGCTCAGTCACCTTGGAGATACTCCGTCAGCTCGTCCACCAGGTCGATCGCACCGCGCTCGTCTGCGGTGAACCACCGGATCCGGGGGTCTCGTCGGAACCAGACCATCTGGCGTCGCGCCAGTTCCCTCGTCCGCCTCACCGTCTCCGCCGTGGCCTCCGCGAGGGTGATCTCGCCCCGGAGGTGCCGCGCGAACTCAGCGTACCCGATGGCCCGGCTGGCGGTGAGCCACCCGAACAGTCCCCCGTCGAGCAGGACGCGGACCTCGTCGAGGAGCCCGCCGTCGATCATCGCCAGGACGCGAGCCTCGATGCGGCGTGCCAACGCGTCACGCGGCACGTCGATCCCCCCGGCCCGAACCCGATCGTGCGGGTAGCGCTCCCACCGGTCCGCGAAGCTCGAGAAGGGGCGGCCGGTGACCGCGGCAACCTCGAGCGCCCGAACGGTTCGCCGGACGTTCGACGGCTCGATCCGTCCGGCGGCGACCGGATCGAGCTCGGCCAGGCGCCCGTGCAGGCGATCCGGCCCGATGACGTCGGCCTCTGCCTGGAGCTCGTCGCGGGCGGCCGCGTCCGTCCCGGGGAACTCCAGGTCGTCGACGATGGCCCGGAAGTACAGGCCGGAGCCGCCGACCAGCAGCGCCCGGCGGGACCCCTCCTCGAGGCGCTCCACGACGGCCCGGGCGAGCTGCTGGTACCGGGCCACCGAGAACGGCTCCTCGGGCTCGGCCACGTCCACGAGGTGGTGCGGGACCCGGGCCCGGTCCGCCGGGGTGGGCTTCGCCGTCCCCACGTCCATCCCCCGGTACACCAACATGGAGTCCACCGAGACGATCTCGGCCCCCAGTCGCGCGGCGAGGACGACGGCCGCCTCGCTCTTGCCGGAAGCGGTCGGCCCGACCAGCGCGAGGAACGGCCGCGCGCCGGACATCAGTGGGCGGCGGCGGGCTCGCGGGACGAGCCCGCCGCCGCGGACTCCGCCACGCGGATCACTTTGCCGTTCAGGTGGTGGGGGTGGGCATCGACGATCCGAGCGTCCAGGAACGTCCCGGGAGCGATCGTCCCCGGCAGGTGCACCACCTTGTTGGTCCGGGTCCGACCCTGGACGCCGCCCTTTCGGCCGACCCCCTCCACCAGGACCTCGAACGTGCGACCGACGGTCGCGCGCATGCTCTCGAGGGAGATCGACTCCTGCAACCCGACGAGCCGATCGAACCGGTCCTGCACGACCTGCTTCGGGATCTGGTCCGGCATGGTGCCGGCCGGGGTCCCCGGCCTGGGCGAGTACTGGAACGTGAAGGCCTGGTCGAACCGGGCGGCACGGACCACGTCGAGGGTTCCGCCGAAATCCTCCTCGGTCTCCCCCGGAAAGCCCACGATGATGTCGGTGGTGACGGCCACGCCGGGGATCGCGTCACGGATCCGATCCAGCCACGAGAGGTATCGCTCGCTCCGATAGGAACGCTGCATGGCCCGCAGGATCCTGTCCGAACCGGACTGGAGCGGGAAGTGGATGTGCTCGCACACCTTGTCGCACTCCGCCATGGCCTCGACGACGTCGGGGGTGAAGTCGTGCGGATGGGGGCTGGTGAACCGGATGCGGCGGATCCCGTCGACGTGGTTGACGGCCCTGAGCAGGGTGGCGAACAGCGGCTTCCTGCTGGAGCCGGGAACCGTGAGGTCCCGCCCATAGGTGTTGACGTTCTGGCCGAGGAGCGTGACCTCGACGACGCCGCGACGGGCCAGGCCCTTGACCTCGGCCAGGACGTCGCCGATCTCTCGCGACAGCTGCGGCCCACGGACCAGCGGCACGATGCAGAACGTGCAGTGGTTGTCGCACCCCATGGCGATCGACACCCACGCGTGATGGGCCACCTCGCGGCGGGCCGGGAGCGCGCTCGGGAACACCTCGGTGAACTCCCGGACGTCCATCTGGGGACCCTCGGCCTCGGCCCGCCGCAGGAGCTCGAGCAATCCGGGCAACGCGTGGGTACCGACCACGACGTCGACCCACGGGGCCCGCTCCTGGATCTGTCCCTGGTCCTTCTGGGCCAAGCACCCCGCCACCACGATCCGAAGGCGCGGGTTCGCCTGCTTCAGCGGTCGCAGGTGCCCGAGGTTGCCGTACAGCCGGTTGTCGGCATTCTCCCGCACCGCGCACGTGTTGAACACGACCACCTGGGCTTGCGCGGCGTCCTCGGCCCGGACGTAGCCGTCGGACTCGAGCAGGCCGGCGATCCGCTCGGAGTCGTGCTCGTTCATCTGGCACCCGAAGGTGCGGATCAGGTACCGGCCGCTCATGGCCACCCCAGGCTACCCCTCGCGGGGCCGGGACCGCCGTTCACCGCGCGAACTCGACCGCCCGGGTCTCGCGCACCACGGTGATCTTGATCTGGCCGGGATACTGGAGCTCCTCCTCGACCTGCTTGGCGATGTCGCGGGCCATCACCTGGGCCTGGAGGTCGTCGATGTCGCCGGGCTTGACCATCACCCGGACCTCCCGGCCGGCCTGCATCGCGTAGGTCTTCTCCACCCCCGGGTACGAGGAGCAGATCTCCTCCAGCCGCTCCAGGCGCTTGATGTAGGTCTCCAGGCTCTCCCGGCGGGCTCCGGGCCGCCCACCCGAGATGCCGTCGGCGATCTGGGCCAGGACGGCCTCGATCGTTCGCTGCTCCACCTCGCCGTGGTGGGACTCGATGCAGTGCACGACCTCGGGCGCCTCCCGCAGCCGGCGGGCGATTTCGGCGCCGATGATGGCGTGGGATCCCTCGACCTCGTGGGTCACCGCCTTGCCGATGTCGTGGAGGAGCGCGCCACGCTTGGGGACCCGCTGGTCCAAGCCGAGCTCGGCGGCGATGGAGCCGGCGATGTGGGCCGACTCGACCAGATGCTTCAGGACGTTCTGGCCGTAGGAGGTCCGGAACTGCAGCCGGCCGAGGAGCTTCACCAGCTCCGGATGCATGTCGGTCACCCCGACCTCCAACACCGCCTCCTCGCCGGCCCGCTTGATCTGCTCGTCGATCTCCTTCTTCGATCGCTCGTAAGTCTCCTCGATCCGGGCTGGGTGGATCCGGCCGTCGGACACGAGCTTCTCCAGCGTCATGCGCGCCGTCTCCCGCCGGACGGGGTCGAAGCAGGACAGCACGACGGCTTCGGGCGTGTCGTCGATGATGAGGTTCACCCCGGTCACCGACTCGAACGCCCGGATGTTCCGGCCCTCGCGGCCGATGATCCGGCCCTTCATGTCCTCCGAGGGGAGGGAGAACACCGAGACGGTCGACTCAGCGGTCTGCTCCGAGGCGACGCGCTGGATGGCGATCGTGACGATCTTTCGCGCCCGCTCCTCGCCCTCCTCCCGCGCGTGGTTCTCGATCTCCCGGACGGTGGCCATGGCCTGGCGCTTGGCCTCATCGACGACCTGCGTGACCAGAGCCTCCCTCGCTTCCTGCGAGGTCATCCGGGCCACGGCCTCCAGCTGCTGGCGGTGTTGCTCGGCCGCCTGCTCCAACTGCTGGCGCACCTTCTGGAGCTTCTTGTCACGGTCGTCCATCTCCGTCGACCGCGTCTCCACGTCCGAGAGCTTCTTCTCGATCGCCTCCTCCTTCTGAGTGAGGCGCTGCTCCGAACGCTTCATCTCCTCGCGCCGGGAACGGACCTCCTGCTCCGCTTCCCGCCGCATGCCACCGATCTCGTCCTTGACCTCCCCGAGGGCCTCGCGGGTGAGCTTCTCCGCCTCCCGCTCGGCCTCGAGGATCACCTTCTGGGCTCGCGACTCCGCGCTCAGGGCCTTGGTCTGGGCGAACGCCGCCCGGATCAGGAAGCCCAGCACCACGCCGGCCAGCAGGACCACTACGACTGCGAATGCGGATCCCATCTCGATTGCCTCCAGATATAGGAAAAGCCGAGCAGAGGCCGGTCAGGCCTCTGTTCGGCCGTGCGTCCGAATGATGCGAAGCTAGGGCGCCGGGGAACCCTCGGGTCCCTCACGCCCCCCTAGCCGGAATCCTTCGTCGCGTTTCGTGTTGGTCACGGTGTCAGGCACAAGTCGAACAGATCGTTTTCCTGAAGGAGCCTCTCAAATGCACAATCTACGGCGTGGCGGCGTGAGACGCAAGGGTTTCGCCGGGGCTACGCCTCGGATGGCCCTTCGGCCCCCGTCTGCGGCCGGAGCGCCGAGGCTGCGGCCCGCCTGGCCACCGTCCCCTGGTAGCCCCGCCGGGCCAGGAAGGAGACGAGGCGGCGGTAGGCCACCTCCGGGGCCAGGCCCTGCAGCCGTGAAGCCCTAGCCCGGGCCAGCTCGTCGGCCCGGGCATCCTCGTCGACCTCGACGTCCTGGAGGGCCCGCTCGATCATCGGGCGAGCCACCCCCTTGGCGGCGAGCGAGGACGCCACAGCGCGCCGGCCCGACAGTTTTCGGCCGAGCGAATGCTCGGCGAACTCCCGGGCGAACCGCTCGTCGTCGAGCAGCCCGACCTCTTCCAGGCGGGCCAGCTCCTCTGCCACGATCTCCCGGTCGAAGCCGGCCGAGCGAAGCCTGGTCTCGAGCTCTCGCCGCGAGCGGGGCCTCGAGGCCAGGAGCCGCAGGGCCCGATCGTGGCACGAGAGCGGGCGCTTCGGCCGGCCCGTTCGCGATCGTTGCTGCATCGCGATCCCTAGGACGCCGGCGCGGGCTGCGCCTCGCGCTCCTTCTCCTTGGCCTTGGACTTGGAAGAAGGCGGCGGCTCCTCGATCACCACGGCGTCGGGGACGACCGTGACCGGCGCGTTGCCGTCCCCGTCGCCGTCGCCGAAGGCGGTGAGGCCGACGGCCTCTCGGATCCTCCGCTCGATCTCGCGAGCCATGTCGGGGTGCTCGGACAGGAACTGGCGCGAGTTCTCCCGGCCCTGGCCGAGCTGGTCGCCCTCGTAGGTGAACCAGGCGCCGCTCTTCTTCACGATCTCCAGGTCCACGCCGACGTCGAGGAGGCTCCCCTCCTTGGAGATGCCCTGTCCGTAGATGATGTCGAACTCGCACTGCCGGAACGGCGGGGCGACCTTGTTCTTCACCACCTTCACCCGGGTGCGGGAACCGACCACCTCGGTTCCGTCCTTCAGGTTCTCGATCTTGCGAACGTCGAGTCGGATCGACGAGTAGAACTTGAGCGCCCGTCCGCCCGGCGTGGTCTCGGGGTTGCCGAACATCACGCCGATCTTCTCGCGGAGCTGGTTGATGAAGATCGCGGTGGTGTCGAACCGCGACAGGGAGCCGGCGAGCTTCCGCATGGCCTGCGACATGAGCCGAGCTTGCAGGCCGACGTGGGAATCGCCCATCTCGCCCTCGATCTCGGCCCGGGGCACGAGCGCCGCCACCGAGTCGATGACCACGAGGTCCATGGCCCCGGAGCGCACCAGCAGGTCGGCGATCTCCAGCGCCTGCTCGCCCGAGTCCGGCTGAGACACCAGGAGCTCGTCGATGTTCACCCCCAGCCGGTGTGCGTACGTCGGATCGAGCGCATGCTCGGCGTCGACGAAGGCCGCGATCCCCCCCATCCTCTGGGCTTCGGCGATGATGTGGAGACACACGGTGGTCTTGCCCGACCCTTCCGGACCGAAGACCTCCACGATGCGGCCTCGGGGGATGCCGCCCACGACGAGGGCCATGTCCAGGGCGATGGACCCGCTGGGGATGACCGAGATGCCCTGGCCGGCGGGATGCTCGCCGAGGCGCATCACCGCCCCCTTGCCGTACTGCTTCTCGATCTGCGTGAGCGCCACGTCGAGCATCTTTTCCCGGTCCATCCGCGAAGCCTCCTTCTGACCCCTCGCCCACCGACGGACGGCCCCAGTGAGCTCTTCCCCGATGTCGGGGCGGACGGTAGCGCGCGGGTCTGACACGGATTACACCTCTGTCATTCGGAACCTGCAACTCCGGACCCTACCCGAACGTATGTTCGAGGTCAATCACCTGGGCTCCCCAACGGGAAATCCCCGATGGGCTCGTAGACCGGCGCGGGACGTCGCAGGTGGCTCCGGTACAGCACCAACCGATCGACGGGGAACGGCTCCGAGACGACGTCCGCGGCCGCGATCTCCTCCCCGTCGAACGGGACCGGCGGATCGAACCTGGCCACGGTGAGATGCGCCGTGAAGGCCCGCTTCTCCGGCTCGAACTCCTTGGCCAGCGCCCCCTCGAGGTCGGCGGCAAGTGAAGCCAGGCCACCGGCCGGATCGTCCAGGCCGGCCCACAGCACCCGGGCTCGGCGCGCCGACGGGAACGCGCCGAGCCCGGTGACCCTGGTCTCGAACGGCTCGCTCCGGCGGGCGACCGCCTCCACGGTCTCGGTGACCCATCCCACCAGCCGAGGCCACGTCGAGCCGAGGAACTTCAGGGTCACGTGCTGGTTCTGCTTCGGCACCCACCTCGCCCGGGAGAGGCGCTCGCGCCAGGGCCCGACCGCGTCCTGAACCCGGTCACGGACCCCTTCGGGAACGTCCACCGCAACGAAGAGCCGGAGGGGCTTGGCCTCGGGTCGCGACGCCCGGTCCCGCGCCATCAGGCCTGCCGATGGTCGTCGGGCAAGAGTTTCCCCTGGAGATGGCGGCGGACCAGGTCAAGGCCGGCCTGCTCGGCCCACCGCCGCACGAGGTCGCGATCGCCCGGCGAGCGCAGGCCACGCTGGTGCGACACGCCCTCGGCCTCCAGGGCCGCCCAGATCTGGCCGGGCTCGGCTCCGCCGTGGGGCTGCGGTCCGGCCGCTCCCGTCAACGCGACGGCGATGTCGGCGCCGAACAGCCGACGCGCGCCCCACGCCATCTCGCGGGCGCACTCCGCGCTGACCACTCCCGGTCCATCGATGGTCTCCTGCGAGACGCCGAGGATCGTTCGCTTGGCCATGGGCGAGTAGCACACCGCGGAACCGAGGAAGTACTCGGAGGCTCCCGGCACCGACGTGATGCGAGCGCCGAGCTCGCCGCCCGTCAGCGATTCGGCGCATGCGAGCGTCTTCCCCGCGTCACGCAGCAACCGGCCCACCGTCTCCTCCAGCTCCTCGTCCGTCGTCGTGAACACGTGGTCCCCGATCCGCCGGACCACCTCCTCCACCAGTGGCTCGAGCAGTGCCTCGGCGTCCTCGCGACTGCTCGCTTTCGCCGTGAACCGGACCTTCACCTCTCCACCCCCGGCCAGGTACGCGACGGTGGGATTGGCGGAAGCCTGGAACAGGTCGTCGGTCAGCTCCGCGACGCGCGATTCCGGGATCCCGACACACCGGATGATGCGCGACGCGATCGAGGCCGGCCCGGCCAGCGATGCCAGCTCCGGCAGCACGGTCTCCTCCATCATCTCCCGCATCTCCGCGGGCACACCCGGGAGCGCGTACAGGAGCGTGCCCTCGATCTCGACGGCAAGGCCCGGCGCGGTCCCCCGCTCGGGAAGGATCACGCGAGCACCCTCCGGCACGTCCGCCTGGACGAGGTTCGACTGGGGCATCTGCCGTGTCGCCCGAGCGAACTTTTCCCGGATCATCTCCTCGAGCTCGGGACGGCGGAGCATCCTGGCTCCCGCCACCACCGCGACGGCTTGGCGCGTGATGTCGTCCTGCGTCGGTCCCAGGCCGCCCGTCACGATCGCCACGTCAGCGTGCGAGATCGCATGCCGAAGCGCCTCCTCGATCCGCTCCGGGTTGTCCCCGACCACCTGGTGATGCAGGACGTCGACCCCGATCTCCGCCAGGCGCTCGGAGATCCACTGGGCGTTCGTGTTGGGGATCTGTCCGAGCAGCAGCTCGGTTCCTACCCCGACGACCTCGGCCCTCACCGGCTCGTCGCGGGCTTCCGCTCGCCCGCGGTCACGCCGCCGGCGACGGCGGCGGGGCGGCGTTCCCGTAGCTGTACGTCTCGCGCCAGGGACGGTTGCGCCTTCCCGGGAAGCCCTTGTCGTCGCCGTTCACGGTCACATGGGCGCTGGCGCCGTGGTCCAGCCGGATCGTGAGCGAGAGATCCGCCTCGAAGGACCGGCTCTCGCCGGGCTCCAGCGAGAAGGTCTGCGCTTGCCCGGCATCGATCGTCACGGTGACCTCGACGGGTTGCCCGGCCGCCACCAATGCCACGATCCCTGGACCCAACCCCGCCAGGCCCGGCGTTTCGGAGGAAAGGTCGGCCGGGGGCGGGGCGGAGGCCCTCGTGGAGATGATCCCGAACGACGCCGCCAGGATCAGCAGCGTCGCCGCGATCATCACGAACAGGCGGTGGCTGTCGCGACGGCGAGGCGCGCCGATGGGGTTCTCGGGTGCGGGCGGTCCCGTCGGCATCGGCGCATCCGACGGCGCCGCGGCGAACCGCGCGTAGGCATGCACCATCTGGTCGGACGGGAGGCCGAGGTACGTTGCGTACGAGCGGATCGAGCCCCGGACGTACACGTCGCCCAGGAGGCGATCGAAGTCCTCCTCCTCCAGGGCTACCAGGGACTCGCGGCGGATCCTCGTGTCGCGGCTGGCCTCGTCGAGGGTCACGCCGCGGGCCACGCGGGCCCTGCGAAGCGCCGGGCCCACGCCGATCGTCGATCGCTGCACACGTCCCCCTGGATCCGCCCCTGTGGCCTGGGAGTATAGGCAGTGGCCTTCCGGAGGGCGGAGTCCGTCAGGTGGCCGGGAGACCCGTGGTCAGAAGTCGTGGCGGCCCTCGAAGTGGGCCGCGACCTCCGGCCGGGTGAGCTGGTACAGGGCAACCCGGTGCCCTCCCTCCGTGCGGAACGAACTGCAGGGCCCGTGCGGGATCTCCAAGGTCGCCGCCCGCTGCCATCCTCTGGCCTCCAGCTCGGCCAGCGCGGCCGTCAGATCGTCCACTCGAAAGATCAGGATCGGCCGCTCGCCCTCCACGTGATCGGCCAGCAGGAGGAGCGGCGGGCCGGCGGTCAGCCGGACCGCCGCGACCCTGGTCCCCTCGGACTCGATGGCGAAGACCAGCTCGCCACCCAGGATCTCGGTGAAGTACCTCGCCTCGGCAGCGACGTCCTGGCTCGGGCAATACAGGAAGTCGAGCTGCGCGAAGGGTGGGGCCATCGACCTCGAGCTTAGGTGGTGCGGGAGGAGCGGGACTCCTCCCACTCGTCCCACGTGACCAGGACGTCACGCGCCCGCGAGCCCTGCGAGGGGCCCACGATCCCGCGCTCCTCCATCAGGTCCATCAGCCGGCCGGCGCGGGCGAACCCCACCTTCAGCTTTCGCTGGAGCATGGACGTCGAGCCGAGCTGCGACCGGATCACGAGCTCCGCGGCCTGCTCCAGGAGCTCGTCGCCGGCGGAGAGGTCGTTCTCGCCTTCCATCGGTGGCCGGCCCAAGCCCTCGACGCTCGCCGCGTACTCCGGCTCGCGCTGGGCTCGAATCCACTCGCACACCGACTGGATCTCTTTCTCCGTGACCCACGCGGCCTGCAGGCGCGTCGGCTTCGACGCGCTCGACGGCGCGTACAACATGTCGCCGTGCCCGACCAGCTTCTCGGCGCCGTTCATGTCGAGGATGACGCGCGAATCCGCCTGGGACGACGTCATCAGCGCGATCCGGGAAGGGATGTTCGCCTTGATCAGGCCGGTGACGACGTCGACCGACGGCCGCTGCGTGGCCACGACCAGGTGGATGCCGACGGCCCTGGCCATCTGGGCGATGCGGACGATCGTGTCCTCCACGTCGCGCGGGGACACCAGCATCAGGTCGGCCAGCTCGTCGATCACGACGACGATGTACGGGAGGTCGGCGAACTTCTCCTCCTGGCCGGGCGGGATCCGGAGCGTGCCCGACGCGAGGCCCTCGCGGTATCCGTCGACGTCGCGGACGCCCACCATGGCCAGGGACTCGTACCGTTGCTCCATCTCGCGGACCACCCAGCCCAAGGCCTCGGCGGCTCGCTTGGGATGGACGATCACCGGGGAGAGGAGGTGCGGCAGGTCGGCGAAGTGCGCCAGCTCCACCCGCTTGGGGTCGACGAGAACGAGCTTCACCTGCTCTGGCGTGGTCCGCATGAGGATCGACGTGATGAAACAGTTGATGAGGGAAGACTTCCCCGCGCCCGTGGCCCCGGCGATCAGCAGGTGCGGCATCTTCGTCAGGTTCACCATCTGGGCCCGGCCGTGGACGTCCTTGCCCAGCGCCACCGCCAGGGGGTGCCGATCGTCCTTGGCCGCCCGTGCCCGAAGGACGTCGCCGAGCATCACGAAATCGCGGACCTTGTTCGGCACCTCGACGCCGATCGCGGACTTTCCTGGGATCGGCGCGATGATCCGGACGTCTGGCGTCGCGAGCGCGTAGGCGATGTCATCGGCCAGCGCGAGCACCTTGTTCACCTTGGTGCCGGCCTCCACCTCGACCTCGTACAAGGTGACGGTCGGGCCCCGGTGGGCCTTCGGCACCCGGGCGGCCACGCCGAACGTGCGGAACGTTCGCTCGAGGGCGGCGGTGGTCTGCTCCTCGTCTCGGGTCGACCCCGCCGACGGGGGTGCCGTTCGGAGCAGGCCGATCGGCGGCAGCTTGTACGCTCCGCCCTTCGGCGCCGGCGTGGGGACGAAGGCGGTGTCGGACCCGGGTCCGGACTGCGTCGAGGGCTCCTGCTCGGCCTCGGGGTCGCGGAGGTCCACCACGACCCTGACATCCTCCTCGGTGCGGCCCCGGCGGTCGCGCTTTGCCGGCCCGGGCTCTTCCTCCTCCTCGTCGTCGGCCGCAGCCGACAGCTCGCGGAGCCTGGCCCACGCCGCGGACAGCGGCGTCCCGGTGAAGATCAGCACCCCGAGCACCGTCACGCCTCCCCAGATGATGGCGGCGCCGAGTCGGGACACCCCCCGGGAGATGGGCCACGCGGCGATCGCGCCGATGAACCCGGCCGCATCGCGTGCGCTCCCCGTGCCGGAGAACGGCGCGGGGTTGCCATGCGTGAGCGACCACAGCGCGAGGAGGCCGACCGACATGAGGGCGAACCCGATGAACATCCTGGCCCGGACGTCCTCGGCCGTGCCCCGAAGGAGCAAGACCCCCCAGTACAGCGCGAGGAGCGGGAACAGCACCGCGGCTTGCCCCACCAGGCCCTCCAGCATGAGCTCGATCCCCCGGCCCACGAACCCGGCCGCGTCGAACCACAGACCCAGGATCGAGATCAGGGCGACCACCATCAGGCCGATCCCCAGGGCGTCCCGGGCCCAGGGCGCGAGGTGCTGGCGGACGTTCGGCCGTGCGGACTTGGATCGGGCAGGAGGGCGGCGGCGCGCCGGCGCCCTCCCCTTCGTCTTCGCGGGCACTAGACCTCCATGATCACCGGCAGGATCACCGGCTTTCGCTGGGTGACCTCGTAGAAGTACTTGCCCAGGGTCCGCCGGATGTTCTGTTCGATCGCGCTCCGGTCGACGACGTGCGCCTGGGCGCTCTCCTTCAGGGAAAGCATGACGCGATTCCTGGCCTCTTCAAGGATGTCGCCGGAGGTCTCGTTGAACACGAACCCCCGGTTCACGATGTCCGGGCCGGCCACGATCTCGCCCTGGTGGGCATCGATCGTGACCACCACGACCACCACGCCGTCGGCCGAGAGCTTCCGCCGGTCCCGGAGCACGACCTCGCCCACGTCCCCGATCCCCAGCCCGTCCACGAAGGTCATCCCGGCCGGGATCCGCCCGGCGACCCGGACCCGCTCCCCCACCTCCACCAGGTCCCCGTCCTCGCAGATCAGCACGTGGTCGGGGGGGATGCCGACCTCGGCGGCCAGCTTGGCGTGATGGGCGAGGTGCCGTCGTTCCCCGTGGACCGGGATGAACCACCGGGGCTGGACCAAGGAGAGCATCAGCCGGAGCTCCTCCTGGGCGGCGTGCCCGGACGCGTGCACCGGCGCCGCCGGCTCGTGGTACACGTCGGCCCCCGTGCGGTACAGGCCGTCGATGACCCGGTGGATGGCCGGCTCGTTCCCCGGGATGAGGGAGGAGGACAGGACGACGGTGTCGCCCGGGCGAAGGTCCACGAACTTGTGCTCCCGAGCCGCCATCAGCGAGAGCGCCGAGTAGGGCTCGCCCTGGCTCCCCGTGCACACCACAACGACCCGGGACCGTTCGAGCCTCTCCAGATCCTCGATCAGGACGATGTCCTGATCCGGCACGCTGAGCAGCCCGAGCCGGCGAGCGGCGTCGACGCTCTGGTGCATGGAACGACCGAGTACCGCTACGACCCGCTCGTTCGCCCGCGCCGCGTTCGCCACCTGCTGGATCCGGTGGATGTGGCTG
>VAYX01000021.1 GCA_005885325.1 Actinomycetota bacterium
ACGATGTCGGGCGGTGCGACTTCACGTTCAACCTGAACTGAGCTGATCGGGCTTCAGGTCCGGGAGGCGGCAGCGCGGGTACTTCCCGCGCCGCCGCTTGCGTCCTCGACCCAAACGGAACAAACTCGCGCCGGCTCGGTTGCCATCCATCGGAGGAGGCGGGCGCTCGCACGAGACGGGATGGACAAGGAAGACTTTGAAGCCGAGGCCGACCGCCTGCTCCGAGCGGCCCGAGCGGAGGGGGTGACCCTTCGGCTGCTCGGCGCGCTCGCGTTCAAGCGACGCTGCCCGGTGCACGCCAGGCTCCAGGACGTGCTGAAGCGCGTATATACAGACATCGACTTCGCCGCCTACAGCAAGGAGGCCAGGAAGGTCCAGACGCTGCTCTCTCGTGAGGGCTACGTGGAGGACGAGATGACGTACGTCGAGTCGGAGGGGTCCAGAATGGTTCTCAACCACCCGGCTACGGGGCTGCATCTCGACGTCTTCCTGGACAAGCTGGATTTCTGCCACACCGTGCTGTGGAACGGCCGGCTGGAACAGGAGGAGGACACCATCCCGCTGGCCGAGATGCTGATGCAAAAGATGCAGATCGTGCAGCTCAACGAGAAGGACATCGTCGACACGATCATGCTGCTCCTCGAGCATCCGCTTGGCGATCGGGATGGCGAGAACATCAACATCGAACTCGTAGCCGAGGTGTGCGCGAGAGACTGGGGCTGGTGGCGGACCCTCACGATGAACTTGGCGAAAGTCAAGCAGATCGCCGTCACCTACCCGCAGCTGTCGGACCAGGAGAAGCTCCGGGTGGCGGAACAGGTCGACGCGGCGTTGGCGCGCCTCCAGGCGAAGCCAAAGAGCTTGGGTTGGAAGCTTCGAGCAAAGGTGGGCGACCGGAAGAAGTGGTACCGGGATGTCGGCGAGCTCGCCCCCCAGATGCAGGGACTGTAGGCATGGGGCTGTTCTCCAAGAAGGGAAGCCGCAAGGGCGAACCCACGCGCCTGTTCTACGCGTGTGACATCCACGGCTCGGAGCCCACGTACCGAAAGTTCTTGAACGCTGCAAAGTTCTACGACGTCGATGCCCTCGTCTTCGGCGGCGATCTCATGGGCAAGCTGCTCGTCCCCATCGTCCGAGATGGCGGCGAGTGGCGGGCTGGGCTTCACGGGCAGAAGCACCACCTCACCACGCCCGTGGAGCTCGCCGCGTTCAAGAAGAGCCTGGACACACTGGGGTTCTATTGGTTCGAGTGCGACCGCGACGAGTATCAATGGTACGAAGGGCATCAGGATCGGATCGACCAGAAGTTCGACGAGCTGGCCAAGGCCCGGCTCGCCGAGTGGGTCGAGCTTGCGGAGAACCGCCTCGCCGGGACCCACGTGCGCGTATACCTGTGCGGGGGGAATGACGATACGGAGAAGGTCCTCTCGGCCCTGGACGAGGTCCCACTCGATCGCGTGGTGAACTGCGAGAACCGGATCGTCCCCTTGGACGATGACCACACCATGGCAACCATCGGATACTCGACGCCCACCCCGTGGGACACGCCACGCGAGCGAACGGACGAGCAGATCGGCGAGGTCGTCGAGAAGCTCATGGCCGACGTGGCCGACCCGTCGAGGTGTGTCTTCAACTTCCACTGTCCTCCGCTCGACTCGGGGCTGGACACATGCATGAAGCTCGACGCCTCCGTATGGCCGCCAGCACCGCTCACGAAGAACGGGCAGGCGATCTACTACGGGGCGGGGAGCCAGAGCGTGGCCGACGCGCTCTCGTCCTACCAACCGACGGTCGGCCTGCACGGGCACATCCACGAGTCGAGAGGGTTGACCAAGTACGGACGAACGCTCGCGCTCAATCCGGGGAGCGAGTACGGGGAGGGGGTGTTGCGGGGGCTGATCGTGGCGATCAAGGGTGGAGAGGTCATCGGGCATCAGTTCACCTCCGGGTAGCCCGCACCGAAGGCGAGGGGATTCACAAGGAGGGCGGATGGCCGAGGTCGCAGTTCCTCAGGTCTTCACCAGACGAGCCTCCGGACTCGTCCGGGTCATGTCGCCGTACTCGGCGTTCATCTACAACATCCTGACGATGGGGGTGATCTTCCCCTGGACCTACCTGTGGGCCCCGACCGCGTTCCAGGGGTCCAACCTCGTCCTCGGGATCGTGTTCGCGTTCGTGTTCGAGCTTCCGATCGCGCTCGCCTACACGTGGTTGGCCACGGCCCTACCTCGGTCCGGCGGCGACTACGTGTTCCAGAGCCGCGTGTTCGGGGGCGGCTTCGGGTTCACCGTCGTCTTCGCGTTCTTCGTCGTATGGATCCTCCAGTGGGTGGCCCTGTCGGGGTGGTTGCTCGCGGCGCTCGGTATCGCGCCGACCTTCCTCGGGCTCGGCGTGACGACAGACATCCACGCGTTCACGACGATCGGCACATGGGCGGCCACCTCGAACGGGATCATCATCATCAGCCTCGCGAACGCAGGGATCGCGCTCGTGCTGCTCGTGAGCGGGTTCCGCAACTACGTCCGGTTCCAATACGTGATGTGGTACGCGATCCTGCTGTCCTTCGGGATCGTGCTGCTCCTGTTCCTCATGACGAACCCTGCCGCGTTCCACACGAAGATCAACTCGTTTGCGGGCGCCATCGACGGCGTGAAGAACTTCTTCGGTCAGGCGAAGGCTGCGGCGGCGGCCGGAGGCGTCGACTTCAACCCGCCGTTCTTCCTGTTCGGCACACTCATGGTCGCCCCCATCGCGTGGACGAGCCTGCAGTGGGCCACGTACTCGGTCGAGCAGGGGGGCGAGATCAAGAACGCCCACGTGTTCCGCAACCAGCTGTTCATCATCGTGGGCTCGCTCGCCGTCACTGCCGGGCTGCTGGTCCTGCTCGCGGTGGCGATGAACCACGGGATCGGTGACGACGGCATCCGTGTGGCGTCGTCGGGGTACTGGTACGCGAACGGCAAGGCGTTGATCGGAGGCGGGTACATGTTCCCGAACCTGATCGCGATGGGGCTGACATCGAGCCCGATCATCGTCGCGATCATCGGGGTGGGATTCATCCTGAACTCCTTCCAGATCGTCTGTAACTGCTACATCGGGACCACCCGGATCATGGTGGCGCAGGGCCTGGACGGCTTGCTGCCCGACTGGTTCAGCCGTGTGCACCCGAAGTGGAAGACCCCTGCCAACGCGCACCTCGCGTACTTCGTCGCGGCGATCCCGGTGATCTTCGGGTTCAACAAGATCGTGGACTGGAGTACGAAGTGGGCGCTGGGGATCACGTTCGCGAACGGGGCGGTGATGACGCTCTCCGCGCTCGCCGCGGCCTTGCTGCCGTACCGGGCCAAGAAGCTGTACGAGGCCTCGCCGGGTGCGAAGTACCGGTTCGGCAAGACGCCGATGGTCACGATCTTCGGGACGCTCGGGTTCCTGTTCGGGGCGTTCATGGTCGGGGCGTTCCTGTTCGTGAAGGGCCTCGGCCTTGCCTACACGGCCAGCGCGTTCCCGTACGTGATCGTGATCGGGACGGCGGTGTTCGGGCTGATCGTGTACTTCATCATGAAGCAGGTGAAGGCCTCGAAGGGGATCAAGGTGGAGTACGCGTTCGCGGAGATTCCACCCGAATAAGGCACGGGTCGAAGATCGGTGGGGCGGGGTTGGTTCCCGCCCCACCACCGCGTCGGGGGGAATGGTGGATCGGGCCAGGGTCGTGGTCATCGGGGGAGGGATCACCGGCTGCAGCGTCGCCCTGCACCTGGTGAAGGCGGGCCTCACCGACGTCCTGGTGCTCGAGAAGGGCGAGCTCACGAGCGGGTCGACGAGTCACGCCGTTGGGCTCGTCACGATGTTCAACCCCTCGCCCACGATGATGCGGTTCCGCCGGTACTCGATCGAGCTCTACAGAGAGCTGGGGGCCTTCGAGGCGGTCGGGAGCATGCGACTGGCCTCCAGCCGCGAGCAGTTCGCCGAACTCCAACGCGGCGTCTCCCGAGCAAAGGGGATCGGTCTCGACGTGGACCTGATCTCGGCGGAGGAGGCTCGAGAGCGAATGCCCATGGCCAGCCCCGAGTCGCTGTACGGAGCGGTCTACGTGCCGGGAGACGGGTTCCTGGACCCACACACCGCCACCCACGCCGTGGCCAGGGCGGCGGTGGCGCAGGGGGCAACGATCCGCACGGGAGTCCGAGTCACCGGGATCGAGCTCTCCCCGAACCGAGCGATCTCCCGCGTCCTCACCGACGTCGGGCCGATCGAGGCCGAGATCGTGGTGAACGCCGCCGGGATCTGGGCTCCACGCATCGCAGAGATGGTGGGCGCATTCGTGCCCTCGACGCCCGTCGACCATCAGCACGTGGCGCTGAAGCCCGTTCCCGGCGCTGAGCTCCCGCGGGACATGCCGTGCTTCCGCGACCCCGACAACCTCGTGTACGGCAAGGCCGAGCACGGCGGCGTCCTGTTCGGAGGGTACGAGCCCGACCCGGCGGCCCGGTGGGTCGACGGCGTGCCGTGGGAGCACTCAGCCCGCTCCCTCCCACCGGACTACGCGCGCTTCGAACGGCTCATGCGGGGGGCCATCCGGCGATTCCCGTTCATGGAAGGCGCAGAGCTCGTGAAACTCGTGTGCCATCCGGATGCCATGACCCCCGACGCGAACCCGCTGCTGGGCCCCGTGCCGGGCATCCGAGGGTTCTGGATGGCCGCCGGGCTGTCCCTGAACGGTTTCGGCGGCGCCGGAGGGATCGGGAGGTCGATCGCTGAGTGGATGATCGAGGGCGATACCGAGCTCGACATGACGCCCTATCGGGCCTGGCGATTCGGCCGCAACCATCGGGACCCGGCCTATGCGGCGGAGTGCGCACGCGAAGCCTACAAGTACTACTACCTGCTCCGTTACCCCTTCGATCACGACGAGTGGGGCAGGCCCCGACGCGTCTCGGCGCTGCACTCGCGCCTTCAGGACCTCGGGTGCGTCTTCGGGGTCAAGAACGGATGGGAACGGAGCGACTACTTCGAACCGGGGAAGCCCTCGCGGATGGCCGGTGCGGACCAACGGAAATTCGGGTGGTCGAAGCCGCCGTGGTTCGAGCGAGTGGACGCGGAGCATGGAGCGTTCCGGGAACGGGTGGGGATCATCGACATGTCCTCCTTCGGCAAGATCGAGGTGTCCGGCCCGGGCGCCCTTGCTCTTCTGGAGCACGTTGCCGACAACCGGATCGATCGACCCGTGGGGAGGGTTGTCTATACGCAGTTCCTGAACCGGCGGGGCGGGATCGTCGCCGACGTGACGGTGACCCGCCTGGCGAAGGACCGGTTCCGGGTGGTGACCGGCGCAGGCTACGTCGACGGCGACCTCGGATGGCTCAGATCCAACGTCCGGGAGGGAGATGAACCGGTCGATCTCCGCGATGTCACGGAGGATCTGAGCGTGATCGGGTTGTGGGGTCCTCGAGCCCGCGACGTGCTGGAGACGGTCTCGAGCGACGATGTCTCGAACGAGTCCTTCCCCTTCCTGACGGCCCGTACCATCGGGATCGCCGGGTCCCCGGTCTTTGCCCAACGGATCACCTACGTGGGCGAACTGGGCTGGGAGCTCTACGTCGATCCGGTGTCGGCGGTTCAGGTGTGGGATCGGCTCATGGCTGCGGGCAGTCCCCACCGCATCGCTCCGGGCGGGTACCGGGTCCTTGACTCGCTTCGCATCGAGAAGGGCTACCGCTACTTTGGGACCGATATCACGCCGAGCGACATTCCCTTCGACGCAGGACTGGGGTTCTGCGTCGACCTGGAGAAGGGTGACTTCGTCGGGCGGGACGCGCTGCTACGGGCGCGCGACGGCCGCTCTCGGCCGCGGATCCGAACACTCACCGTGGGAGACGAGGAGTACGTCACGATCTACGGGGGTGAGGCAGTCCACGCCCAGGGGCGGGTGGTGGCCCGGCTCCGGAGCTGTGCCTATGGGTACACGGTCCGCCGCAACGTTGCCTACGCCTACCTTCCACCAGAGATGGGCCCCGGCACCCAGGTACACGTCGAGGTCTTCGGGCGGCTCGTCCCCGCCGAGGTGTCGAACGACGTCCTGTACGACCCGGAGCGCACGCGAGTGGCTGCGTGAACGACGGGCAAGCCATCGAGCAGGTCATCGAACGTGTCGAACTCTGGAAGGGCAGGGACGTCACCGTCTCCCCTCTCTCCGGCGGCCTCACCAACTCGAACTACCTGGTCGAAACGGACGGCGCGCGGTACGTGGTGCGGATCCCGGGGCGTTCCACGGAGTTGCTCGCGGTCGATCGGGAGAACGAGCGGCACAATGCCGAGGCCGCAGCCACGACCGGAGTGGCGCCCAGGGTCCTCGAGTATCTCGCCGAGCTCAACGTGATGGTGGTGGAGTTCATCGAGGGCGAGACGATGTCGGGGGAACGACTCCGGTCGCCGGCGATGGCCCGGCGGATGGGCGATTCCCTCAAGCGCCTCCATGCGGGCCCGCGGTTCCTCCACGACTTCGACATGTTCCGGCTGGTCGAGTTCTATCTGGGGGTGTGCGACGAGCACGGTGTGACCATCCCCCACGGCTTCCGTGACCGGATGCGGCAGGTCGCAGCGGTCGAGCGGGCGTTCGGGAAGCGCCCATCGGCAACGAGACCCTGCCACAACGACCTTCTCGCCGAGAACTACATCGACGATGGAACGCAGCTGTGGATCCTCGATTTCGAGTACAGCGGGAACAACGACCCATGTTTCGAGCTCGGTGACACCGCCCAGGAGTGCGGCTTCGACCAGGAGCTCCGTTCCGTGTTGTGTGAGGCCTACTTCGGCGAGGTGCGGGCCGATCTGCTCGGCAGGATGAACCTGCAGGCCGTGATGGCCGATGTGGGGTGGACCCTGTGGGCTGCCATCCAGGCGAGGATCTCCCCGATCGACTACGACTTCTGGGGGTGGGCGATCGAGCGGTGGGATCGGGCGGCCGCTGCCTTCGACTCCGAGGATTTTCCTCGATGGCTTCGGGATACAGCTAGGGGTTGACGGGCGCTGCGGCCGGCAGCACCCTGGAGACGTGAAAGTCATCGCCAACCCCGAGGTCGTCGAGTTCGTCCGGGATCGCGGCGGATGCCTGTTCGTGTGGACCGACCGGTTGGCGTCTGCTCAGAACGTCATGTACGTCGAGGCCTCCACGCAGTCGCCTGGGGCGGATCACGAGTTCCGTCGGCTGGCAGGCGGAGGATTCGAGCTTCTGATCGACTCCGGAGGAGCCGACCTCCCCGACGAGCTCCACCTCGACGTCAAGGGGTGGCCCACGAAGCGGATCCGCGCCTACTGGAACGGCCAGCACTACCTGCACGACCACCCCGTGCCACAGGACTAGGCACAGCCGTGATCGCGGCCCGCTCGGGCCGAGTCACCCGGTCAGGACCGGATGCGCTCGCCCGTGGGGTCGTAGAGCGGGTCCGCGGCGACCTCGGCGTCCACGCGCTCCCCGAAGACCTCGACCGCGAGCGAGGAGCCGCCCCATGCCAGGTCGGTCGGCAGGTAGGCGAAGGCGATGCTCTTGCCGACGGTGTATCCGACGCCGCCCGATGTCACGCGGCCGACGACCTCCCCGTCGGCGAACACGGGCTCGTTGCCAAGGGCCACCGACCGGGGATCGGCCAGCACGAGGCAGGAGAGCCGCTTTCCGGGGTCCGTCGCCGCAGCCTGCCGCACCGCATCCCGGCCGGTGAACTCGCCCTTGTCCAGCTTCACGGCGAACCCCAGGCCCGCCTCCAGCGGGGTCTCCTCCGGCGTGATGTCCGCGCCCCACGCCCGGTAGCCCTTCTCCAGCCGGAGGGAGTCGATAGCCCGGTATCCCGCCGGGACCATGCCCAACGGCCGCCCCGCCTCGAGCAGGATGTCCCACAGCTTGAGGCCGAACTCCATCGGCGGGTATAGCTCCCATCCCAGCTCGCCGACGTACGTCACGCGCAGCGCGAGGCACGGGACGTCGCCGACCACGATGTCCTGCTGGCTCATGTACGGGAACGTCTCGTTCGACAGATCCGTCGGCGTCACGGAGGTGAGGATGTCCCGCGCCCTTGGCCCCCACAGGGCCAGGCAGGCCAGACTCGACGTGACGTCACGCACGTCCACGTCATCTGCCGGCCTTGCCTGCCCCCGGATCCACGCGAGGTCGTGGTTGCCGAAGGCCGTGCCGGTGATGAGGAGGTAGCGACGGGGGTCCAGGCGTGTCGCCGTGAGGTCACTCTCGATCCCACCGCGCTCGTTCAACAACTGCGTGTACACGACCCGGCCGGGCGGAACATCCACATCGTTCGCGCAGATCCGCTGGAGGAACGGGCAGGCGTCCGGGCCCGAGACCTCGATCTTCGCGAAGCTCGTCTCGTCGAACAAGCCGGCCCGCTCCCTCGTTGCCAGATGCTCGGCGGGGATCGCCGTCGACCAGTGCCGGCCGGCCCATCCGCGGGGGCGCAGCTCCTCGAAGCGCTCGTCCTGGTTGGTCGCGAACCAGTTCGGTCGTTCCCACCCAGCCTTCTCGCCGAACTCGGCTCCGAGGTCCGCAAGGCGAGCGTACGTGGGGGCCATCTTCAGGGGCCGTCCCGCCCGTCGCTCCTCGCCCGGGTAGTGGATGTCGTAGTAGGTGGCGTAGACCTCGGACGCCCGGTCCCTCGCGTAGGTCCTGCTGCGGTAGTGCCGCCCGAATCGCCGGAAGTCCATCTTCCACACGTCGAGCTCGGGACGGCCGCGCGTGATCCACTCAGCCATCACCTTGCCCACGCCCCCAGCTCCGGCGATGCCGTGCGCGCAGAACCCAGCGGCGACGAAGAAGCCTCCGATGTCGGATGCGCCGAGGATGAACTCGCCGTCCGGGGTGAAGGCCTCAGGGCCGTTGATCATCCTCACGACGCCGGCGGACTGCATCGCGGGGATCACGCCGAAGCAGCCCTCGGCGAGCGGCTCGAACCGCGGCCAGTCCGCCGGAAGCAGCTCGTTGTTGAAGCCGGCCGATGGGCCCTGCTCGTCCCAGGCCCACGGGGCCGGCTCGCGCTCGTAGCCCCCGGCCACGAGGCCGCCCCCGGCCTCCGCTCGGAAGTACACGAGGCGGTCGGGGTCACGAAGCGTGGGAAGGGCCGGATGGACGCCGTCGATGGGCTCCGTCAACAGGTACTGGTGGGCGAAGGGAACGACCGGGACTTCCACGCCTGCCATCCGCCCGAGCTGGTTGGCGAAGATCCCACCCGCGTCCACGACGACGTCCGTGCGGATCGGGTCACGGCCGTCGAACGTCACGCCGCGCACCAGGCCGTCGTGGATGTCGATGCCGGTGATCCGGGCGCCGGTCAGGATCCGGCATCCTCTCCGCCGAGCCCCCTCGGCCAGTGCCATCGTCAGGCCGCTCGGGTCAACGTAGCCATCGGTGGGCAGATGCGCCGCCCCCAGCACCCCCTCCGGATCGAACAGGGGGAAGCGCTCCAGGGCCTCCTCGGTCGAGACGATGGCGAGGGGAAGCCCGAACGTTCGCCCCCAGCCCGCCAGGCGCTGGAGCTCCTCGATCCGCTCCGCCGAGGAGGCCAGGCGGAGCGACCCCACCTCGTGCCACCCCGGGTCCACGCCGGTCTCCGCCTTCAGTCGGCGGTACAGCTCGACCGAGTACATCATCATCCGTGTGAGCGACACGCTCGACCGGAGCTGCCCGACCAGCCCCGCGGAGTGGAACGTGGAGCCCGAGGTCAGGTCGGCACGTTCCGCCAGCACGACGTCGGTCCACCCCAGGTCCGTCAGGTGATAGGCGATGCTGGCGCCGGCGACGCCGCCGCCGACGATGACCGCTCGCGCCTGGTCCACGTTGCTCACATCTCCATCGTTCAGATCCTCGCCGCGTCGTCCAGCCAGCCGCGGAACCCGGCATCGCGAGCGCTCTCCAAGCACCTGGCGAGGTGCCGCCCCGCGTAGTCGACGTAGTCGAAGTCCAGGGTCGACAGGCCCTGCTGCACCACGCCCCACATGGCCTCGCGGAAGTCGGACATGACCCGCATGAGCTTCAGGCGGGCCACGTGGGCCGGGGTGACTCGGCCGAAGTACAGCTCGAGGAGCAGCATCTGGGCGTCCTCGCTGATGCCGTTGTTGATTGAGAGGTTCCCCAGATCGAAGAACAGGTCGCCCATGCCCGCGTACTCGTAGTCCACGATGAGGACGCGTCCCTCCTTCACCAGGAAGTTGGCGTTCAGCAGGTCGTTGTGGCAGGGGCGGGGAGGCATCGGTGCGCGGTCGAAGGCTTCCTCGATCCGATCGGCGAACGCGAGCGCCGCCCCGTACTCGTCGGGAGCCCGCACTCCATGCTCCTCGGCCACCGTTCGGTACTCGCGGACCACTCGGAACGCGTCGAACGTGGACGGGATGCTCGCCATCGCGTGGATGGACTTCACCGACCGCGCCACCTGCTCCAGGAC
Organism: Actinomycetota bacterium; assembly: GCA_005885325.1. Classification (GTDB taxonomy): domain Bacteria; phylum Actinomycetota; class UBA4738; order UBA4738; family HRBIN12; genus AC-69. Next base: position 10,440 of record VAYX01000021.1, read on the forward strand.
CTCCCGCCGCTCGAGGTCCTCCGGTGGCAGCGGATCGGCCTGGACGAACCTCGTGACCAGGGCACGAAGCTCGGGCAGGTATGCGACGACCTCCGGCGCCACGCCGGCCGTGGCCGCGGCCATCGCCGCCTCGTGCTCGGCCGCCCGATCGATGCCGAGGAGCTCCGTGTCCTTGCCGGACAGCCGCACGACGAAGGACTGGCCCGCGATGTCGACGCGGAAGTTCCTGTTGGTGATACCCCCGCCGAGCGGGACGACCCTCGGCTCCAGGCCCGACCAGCCGGGCACCGCGGCCACGACCGAGGCAAGGTCGGGGTCGAGGGCCTGCGCCACGGCGCGAAGGCTACTCCCATAGGCTAGGCCGGGCGACCCGACGGAAGGCTTGTAGGTGCGCGCGGCAGGCAGGGCCCTCGTGGTTGGCGTCATCGGCCTGGCCCTTCTGGCCTTCGGCTCGTCACTCGGCGCCGCCATCGCCCGCGCCCAGGCCGCTCCCACCCTGAAGGTCGATCCTTCCTCGGGCGTCGTGGGGACCACCGTGGTGATCGCGGGCCGAGGGTTCTGCGGGAGTCCGGCGTGCTCCTCGGTGCAGGTCTCCTTCGCCGGCATCGTCGTGGCCGACGGCATCGGCGTCGGGCCCGACGGCGGGTTCGCCCGGAGCGTGGCGGTCCCCGGTGGAACCCCGCCGGGCGAGAAGGCGGTGGCCGCCACACAGACCAACGCCTCCGGGCAGCAGCGGGTGGCCATCACCACGTTCCAGGTGACCCTGGGCGGAGCCGCGGCCTCTCCCACGGGCACGGCAACCCCCACGGGGACCGGTTCCCCAACGACGCCCACGCCCTCGGGGACGACCGTGATCGCGTCCCCGGCCGCCGGTGGGAGTGGGAGCTCCACGGGGTTGACGTGGGCCATGGTGCTCGCCGCGGGCGTGTTCCTCGCGGCCCTGCTGGGCATGGCCTATGTGCTGTGGCGGTCTCGGAGGGTCCCGGCGCTCCCTCCCCCGCCGGTCGGGCCCATCGCTCCCTACGAGGAAGTCGTGGCCGCGCTGACCCCCCATGGCCGGCCCGAGGGCGAGGTACACCCGGTCACGAGCCCGGGCCCCCAGGAGCCCCCCGGGCCCTCCGAGCCGCCGGAGGGCCCGGCCGAAGGGCAAACGACGGGTTGACAAGGGACGATGCGTCCCTAGACTGAGGGTGCCATGACCACCGGAACGAGGTCTTTGCAAGCGCAGGCTCTCGTACTTATTCGCTAGGCGCGGGGCCGGGGCCCACGGGGCCTCTCCCGCGCCTGACACCCTCCGCCAAGCGGGGGGTTTTTTCTACCCCGAGAACGACCGATGGAACAGGAGCCCGTTTTTCCAGGAAGGTCGAGAGGATCCAGGGAGGAGAAGGCGAGATGCGATACGAGTTCGATCGAGGTGGCCACACGGTGGCGAGCGTGCTGTGGGAGGGGCCGGCCCAGGTGACCATCGACGTCACCGATCCTGCCGACCGGCCGCAGTTCGACCGGTTCTTCGGCTCGGAGGTGACGTACCTGTCGGCGGGGTTCGATTTCGGGGGGGCCGAGGACGAGCTCACGTCGCACCGCCGGGATTGGACGCCATGGGAGTTCGAGCGCTCGTGCCGCAACCTGGCCCATCGGCTGGGGTGCACCGTGCGCCGGGTGGAGACCGGGCCGGTCGAGGCCCGGCCGGGGGAGGTCGCCGCCCGATGAAGGTCACGGGGGCCCAGGCGCTGTTCAAGGCCCTCGAGGGCGAGGGCGTGGACGTCGTCTTCGGCATCCCCGGCGGGGCCATCCTGCCCGCGTACGATCCGCTGCTCGACTCGTCCGTCCGCCACATCCTGAATCGCCACGAACAGGGGGCCGGTCACGCCGCCGAGGGATACGCCTGGGCCACGGGGAAGGTCGGCGTGTGCATGGCCACCTCCGGGCCCGGAGGTTGCAACCTCGTGACGGCGCTCGCCGACGCGAAGATGGACTCGGTGCCGGTGGTGGCGATCACCGGCCAGGTGCCGACCCCGGTGGTGGGGAACGACGCGTTCCAGGAGGCCGACATCACCGGGATCACCATGCCGGTGACCAAGCACAACTTCCTGGTGACCGAAGCGGCCGCCGTCGCGGAGACCATCCGCGAGGCGTTCCACATCGCCCGCACCGGACGACCCGGGCCCGTGCTCGTCGACATCCCCAAGGACGTCCTGCTCCAGGAGGCCATGTGGAGCTGGCCGGAGCACGTGGACCTCCCCGGCTACAAGCCGACCACGAAGGGCAACCTGAAGCAGGTCCGGGAGGCCGTGCGGCTGATCATGGAGGCCGAGCGCCCCGTCCTGTACGTGGGCGGCGGCGTGATCAAGGCCGACGCCACCAAGGAGCTGTTCGAGTTGGCCACCGAGGGCAGGCTCCCGGTCGTGACCACGCTCATGGCCCGTGGCTCCTTCCCCGACACCCACGAGCTCGCGCTGGGGATGCCGGGGATGCACGGCGGATACACGGCGGTCACGTCGATGCAGCGGGCCGACCTGCTGGTCGCGCTGGGCTCACGGTTCGACGACCGGGTCACCGGGCAGCTCGCGTCCTTCGCCCCGCACGCCAAGATCGTCCATGCCGACATCGACCCAGCAGAGATCGGGAAGAACCGTGCGGCGGACGTTCCGATCGTGGGCGATGCCAAGGACATCATCGCCAAGATGGTGGCGGAGCTTCGCGTGCGACAAGAGGAAGCGGGCGGGCCGCCCGACCGCTCCGCGTGGCTGTCGACCCTTCGGGGGTGGCAGGCCAAGTACCCGTACCAGTACGACCAGCCCGAGGACGGACCGCTGAAGCCGCAGTTCGCCATCCAGCGCCTCTACGAGCTGACGAAGGGCGACGCCATCGTGGTGGCCGGGGTCGGCCAGCACCAGATGTGGGCTTCGCAGTTCTGGAAGTTCACCGAGCCACGGACGTGGGTCAACTCGGGCGGCCTCGGGACGATGGGGTTCGCCGTCCCGGCGGCGCTCGGCGCGAAGACCGGCCGGCCCGACCGGCGCGTCGTCGCCATCGACGGCGACGGTTGCTTCCAGATGACGGCCCAGGAGCTCGCCACCTCGACGATGGAGAAGATCCCGTTCGTCACGGCCATCATCAACAACGCCTACCTGGGCATGGTCCGACAGTGGCAGGAGCTCTTCTACAAGGAGCGCTACTCCCAGGTGTACCTGTCGCACGACACGCCCGACTACGTGAAGCTGGCCGAGGCGTACGGCGCCGTGGGCCTTCGGGCCGAGCACCCCGACGAGGTCGACGCGGTGATCGAGAAGGCGCTGTCGGTCGAGGACCGAAGCGTGGTGATCGACTTCCGGTGCGACCCGAAGGAGATGTGCTTCCCCATGGTGGCCGCCGGCACCTCGAACGACGACATCATCCTCGGCCCCGGCGGCGTCCGGCCGACCGAGGACCCGGCGGAGGCGCCGATCGCATGACCCTGCACACCATGTCGGTCCTCGTTGAAGACAAGCCCGGCGTGCTGACCCGGGTGGCCGGGCTGTTCGCGGCGCGCGGGTTCAACATCGACTCGCTGGCGGTGGGTCCCACCGAGGAGCCCGGCCTGTCGCGCATGACCATCGTGGTCAACGTGGAGAAGAAGCCGCTCGAGCAGGTCACGAAGCAGCTGAACCGGTTGATCAACGTGATCAAGGTCCTGGAGCACGAGTCCGGCGACGCCGTCGAGCGTGAGCTCGCCCTGATCAAGGTCCGGGCCGACGGGGACTCGCGGGCCCGGGTCCTGGAGATCTGTGAGGTCTTCCGGGTGCGCGTCCTCGACGTCACGCACAAGACGCTGACCATCGAGGGTACCGGCACCCCGGACAAGCTCGAGGCCCTGACCGAGCTCCTCTCGGATTTCGGCATCGTGGAGCTGGCCCGGACGGGGCGGGTGGCCTTGGCCCGGGGCGATCGGGGGATCCGGGAGCGGGTGCAGCGCCGGCTCGCGGTGGGCGCGGA
>VAYX01000182.1 GCA_005885325.1 Actinomycetota bacterium
CCTGGACAAGCACTGGGCGAGCCTGGGGCCCAAGCTCGCCGGCAAGATCAAGGTGTGGGTGGGGGATGACGACACGTTCTTCCTCAACGACGCGGTCGAGCTCCTCCAGGCCTTCCTGGACGGCGTCCACAACCCGGCGGCGGATGCCGAGTTCCACTACGGCCGCAACAAGCCGCACTGCTTCGGGCCCTACGGCGCGAAGCTCGTGGGGATTATGGCCCACGCGATGGCGGCGAACGCTCCTGCGAACGCGAACACGGCCTCGTGGCTCACCGCCCGCCCGGGCGCGGCAGCACCGCCAGGGAGGCCGACGAGCGAGGGAGCCTATTGGCCGAGAGCTTCCGGCCGGTAGGGTCCGGCCTCAGGCAGTCAGCTCGCCGAGCAGGTCGGCGAAGGCGGACGTGTAGCGATCGACGTCGTCCTCGGTGGCCGGGACCGGAACCGTCGGCCCGGCGCCGGGGATGGCCTCCCACACGCCACGGTTGGCCAGGTAGACCCGGATGAGGTGAACCAGTGGGCGATCCTCGGACGCGCGCGCCTCGGCGGCGTCGCGAGGCAAACGTGGAGCGAACGTGTAGCCCGATCGGGGGAAGAACCGGTGGATGGTCCACGGCAGATCCACATCCTGGACGGCCGCCTCCATCCCATCGGCCAGCCGGGTCCCGAGCTTCGCCGTGTGCGCGTACGCGTCCTCCGTCAACACTTCACCGAGCGCGGCGCGGGCCGACGCCGCCGTCACCGCGTTCGCGAACAGCGTGCCGCCCGTGGCCACCCCGTGCGGCGCATGCCCCCCGTGCGCGGTATCCGGCCGCGCGAACACGCTCGCCAGCTCCTCGGTCATGCCGTAGGCCCCGATGGGCACGCCGGCGGCGATCGACTTACCGAGCGAGACCGCGTCGGGCTCCAGGTTCCAGATCGTGGTGAGTCCGCCCGGCCCGCAGACCAGCGTGTGGGTCTCGTCGTAGGCCAGCACGGTGCCGGACTCGCGCGTGATGCGCCGGAGTCCCTCGTGGAACCCTGCAACGGGCAGGATCAACCCCTGGTTGTTGGTCATCGCCGGCTCTAGCAGGACCACGGCCACGTCGCGCGGCTCGAGCGCCCGCGCAACCGCATCGAGGTCGTTGAACGGGACCACCCTGGTCTGCTCGGTCACGTCCGGCGGGAGCCCGAGCTCCTCGGGGACCTCTCGCCCGTCCTCCAGGGTGACCAGGGCCTGGTCGAAGTGGCCGTGGTACTTGCCCTCGAATAGCAGGACCCTGGGCCGGGCCGTGGCGACCCGGGCGACCCGGATGAGCTCGGTGTTGGCCTGCGATGCCGACAACGTGAACTGCCACTTCGGCAAGCGCCATCGCCGGGCGAGCTCCTCCGCAACCCAGATCGAGTCCTCGACCGGCAGCAGGAACTGGTTGCCCGCCCTCATCCGCCGGGAGACGGCTTCGACAACCGGTTCGGGCGCGTACCCGCAGAACATGCTCATGTCCGCCACGTTGAAGTCCACGTACTCGTGGCCGTCCACGCACCGGAAGCGCGAGCCCGTTCCCTCGGTCACCCACACGGGCAGGTGGTCGTATGTAGCAGGGTCGGCCAGCCAGGCCATCGGCACGCCGTTCGGCATCGACGCCCGGGCCCGTTCCAGCAGGTCCCGGGAGCGCGGATGGGCCACACGGAACCGCTCGTCTTCCCTGGCTTTCAGGCGGCGGACCACATCGGGGTCGACGGTGGACATGTCGGGTGATTCTCCCGGCTCCCATTGGGTCGCGCCAACGGGCGGGGTCTGCGTGCTTGCCACGAGCGGCCGCAGCAGGTAGGGAAGGGCATGCTCGCGATCCTGGGCGGCCTCGGCGCCGCGACCATGTGGACCGTGACGACGATCTGCTCGTCCCGGTCCAGCCGGGTGATCGGCGTCGGCTCCACCCTGGCCTGGGTGATGCTGGTCGGTCTGGCCATCACGTTCCCGTTCGTCATCGCCTCTGGCGTCCCGGCGGATCTCGACGGCGCGGCGGTCGGCCGCCTGGTCGTGGCGGGGGGAGGAAACGTCCTCGGCCTGCTCCTCGAGTACCGGGCGTTCCGGCTGGGCAAGGTCGGCGTGGTCTCCTCGATCGCATCGACCGAGGGAGCCATCGCCGCGCTGATCGCCGTGGCCGTCGGCGAGTCCATCTCGCCGGGCGCCGGCGTGACCCTGGCCGCCATCGCCACCGGCGTGTGCTTGGCAGCGCTGGCGGGAGACGGTGACCAGCGGGCGGAGTCTCGGGAAGCCCTGTCGGCGCTCTTCGCCGTTGGCGCCGCGCTCTCGTTCGGCATCAGCGTCTACGCCACCGGCCGGGTCAGCCAGGAGTTGCCCATCCCCTGGGCGGTGCTCCCGGCCCGGGCGGTGGGCGTCGCTGCGGTCGCGATCCCACTCGCGGTCACCGCCCGGTTGCGCATCACCCGTCGCGCCGCGCCGCTCGTTGCGGTGGCGGGGCTGTGCGAGGTCCTCGGCTTCGCCTCGTTCGCCATCGGGGCCCGTCACGGGATCGCGGTCACGGCCGTGCTCGGGGCCCAGTTCGCGGCGCTCTCCGCGCTCGCCGCTCGTGTGCTGTTCCACGAGCGGCTGACCCGCCTTCAGCTCGTCGGGGTCGTCGTGATCGTGGCCGGGGTGGCGATCCTGGCGGCGCTCATCGCCTGACGAAAGCCGCGCGCGTGATGGCGTGGCCGTCGCAGCCAGGGCGTTTGCTAGGCTCCGCGCGTGCCCGACCCGTTCTCTTGGCATCCCGAACCCGAGCTGATCGGCTTCCGCGACCCGGGCGAGGCCCGGGCGGCGTTGGAGGAGCTGGGCCGGCTCACGTGGGGCAGTGCGCTCGACTGGCTCTACGAGGACGCCATGCGCCGGCCGGTGCCGACCGAGTCGTACCCCGAGATGCGCAGGAAGTTCTTCGGCTCGGCCAACGAGCCGGCGCCACCGCCGGAGAAACCGGCCGGCTCGAGTGAGGTCCTGGCCGAGTTCCGCGAGCGCGTGGCGCCGTTCGCGTTCAGTTCGCAACACCCCGGGTCCTACAGCTACTTCACGCCGCCGCCGCTTCCCATGTCGATCGCCGGCGAGGTGCTGGCGCAGTGGCTGAACCAGGGGGTCGACGTCTGGGCGGCGGGGCCGATCGGGGCGTTCGTGGAGGAGGAGGTCACCGCGTGGCTCCGGGAGCTGGTCGGGTTCGGCGAGGGGAGCTGGGGTGTGCTCACGTCGGGCGGCGTGATGGCGAACATCATGGCCCTGGCTGCGGCCCGCGACGTTCATCTGGCGGTTCTGCTCGGTCGCTCGGACCCCCCGCGCGGGAGCGCGCTCGAAGGCGTGCGCGTGTACGCGTCGGACCAGGCCCACTTCTCCATCGAGCGAGGGCTCTCGGTGCTGGGGTTCCCGCCGGAGACGCTTCGGATCGTGCCCTCGGACGAGCGGTTCCGGTTGCAGGGCGGACCCGTGGCAGAGGCTGTAGCCGAGGACCGGGCGAGCGGCTTGCTGCCGTTCGCCATCGCCGCCGTCAGCGGCTCGACGAACACCGGGTCGGTCGATCTGGTCGGTGAGCTGGCCGACATCGCCGAGCGCGAGCGCATGTGGCTGCACGTCGACGCGGCGTACGGCGGCGGGGCCCGGTTCTCCAGGCGTGACGCGGGCCGGGTGCCGGATCTCGAGCGAGCCGACTCGGTCACGATCGACCCGCACAAGTGGTTCTTCCAGTCCTACGACATCGGGGCGCTCGTGGTGAAGCGGCGGGAGGACCTGGTGAAGACGTTCCACCGCGAGCCCGAGTACTACCGGTATCCGAACCCGGAGGATGCGCCGCTCAACTGGATGCAGTACTCGATCGAGGGAACGCGCCGGTTCCGCGCGCTGAAGCTGTGGACGTCGTGGAAGCATCTCGGCACCGACGGGTTCGGCCGGCTGATCGAGCACAACGACGACCTGGCCGCGTATCTGGTGAAGCGATGCAAGGAGTCCGGCGAGTTC
>VAYX01000183.1 GCA_005885325.1 Actinomycetota bacterium
CGTCGCCGTCTCGGCCACCATGGCCATCGGGGTGGCCGGACGGGCACCATGCGTGGCCCGATACGCCGACGGCGGTCCGACCTGGTGCGGGACCCAGATCCCCGACCTGTACTACGCCGAGGACCTCGTGGCGGGTCGCCTGCCGTATGTCGATGGGTGCCGCTCGCTGACCACGCCCCCGCAGCCGTGCGACGAGTATCCGGTGCTCACGATGTACGCGATGCGCGTTGGGGCGCTCGGAGGGGGTGTGTCCGGGTTCTTCTATGCCACGGCAGTCCTGTTGAGCCTCTGCGCGGCGATCGCCGGGTTCGTTGTTCGGGCTGATGAACTGGGACCTGGTCGGCATCGCGTTCATGGTGCTGGCGATCGACGCCTTCCTCCGAGATCGGGACGTGCTGTCCGGCGTGTGGCTCGGGCTCGCGGTGGCGGCGAAGTTCTTCCCGGTCCTGCTGTTGGTCCCGTTCGGCCTCGACCGGTGGCGGGCGGGGCGACGAGCTGATGCGACGCGACTGGTCGCCGGGGCCGGTGCCGCGTGGCTGGTCGTGAACCTCCCGTTCGCACTGCTGGCCTTCGATCGCTGGAGCTTCTTCTTCCGGTTCAACGCGCGGCGGCCGCCGGACATCGACACGGCGTGGTACGCGATCTGCCAACGCGGCTTCCACGACGTCCCGTGCATGCCCACCGGCCTGGTCAACACGGCAAGCTTCATCCTGTTCGTCGCCGCCACGGCCATCGTGTGGAGGGCCAAGGCCAAGCGCGACCCGGAGTTCCGACCGTGGACCATGGGGTTCGCCATCCTGGCCCTGTTCTTCCTGACGAACAAGGTGTACTCGCCGCAGTACGACCTGTGGCTGTTGCCGTGGTTCGCCCTCGTCCTGCCGAACCCGGTCCTGTTCGCCGCCTTCGCCATCGCCGAGGTCCCGGTGTTCCTCATCCGGTACCAGGACGTGCTTGCGCCGCCGGGCGTGGGCTTTCAGGTTGCGGTCTTGATCCGGGATCTCGTGTTGGTGGGCTGCGTGGCGGCGTACGTCCTGGGACGAGGCGTTGAGCTGCCGGGTGTCACGCCCCGCGCGCGGAGCAGGCCCAGTCCGGTGGGGAGTCCACCCTGATGTTCCGGGGCAGCGGGACCCAGGCGTGCTTGGTGAACGGCCCCACCTTGAAGGTCACGAGGAACTGTGTATAGGTCTCGAAAGTCCCCGGGGCGAATCGGGCGCAGTTCTCGAACTCTGTTCGAACGACGATCCACCTTCGGTCGCCGGCGCCGAGCGAGAACTGCATGAAGCGCTCGAGGCCCGGAGCGCCCACGCCGATCGCGCCCGCGTCACGCTTCGCCGCCATCTCCACCTTGAGTGGGACCAACAGCTCGTTCGGGCCGGTGAACTGGACCTTGTCGATCGTCAACGGGACCGGCCCGTCGTTGATGAGCAGGAATCCGAACGAGAACGTGCCGCCGCCCGTGTAGGCCACCCGGATCCCGTTCTCACCGTCGGCGGTCACCGGTCCGGAGAAGGTGAAGTTGCCGGTGGATAGGGGCTGGTACCGCACGACGAAGAACACGACGGCGCCCAGGAAAGCGAGGACGATCAGGTAGAAGAACAGCCCCCACAGGCGCGCCTGCATGCGCAGCGCCGGATCGTACGGCGCGGTCGTGGGCGGCCTCTTCCGGACGAAGCCCATGGTTTCACGCTCCTCGCCAACATCACTCGGCGAACGAGCGTGCGAACCTTAGCGCTGGATCTGGACCTCAGCTTGAGAGCTGCGCCTCGAGCTCTGCCGGTGTGCTCACCGGGAGCTTGCAGGCGAAGTGCTCGCACACGTACGCGGTGGCCATGCCGTCGACCGGAACCCGGTCTCGGAGCAGCGCGACGCTGTCGCGGGAGCGCTCGTCATCCGCTGCGGCGACGGCAAGCACGTGGTTGGGCAGGAACCGCTTCGTGGTGACCTCCGCGGCCAGCGCCCGCGTGTCCTGGCCGTTCGGATCGCCCACCACGGCCACCTCCGGTACGCGCGAGACGTACAGGTCGAGCGCAGAGAGCGCCTGACCGAACCCGGTCGGCGCATTCGCTAGGTGATCGCGTACCACCCTGATTGCCGACACGCCGGCGCGCTCGTACTCCTGCTCGCCGGTGAGGAGCGCGAGCCGCTGGAGCACGTCGGCCGCGGCCGAGTTCCCCGACGGGACTGCGTTGTCGAACAACTCCTTCGGCCGGATCACCAGGGCCTCGCCGTCCGAGCCGGTCTGGAAGAACCCGCCGCGGTCCCGGTCCCAGAACAGCCGGAGCAGCTCGTCGGCCAGCCCTCGGGCCTCCTCGAACCACCGGAGCTCGAACGTCGTCTCGTACAGGGTCAGGCAGGCCTCGGCCATCAGCGCGTGGTCGTCCGCGTAGCCCGGTCGTCCGGGCTTGCCGTCCCGCCACGAACGAAGGAGCCGGCCTGCGTCGTCGCGGAGCCGCGTGAGGACGAAGTCCCCGGCCTGGATCGCGGCGTCCACGTAGCGTGGCTCGCCGAACGCGCGGCCCGCCTCGGCCAGGGCCGAGATGGCCAGGCCGTTCCACGCCGCAAGGACCTTGTCGTCGGTCGCAGGTGGGACGCGCTGCTCGCGGATCTCGAACAGCCGGCCCCGCGCAGCCTCGACGTCGCGTTCGAGCTGCTCCGGCTCGATCCCGAGCTCCTCGGCCACGGCCTCGATCGCATGGGGCCGCCACAGCACGTTCGTGCCTTCCCAGTTGCCGGAGGACCGGGCCCCGAACGCGGTGGCCACCGCCTCCCCGGCGACCTGAACGAGCTCGTCGTACGACCAGGCGAAGAACTTGCCTTCGACCCCTTCGGAGTCGGCATCCTGGGAGGAGAAGAACCCGCCGTCGGGATGGCGCATCTCGCGGAGCAGGTACTCGCACGTCTCGGTGGCCACCCGCCGATACCGCTCGTTGCCGGTGACCTGCCAGGCTCGTGCGTAGGTCCGCGCCAGCTGGGCGTTGTCGTACAGCATCTTCTCGAAGTGGGGGACGAGCCACATCGCATCGGTCGAGTACCGGTGGAACCCCCCGCCCAGCTGGTCGTACACGCCGCCGTCCGCCATCCGGTCGAGCGTCGTCTGGAGCATCTCCGGGGCGTCCTCGAATCCCCTGAGCCGGCAGCGGAGCAGGAAATCCAGGGTCATGGGCTGGGGGAACTTCGGCGCGCCGCCGAACCCGCCCCACCGAGGGTCGAATGAACGCCGGAGCGCGTCGAACGCCTCACGCAGCAGATCGTCCGAGAGCGGCTCGGGTGAGGCGCCCGCGGTTCCCGCGCGGGCCAGGGTGTCCACCAATCGCCGCCCCTGCGTCTGCACATCCTGCCGGCGGTCCCTCCAGGCCTCCGCGATCGCCGTCAGGATCGTGCGGAACGCCGGGAGGCCGTGGCGGTCCTCTTTGGGGAAGTACGTGCCGGCGTAGAAGGGCTCCCCGTCCGGGGTGAGGAAGGCGGTGAGGGGCCAGCCGCCGCCGCCGGTCATGGCCTGGACCGCGTCCATGTAGATGGCGTCGACGTCGGGCCGCTCCTCCCGGTCAACCTTGATCGAGACGAAGTTCTCGTTCATGAGGGCGGCCGTCTCCTCGTCCTCGAAGGACTCGGTCTCCATGACGTGGCACCAGTGGCAGGCGGCGTAGCCGATCGAGACCAGGACCGGCCGATCCTCCGTGCGGGCCTTCTCGAAGGCTTCCCCGCCCCACGGATACCAGTCCACCGGGTTGTGGGCGTGCTGGAGGAGGTACGGGCTGGTCTCGCCGGCCAGGCGGTTCGTGGCGCGCTTCGTGCTCATCCGCCCTAGTCTGTGCGCACTGACGGGGTTTCGACCACCCGAGGTCCCGGTGCGGGGACGCCCGGGTAGGTCTTTCGGTACCGGGTAGGCCTTTCGGCCTATGGACCTCCTCGGCCGTTTGGCTTAGGAACAACGGACGATGCGGGATATGACGACTTTCCCCCCCGCTCAAACCCTCCTGCTCGACTCGTCGAATGTGACTGGAGCAGGTTCAGGGAACGTGTCAGACATCACTCTCTCTCCGTGTCGCGGATCACGCAAGAGCGGTGCCGGCGATCACGGCACCTCGTGGATGGGTTGCACGAGTGTGGCCCCATGGCGGTGCACATGATCCTCGAGCCCACCGAGCTGCTCGAACTGGAGCGAACGGACGATGCGCCGGCAGCGCTGAACGACCTCCTGGCCATCGCATCATGGCTTGCCGTCAGGTGGGATGAGCTGGATGAGAAGGTCCGCCCGGCGCTGGTGCGGAGGATCCAGCAGGTGGCCTCCGACCTCGGGCGGCAGACCAATGGGAATGGAGTCGGGGGCAAGGGTTGCTCAACCGGCTCCTCCTACTCACCCCCCGAGAGATCGAGGTCATCCAGGCGATGGCCGACGGGCACTCCACCGCGAGGATCGCCGCCATTCTGGGAATCAGTACCGGAACCGTCCGGAGCCACGTGAAGAGCCTCCTAGGCAAGCTGGGACTGCATTCCCGCGTGGAGGCCGTATCCCTGATCCTCAGGAGCAACGGTCGGCCAGAGGGCTCCCCGAACGTTTAGCCGGCTACCGGCACAGTTCACACACGTTTTCCACCGCTGGTGCCCCAATTTGGGGATGCGCCCTCATGGCGTGGGCACAAGAATCCGGCATCGGGCGGTTTCTGTAGCCCAAAAGGTCGTTGCCTGTCGGCGGGACTAGAGGGGGCGTGGGGACTGGGCGTGAGCGTGCGAACGCTGAGTTGAGCGATCCCTGTCCCACAGGACGGATGGCCGACGGCGCAACGGACAAGAGAGGAGGTCTGAGCAAGAGGTGATGCCCATCGTCCACTGAGTGGTCCAGCCGGGTTTTCGTACACCGGGGATCGGTAGGCCCCAGCAATGGAACCTCCCGAAACGATTCCCCTGTTCGAGGAGGCTTTGAGATATGGAAAGAAGGAGTAGGCGATCTCAGCGTCGATATGTCGAGTCGCGTCTTGCGGCCGTCGACGCGCGGATCTTCGGTTCTTTGGGAGCACCACAATTCAATCATCCACAGTCAGGAGTCTCACGTATGGCACGAATCCTAGGTAGTAGAGGAACAGGGCGACGGCGCCGCTACCAGCTCGGGGCCATCGTTTCGCTGGCCGCGGTGCTGGGCCTGTTCGTGGCACAGCCGGCCCTGGCGGCCCACGATCTCGCGTTCCAGCTCGACGGCGACGTCGACCATACCACCACGACCTCCGTGGGTGGCGCAACACAGGCATACGACTGGGACAGCTTCTTCGGCCTTACGGGCTCGTGTCTCGGCACAACTGGCCTCGCGACCTGTTTGAGCCAAAATACCCTCACGGCAACGCAGATGACCGATGGGTTCACTAACTTGGCTGGCGTTGTTGACTTCAGGTTGAAGGGAACTGCCGCGAGCCCCAGCTTTGACACGTCCGACCGGACGACCTTCGCGACGGGGAGCAAGGACACCCTGAACATCACCCCGGGGTGGCAGTGCA
>VAYX01000181.1 GCA_005885325.1 Actinomycetota bacterium
GACTACCTGGCGTGGCTGGGGGTGGCCGGCATCTGGTTGAACCCCGTGACCCCCTCCCCCGACCGCGATTGGGGTTACGACGTCTCCGATTACCGTTCGGTGCACCCCGACCTGGGGACGATCGAGGACCTGGATCGCCTCGTCGCCGAGGCCGGGCGCCGGGACATCCGGGTGCTGCTCGACCTGGTGCCGAACCATACGAGCGACCAGCACCCCTGGTTCGTCGATTCGCGGTCGAGCCGGTCGTCGGCCCGTCGTGACTGGTACGTGTGGGCCGATCCCAAGCCGGACGGCTCGCCCCCCAACAACTGGGTGAGCGTCTTCGGCGGTCCGGCGTGGACCCTGGACGAGCGGACCGGCCAGTACTACCTCCACAACTTCTTGCCCCAGCAGCCCGACCTGAACTGGTGGAACGAGGACGTCCGGCACGAGTTCGACGAGACCCTGCGGTTCTGGTTCGGCCGCGGCGTGGCCGGCTTCCGCATCGACGTGGCGCACGGCATCGTCAAGGACAAGGAGCTCCGGGACAACCCGCCGGCCGCCGAGGGCGACCCGCCGATGTTCCGGACGCTCGGACAGCGGCAGGTCTACAACATGAACCGGCCGGAGGTGCACGACGTCCTTCGTCGGTTCCGCCGCGTGGCCGACGGGTACGAGCCCCGTCGCATCCTCGTCGGCGAGACATGGGCGCCGGACCTGGCCCACTTGGCCGCGTACTACGGGAGGAAGGACGACGAGCTCCACCTGGCGTTCAACTTCGCCTTCGTCCTCCGGCATCTCGACGAGCTCGAGCTCTCGCCCATCGTGGAGAAGACCGAGAAGAACCTCGCCAACCTGGGGTGGCCGGCGTGGACGGCCTCCAACCACGACGTCGGGCGGATGTCCTCCAGGTGGTGCGGCGACGACGAACGGAAGGTGCGCTGTGCGCTCCTGCTGTTGCTCAGCCTCCGTGGGACGCCGTTCCTGTACTACGGCGACGAGATCGGCCTGCCCGAGGTCGCCCTGACGAGGGAGGATCTCCGGGACCCGGTGGGGATCATGGGGTGGCCGGCGAACCCCGGCCGTGACCGGTGGAGGACCCCTATGCCCTGGACGGCGGAGGACGGGGCCGGCTTCACCAGGCCCGGCGTGCGCCCGTGGCTCCCATTCGGGCCGGCCCGCCCGAACGTGGAGGACCAGAGGGACGACCCGGGCTCCGTGCTCAGCCTGTGCCGGGCACTGATCGAGCTTCGCCGGACGACGGTCGACCTCCGGTTGGGGACCTACCGACGGCTCCCCTCGCCTCCCGGGAGCTGGGCCTGGCAACGCGGCGATCGGCACGTGGTCGCCGTGAACCTCTCCGATGGATCGGTTTCGCTGGAGGCGCCCGGCGGTGGGAAGGTGCTCGTGGGGACCGATCCTCGTCGGTCCGGCGAGCGCATCGATGGCGAGCTTCGACTTGGCCCGTGGGAGGGCGTCGTCCTCCTGTCCTCGGCCGGGATCTGACTCCGCGGAGAGGCCGCGCGCGCATGCGCGCGCGGCCCCTCGTTCGCTCCTACGGATTCGCCAGAGCGTGCGCTTGCTGGATCAGCGCCTGGGCCTGGCCGATCCAAGTCTTCACTTCGGCCTGCTTCAGCGCCTGCCCGTCGAACGTGGCGGCGCCGAGCGCGGTCTTGATCTTGTTGGCCAGGTCGTCTCGCTGGTTGGTGAGGGTCTGGATGCTGTTCTCGATCGAGACGTACGTGGCATCGCTGCCGGACGTGCCGCTCGCCAGGGCCCGGGTTGACGCCGTCAGCAGGTCCAGCCCGAACTGGCCGAACGGCGCGTTCAGCTGCTCATAGACCGTGAGGAGCTGCCCGACCGTGGAGCCGTGCGAGACCAGCGCCTGGGGCAGGACGCTCTTGTTCAGCGTCTCGACCAGGACTCGGCCGTCGTGCACGTAGTCGTCCTTCAACCCGGCCAGCAGGAGGATCGTGGGCCTCAGGTTCACGTGATCGGTCCAGGTGGTCGAGTCCACCCCGAGGTTCCTCACCCCCGGTCCCACGAGGCCGAGCCACGTCGTGGCGATCTCGGGTTGGATGTCGCCGTGGCTCCATGCGAAGTGGTAGTCGATGCAGCTGGCGACAGTCGTGCCGCCGCAGCTCGTGTTCGTCGCCTTGATGAAGTAGTCGGGGTTGCCGAACAGCGTGAAGTTCGGCGTCCGCCGGAAATCGGCGTTCACCATATGCAGGGCGTGTTCGCCCACGGTATCCGCCATCGCCACGGTGACCGGGGTTGGCAAACCGCTCACGTACGGATCGAGCGCCCGGACCGTTGAGAGATTGCGCTCGAACTGTCGAAGGTTCACGTCGTTGCGGTTGGGATTGCCGTTGACGTAGAACGTCGGCGCCGAGTCGTTGTGGATCAAGTACGTGGGCGGGGTGTAGCCGGACGGCAGCACCGAGTTGATGTTGAGGTTCACCTCGCCGACCTGATTCGCCGGGCAGGACTGGCCCGCCGAGAGGTTGCAGAACGTGTGGCTCCACGTCCCATCCGAGGATGTGCCGCCCGCGTAGTGGTCGCCCTCGTCCACGGTGATCGCGAAGAGCGTGTTGGACTTGTCGATGCCTTCCGCCGCCAGCCGGTCGAAGAAGATCTGGAAGGCGTCGTCGTAGGCGGCCAGCTGGTCCTGGTAATCGCTCTCGCCGGGTCCCGAGGCGCGGGGGAAATCCGGTGAGAACGGAGCCGGGAACGACGACGTGTGGTTGTCGTGGGCGTCCGAGATGTACGCGTAGGTGACGGGGATCCCCGCCTCCTGCATCTGCGCGACGTATCCGAGGGTGTTCTTGGCGAGCATCTCGTCGAAGCCGGGGAAGCCCGGCTGGCCGAACGGGTCGGTGACGGGGTTCCCGTCCGTGTCGTTCACGGCCGCGTCCCCGCCGGTGATCGCGGGGTTGACGTACTTCGCGCCGAACAGCCCTTGAAAGTCGGCGTAGCCACCGGGTTCGTCCGGCAGCCTGTCGGGGCGGGCGTTCGATGCGTTCGCCGGATCGGCGCAGATGCCGCCGCCGTCGGCGCAGTGGATCGCGATGCCCACGAAGTCCGTCAGGGCGATGCTCCCTTCCGCCGTCCTCGGCGTGGCGGCGTTCGCATTCGTGGCCTCGGTGCACTCCGCCGAGGGACAGCCGAACACCTGGCTGATGTCGCCGAAGGGGCCCGTACCGGTGTTCTCGAGCTCGATGTTGGCCGTCCCCACCCCGCCGAAGTCACAGCCCGCACGGGTGTACGGCACCCAGGGCGCCGGGGTGGTGAGTCCGCCATCCGTGACCATGTTCGGGAGAGGGTCGGCGGGGGTGATGCTCGTGTCGTCCACGAGGTCGGTCCAGTACTTGAACGAGGTCGA
>VAYX01000022.1 GCA_005885325.1 Actinomycetota bacterium
GCGGTATTCGATCCGGGTGGATTCCCCCTTGCCCGGCTTGTACAGGGGCACGCGCACCAGCGCTGAGCGGTTCCGGCGGGCCCAGCACACGTAGACCGGAGCCTCGTACCCCGGGACCAGGCGCTTGTAGGAGTTCACCCACTGGTTGGTAGCCAGCGTGATCTCCGGGGCATGCTTCAGGATGCCGGCGATGTACTGCTTGGCCACGGTGGACAAGTGGTACTCGTCCGTTGCATCGAAGAACGCGTTGCGGTCGCCCTCGAACAGCGACTGGTGGGTGTGCATGCCGCTGCCGTTCACGCCCTTCACCGGCTTGGGCATGAACGTGGCGTAGATCCCGAACTCCTGCGCGACCTCTTTCACCGTCAGCCGGTACGTCATCACGTTGTCGGCCATGGTCAGCGCGTCGGCGTACCGAAGGTCGATCTCGTGCTGGGAGGGCGCCACCTCGTGATGGACGTACTCGACGGGGATGCCCATCGATTCGAGGTACGCGACGGTTCGCTTCCGCCAGTCGGTGGCCACGTCGAGCGGGGTCTCGTCGAAGTAGCTCCCCTGGTCGAGGAACTTGGGGTCGTCGAGGCTCCGGAAGTAGAAGTACTCGAGCTCGGGTCCCACGTAGAAGGTGAACCCGAGGTCGGCCGCGCGCTTCAGCTGCCGCTTCAGGACGTAGCGCGGGTCGCCCTCGAACGGCGTACCGTCGGGGCCGAGCACGTCACAGAACATCCGGGCCACCTGGGCCTCGGTCCTCCACGGGATGAGCTGGAACGTCGAGGGGTCGGGAACGGCGACCATGTCGGATTCCTCGATGCGGGAGAAGCCGTCGATCGAGGAGCCGTCGAACCCCATGCCCTCGGAGAGCGCGGCCTCCAGCTCCTGCGAGGTGATGGTGAAGGCCTTGAGGAAGCCGAGGACGTCGGTGAACCACAACCGGACGAACCGGATACCACGATCCTCGATCGTGTGCAGGACGTAGTCGGCTTCAGCCGTGAGCCCCATGGTTCGAGGCTACCGCCTGTGGTCCCCGCCCCTGTTACGGCGCCGTTAACTCTGGCCGGATGGCCTCCGGCCCGGAGTACGCTGGGCAGCATGGATGCCGAAGGGGAACCCAGGATGCGGGCGATCGCCGTGGCCGGGTGGATCGTGATCGTTGGGTTGCTGCTTGCGTGGCAGGGATTGGCCCTCGCGTACTCGCCGCAGTGGCCGACCATGTCGGACATCTTCCGGACCTTCATGCGACCGTGGCTCGGACGCGTCGTGCTGTTCGGGCTGTGGCTGTGGCTCGGCTGGCACCTGTTCATCCGTGGCTGGCGATTCTTCCTCCGAGGCTGAGCCCATGATCATCCGCCGGGTGGTCATCCCACTCGTCGCGGCGTACGCACTGTTCGTGTTCATGGCGCTGTCCTCCATGCGGGCGCCACAGGTGGAGCGAGCCGACGTCGAGCGGGTGGCCGGGTGGAAGGAAGCGCTGCGCGGTCTGGCCGTCACCGTCGCCGGCGGATACCTGTGCTTCCTCCTCATCGTGCTGGTGTTCCACGTCCTGATCGCCGGGCAGCGGGGTGCGTTGGTGAGCGCCGCTGCCGGAGGCGGATTCCTCGCCTTCGGGGTGGCGACGCCGGTCTTCCTGCTGTCCCTGTGGCGGTCCTCGCGCCGATGAGCGAGGGACACCCGTGCTGACCCCGGAGGTCATGGGCCGAACGTTGGCCGAAGCCCCCGATCCCGAGCTCGCACGGTTGGCCATCTCTCGGGTGGGGGAGGACCCCGGGGCCCGGCGGGTGCTGGCACGGGAGGACGTGCTGCCCATCGCCGCCCGTCTGATGGGGTTCTCCATCGCCGCCACGGACTTCCTGGTCGCGCATCCCGAGGAGTCCACGCTGCTCGAGGACGTCGGGGTGCGAAGCGCCGACCAGCTCGACGCCGAACTTGCCGCCGACGTCGCTCGGCTGGGGCTCGCCGACGGCCTGCGCGTGTTCCGGCGCCGGGCCATGGTGCGAGTCGCCGCGCGCGACCTCACCGGCGCCCCGGTGGAGGAGGTCGTCGAGGAGATCACCGCCGTCGCCGACGCTTGTTTCGCGCACGCGTGCCGGGGCGTGGGCGCAGGGGGATTCGCCGTCATCGGGCTGGGCAAGCTCGGAGGGGCCGAGCTGAACTACGCCTCCGACGTCGACGTGCTGTTCGTGACCGAAGGTGGCGGAGCCGAGGGACACGGCCGGACGGAGCGAGCGGCCGCCGAGATCATCCGCCTCCTGTCCGCGCCGACGTCCGAGGGCATCGCGCTCCGCGTCGATCCCACGCTCCGGCCGGGTGGCCGAGGCGGCGCGCTGGCTCGCTCCCTCGCCGCGATGGGCGAGTACTACGCGTCGCAGGCGCTGACATGGGAACGGCAGGCGCTGATCAAGGCCCGGCCCGTCGCGGGCGATCTCGGCGTGGGGCGGGCCTTCGTGGACCTTGTCGCCCCCCTCGTATACCGCGAGGAGCTCTCCCCGCATGCCATCGAGGAGGTGCGCCGGGTGAAGGTCCGCCTCGAGGAGTACGTGCGGGCCCGGGGCAAGGCCGGGGTCGAGGTCAAGCGGGGGTGGGGCGGGATCCGCGACGTCGAGTTCGCGGTGCAGCTCCTCCAGATCGTGCACGGCGGCCGCGATGCGCGACTGCGCCAGCCGAACACGCTCCGCGCCCTCTCCGTCCTGGCGGCCGAAGGCTACGTCGCCGAGGACGACGCGGAGGCCCTGGCCGGCGCGTATCGATTCCTTCGAAGGGTGGAGCACCGCCTCCAGATGGTCCGTGACCTCCAGACCCACGAGCTCCCCGGGGACCGGGCGTCGCTGGCCCGGCTGGCTCGCTCGCTCGACCTGGATGGACCCGACGAGCTGAAGGCCGAGTACGGTCGGCAGACCTCGCTCGTCAGGGGGTTGCACGAGCGACTGTTCTACCGGCCCCTGCTCGAGGCCTTCGCCGGGCCGACGGTCCCCCGGCCCGGCGTTGATCGTGCGGCCACCGAGGAGCTGCTGGCGGGGCTGGGATTCCGCCAGCCGGGCTCCGCCTACGCCGTGCTCGACCGGCTGGTGGATCCCTCCACACGGTTGGGAAAGGTCCTGGCCCACGTGTTCCCGGTCATGGCGCCGGCTCTCGCGCTGGCCTCGAATCCGGATGCAGCGCTCGTTCGGCTGGAGCGGGTTGCCGAGGCCTTGACGGCCTCCGGCGAGCGCGGGCTCCCGGACGCCCTCGTCTCCGACCCCGGCGTGGCGAAGCGATTGGCCCACGCGGTCTCCGCGAGCTCCTTCGCCACGGACCTGCTGGCGGCCCGGCCCCACCGGGTCCTGGCGCTGGCCGGCGGAGGAGGGGCCGTCGACGCGGAGGCGGCGCTCGTCGAGGTCGTCGGGCGATACGCCGCCCGCGAGCTCGCGCCGCGGGAGACCGGGCGGGAGCTGACGACGGTGGCCGATCGCGTCGTCCACGAGGCGTTGGCGTCGGCCGGGCCGGACCTTCCCATCGCCGCGATCGGGCTCGGAAAGCTGGGGGCCGAGGAGCTGAACTTCGCCTCGGACCTCGATCTCGTGTTCGTCTACGAGGGGGAGGGGCCCAAGGACCTTCGGCGGGCGGGAGAGATCTGCGAGCGGGTGCTCCAGGGGATCCGCGACGCTGGGTGGGAGCCCGATGCGGACCTTCGCCCGGAGGGCAAGGCCGGACCGCTGGCGCGCTCATTCGCCGCATACCTCGAGTACCTGGAGCGGTACGCGGAGACGTGGGAGTTCCAATCGCTTCTCCGGGCCAGGCTCGTGGCCGGGGACGAGGCCCTCGGCCGGCGGTTCACCTCGTTCGCCGACGACCTCGCGTATCCGGAGTACCTGTCGCTCGATCGGGCCGCGGAGATCCTCCGGATGCGCGAGCGGATCGAACGGGAGCGCGTCCGGCCGGCCGACGCGGCGCGATTCCACTTCAAGCTGGGATACGGATCGCTGGCCGACGTGCAGTTCGCGGTGGAGCTCTCACTGATGCGCCACGGGGGCCGGCACCCCGAGGTCCGGACCCGCCGGACGCTCGACGCGATCGAGAAGCTCGCCGCCGCCCGGCTCATGGAGGACAGCGTGGCCCGCGAGCTCGGCGAGGCCTTCGTCTTCCTGTCGGATGTGAAGAACGCGCTGGAGGTGGACCGCCGGGTGCATGCCGAAGCCGTTCCCGCATCGGTGGAGGATCAGACGGCGCTGGCCCGCCGGCTGGGTTACGAGGAGTACCCGCGACAGAGCTTCCTGGACGACTACCGCAGGATCACCCGGCGGGCCCGCCATGCCATGGAGCGCGTGTTCTCCGAAGGGTTCGAGGACTGAGGGGCCGGCTCGCCGTCGCGAGCCGGCCCCTCATGCGACCTGGGTCACGGATCTCAGATGTCGAAGTACAGCGCGAACTCGTACGGGTGCGGACGCAGGCGCACCGCATCGAGCTCGTTCGTCCGCTTGTACTCGATCCAGGTGTCGATCACGTCCTGGGTGAACACCCCGCCCTCCAGCAGCCACTGGTGGTCACCCTCGAGCGCGTCGAGCACCTCCTCGAGCGAGCCCGGGACCTGCTTGACCATGGCCTTGTCCTCGGGCGGCAGGTCGTACAGGTCCTTGTCGATTGGCTCGGGCGGCTCGATCTTGTTCTTGATGCCGTCGAGGCCGGCCTGGAGCTGCGCCGCGAAGGAGAGGTACGGGTTGCACGACGGGTCCGGGGTCCGGAACTCGAGACGCTTGGCCGCCGGCGTCTTGTAGTAGACGGGGATCCGCACGCAGGCCGACCGGTTCCGTTGTGAGTACACCAGGTTGATCGGCGCCTCGTACCCCGGCACGAGCCGGCGGTAGGAGTTCGTCGTCGGTGCGGAGAACGCCAACAGGGCCGGCGCGTGCGACAGGAGCCCTCCGATGTACCAGCGCGCGGTGTCGCTGATCCCCGCGTAGCCGACCTCGTCCCAGAACAGGTTCTCGTCGTTCCGCCACAGGCTCTGGTGCGTGTGCATGCCCGAGCCGTTGTCCATGAACAGCGGCTTCGGCATGAACGTCACGGTCTTGCCGGCGGCGTGCGCCGTGTTCTTGACCACGTACTTGTACTTCATGACCTTGTCGGCCATCCGGAGCATCGTGTCGTACCGCATATCGATCTCGGCCTGGCCGGCCGTGCCCACCTCGTGGTGGTGCACCTCGACGTCCACGCCGACCTTCTGGAGGTTCAGGACCATCTCGCTCCGCAGGTCCTGGTAGTGGTCCATGGGCGCGACGGGGAAATAACCCTCCTTGTACCGTGGCTTGTAGCCGAGGTTCCTGCCGCCCTCTTCGGCGCCCGAGTTCCACGCGCCCTCGATCGCGTCGATGAAGTAATAGCCCTCGTGCTGGTTCTGGTCGAACCGGATCGAATCGAAGATGTAGAACTCGCACTCCGGTCCCCAGTACGAGATGTCGGCGATGCCACTCTGCTTCAGATAGAGCTCGGCCTTTCGCGCGATCGAGCGCGGATCGCGTGTGTAGGTCTCGCCGGTGATCGGATCCCGCACGAAGCAGTGGATGGCCAGCGTGGAGTGCTTCGTGAACGGGTCGATGTACGCGGCGTCCGGATCCGGCACGAGGAGCATGTCCGACTCCTGGATCTCCTGGAACCCGCGGATCGAGGACCCGTCGAACCCGTAGCCGTCATCGAACCCTGCCTCGGACAGCTCGGAGATCGGGATGGAGAAGTGCTGCATCAGCCCCGGCAGGTCGCAGAACCGCAGATCGACGATCTCGGCTCCCGCTTCCTTGGCCAGGGAAAGGACGTCCTTCGGCGTGGTCACCGCGCCTTCCCCCTTCCGTCTCGTGGACGGACCAAGGGTAGGGGCGAACTGCCGCGGCGAGGTTTCCGCCGCGTAAACAGTTCGTTACGGCAGGGGCGCGCGGGCTTCCGGCGCCGTCGCCGGCTGTGGTTCCCAGTCGCGGAGGAGCTCGGCCAGCTTGATCAGGATGGCCGCGCCTCCGGCCAGCTCCACGAGCCGTCCCACCGGGGTCTTGAAGAACGGGTGCCGCACGATCAGGGGAACGCTCACGAGGAGCAACCGGGCCGCGAGCGATCGTATGAACCGTCCCTGGGGGGTTGCCAGCCACCGCTGGAGCTCGCCGACACCGCCGTCGACGGCCGACTCGAGTTCATGACCCCACCGGCGAAGGTCTCCCGCGGATGGAAGCATCGATCCCATCGAAGGGAACCTTACCGCCGGGCCGTGACGGCGAAACCTCTGCCCGTTCGGCTCGGGAGCGACCTGCCGGCCTCAGAGGTCGGCGGCCCGATACCCCACGCCGCGGACCGTCTCGATCAGGCTCTCGTGCTCCGGCCCGAGCTTGGAGCGCAGCCGGCGGACGTGGACGTCCACCGTCCGCGTCCCGCCGTAGAAGTCGTATCCCCAGACCTCGCGGAGCAGGGCCGGACGGGTGAACACCCGGCCGGGTCGCGACGCGAGGTGCCGAAGCAGCTCGAATTCCTTGTACGTGAGGTCCAGGCCCCGGCCGGCCACGGTCACCTGATAGGTGTCGGTGTCGAGGGTGAGCGGCCCCAGGCGGACGGTGCTCCCGTCGCCCGTGCCCGCCCGGCGCCTGAGCATCGAGAGCCGGACCCGGATCTCCGCTTCGGGGGCGGAGGGGTACAGGACCTCGTCGGCGACCTGGTCCCAGGCGAACCGCTCCAGGTCCCGGCGCTCGACGACCGCCACCGCCGGGGTCCGCCCCTCCGTCTGCCGGAGGGCCCGGAGCACGGCGTGGCCCTGCCCCGGGTTCTCCGCCGCGTCCACCAGGACGAGCTCGGGGGAGAGGTCCAGGGCATCGGCCAGGGACGCCACCGCGAGCGGCTCCGACTTCACATCGAACCCGGCAGAGCCGAGTGCGGGAAGGACGTCGTCGGGGAAACGATCGGACAGGAGGACGATGGCGGCCACGACCAGCCGAGGGTAACAGGGGGCACGTGCCGACGGTACCCTGGCGACGATGGCCATCGTGAGCGTTCGCCTGTTCGCGGCCCTTCGGGAGCTGGCGGGTGACTCCCGCGTGCACGCCGAGGGACGGACCGTGGGTGAGGTCGTCGCAACGCTGTCGAAGCGGTACGGCGAACGCTTCGCCAGCGTGGCCAGGGCCGGCTCGGTGGTCGTGGACGGCGAACGCGCCTCGGAGTCTCGGCCGCTGGCCGACGGCGAGGAGGTTGCGCTGCTCCCTCCCGTCTCGGGCGGGGCCTGAGCGCCACGCCGCTCTCGACTGTCATACTCCCTCCCCATGCGCCGGTTCGACCGCGTCCTGCTGATCGTGAATCCGGTGGCTCGGACGGTGTCCCGGCCCACCATGGCCGTCATCGAGAAGGCGCTGTCGGCCGACTTCAAGCTGGAGGTGCTGGAGACGGCGGAGCGCGGCCAGGCCACCGAGGTCGCCGCGCAGGCCGCGCTCGACGGCCTCGACCTCGTGGTCGTGTTCTCCGGCGACGGGACGATCAACGAGGTGGTGAACGGGCTTGCCGGAAAGGATGCCGCCCTCGGCGTCATCCCGGGGGGCGCGACGAACATCCTGGCTCAGGCGCTCGGCATGCCGCTCGACCCGGTAGAGGCGACCGGCGTGCTCATCGCCCGAGCTCTCGACGGTCAGGCTCGCACGCTCACCCTCGGCGTGGCCGACGGCAGGTATTTCGCGGTGAACTGCGGTGCCGGCGTCGACGCGGCGGCCATGGCCCGCCTCGACTCGAAGTTCCCCAAGACCAAGAAGGCCTTCGAGCGGGCGGCGTTCCGGGCCGTGGCCCGAGAGGTGATCGCGAGCTATGCCGGGCGGTTCCCCGATCTCACGGTGAGCGTCGACGGGGACCAACCGGTGCAGGCCATCTCGGTGCTGATCGGGCGGACCGACCCGTACACCTATTACAAGGGGCGCGGTGTCCGGGTGACCCCGCAGGCGTCCCTGGAGGAGGGACTCGACGTCCTGACCGCTCGCACGCTTCCACGCCGCAGGGTGCTGCGGATCGCGTGGCAGATGTTCGGCTCCGCCCGCCATGTGAAGGGCCGGGACATGGACTACCGCCACGATGCCTCGCACGTGGAGGTGACGTCGGAGCGGCCGTTCCCGGTTCAGGTCGATGGCGACGTCATGGGCAACCGGACGGTGCTCTCGGTCGGCCTGGCCCGGGACGCGCTGTGGGTGGTGGCCTAGTCCAGCCGGACGACGTCCTGCTCTGCTGCCTCCCGCTGGTGGATCCCGCACTCCCACTTCGACAATCCGGCCCAACGGCCGGCCCGTTCGGGCTCGCCCACGAACCTCGTCCGGGTGCACGGCGCGCAGCCGATCGACGCGTAGCCCAGGTCGTACAGCGGGTTGCGGGGCAGGCCGTGCTCCTGCAGGTAGGCCCGGGCATCGCCCCGGGTCCAGTTGGCCACGGGGTTGACCTTGACGATGAACCTGCCCGGCTCGAGCTCGTACCGGTCCACGATCGGCGCCCCAGCCCGGGTCGGTGAGGAGTCACGGCGGAACGCCGTGATCCAGGCGTCGAGGCTCCGCAGCGCCTCGAACATCGGCCGGACCTTGTTGATCTCGCAGCACAGGGCGGGGTCGCGCTCGTACAGGCGAGGGCCGTACGCGCGTTCCTGCGACTCCACGGTGTGTTCCCCGACCAGCTCGACGACGTTCAGCCCCAGGAGGTCGGTGAGCTGTTGCTTGAACGCCAGGGTCTCGGCGAATTGGAAGCCCGTCTCCAGGAACAGGATGGGGACGTCGGGCAGGAACCGGGTGGCCATGTGGATCACGCAGGTGCCCTCGGCCTGGAACGCCGACGCGATGGCGATGCGCTCGAGCCTGGATCCCTCCATCGCCCACCGGATGATCTCGCTCGGGTGGGCCGTCTCGAAGCGCTCGTTTGCCTCTGCCACGTCGGCGTCGCTGAGCAGCGTCTTCAGGGCGGGCCGCCTTCCCTCGAAAGGGAGCCGAGTATAGCCGGGGTCACGTGCCGGCCCAGGCCGAGCCCGTCGAGCCCACGGCTATGCTCTCTCATCCGGAACGAAACGTACCCCGAGGAAGGCGGATCCATGACTCCGAACGAGACCATCGCGCCGCACGGCGGGACGCTGGTCGACCTGCTCGCCTCTGGCCCCGAGGCGGAGAAGCTGGTCGCGGAGGCCGCCAACTACCCGAAGATCGACGTCGGCGAACGTGAGCTCTCGGACCTGGAGATGCTCACGGTGGGCGCACTCTCCCCGCTCACCGGCTTCCAGGGCGAGAAGGACTATCACTCGATCCTGGAGACGATGCATCTGGCGGACGGGCTGCCTTGGACCATCCCCGTGACCCTTTCCCTCACTGACGAGGACGTGAAGCGGATCGGGGGCGCCGACGCGGTGACGCTCACGGGCGGCGGCGAGGGACCCCTCGCCGTGCTCCAGGTCCGGGAGATCTTCCGCCGCGACAAGAAGAAGGAGTCGCTGGGGGTCTTCCTCACCGAGGACCTCGACCATCCCGGGGTTCGCGCCCTGCACGAGGCCGGCGAGTACTGCGCGGCCGGCGACGTCCGGGCCATCCGGCTCCCGGAACATCGGGACTTCCAGGCCTATCGGCGCACCCCCGAGCAGACCCGGGCCGAGTTCGCCCGCCGGGGGTGGCGGACCGTGGTCGGGTTCCAGACGCGAAATCCCATCCACCGGGCACACGAGTACATCCAGAAGTGTGCGCTCGAGACCGTGGACGGGCTGCTGGTGCATCCGCTCATGGGGGCGACGAAGGGCGACGACGTTCCGGCCGAGGTCCGCATGCGCTGCTACGAGGTCCTGTTCGAGAACTACTACCCGAAGGATCGCGCCCTGATCTCGGTGTTCCCGGCGGCGATGCGCTATGCGGGCCCCAAGGAGGCCATCTGGCACGCCATCTGCCGCAAGAACTACGGATGCACGCACTTCGTGGTGGGCCGGGACCACGCGGGTGTCGGGGAGTACTACGGCACGTACGACGCGCAAAGGATCTTCGAGGAGTTCGAACCGGGGGAGCTCGGCATCACGCCGCTCATGTTCGAGCACTCGTTCTGGTGCAACCGGTGCGAGGGCATGGCCACCCCCAAGACCTGCCCTCACGACGAGGAGGACCGCGTCTCCCTCTCGGGCACGAAGGTCCGGGAGATGCTGCGGAACGGCGAGCGCCCCCCGGCCGAGTTCTCGCGTCCGGAGGTCGCCCACGTCCTCATCGAGGCCATGCGAGACTCATCCACGCGGTAGGTCCTCGTCGGTCAGCTCCTCGGACAGCAGGCCCATCACGAACGAGTCGACGTACCCGCCCCCCACGAAGTGCGAGTGCCGGCGGGTCCCTTCGACCTTGAACCCGATCCGCTCGTACACGCGAAGCGCGCGGGGGTTGACGGAGAACACGTTCAGCTCGATCCGCTGGAGGTTCATGTGCCGGAACGCGAACCGGCACAGCGTGCGCATCGCGTCCGTCCCGTACCCCCGGTGCCAGTACGGCTTCCCGATCCAGATGCCCAGGACGGCGGCCCGGTTGCGGGCCTCGATGCCATCCAGGCCGCATCCCCCCATGGCTTGGCGGTCCTCCAGCCGCTCGATCACGAACAGGACCCGGTCTTCCTTGCCCCGGGTGGATTCGACGAACTCCCGGTAGCCCTGGCTGGACTGCGGCATGGCGAACCCGATCCCCTCCATGACCTCGGGGTCGGAGAACAGCTCGTTCAGGGCTCCGTAGTCGGAGGCCTCGTGGGACCGCAGGCGGACGAGCGAGCCTTCCAGGGCCGCCTCGGGGGCTCCCACACGCATCGGCCCAGGATATCGCCGCTGGTCAGGGCAGGGATGCGCCCGGCGGGAGGTTGCCCGGCCCTGGGGCGGATGGTAGCCTCCGCTCGCCCTGAGGCGGCGCCCCTGATGACCGCGAGGAGGCCCGGACGACCGCTCCCAGGAGAGGGCTTCGATCGTTGGTCGCGCTCGCCGTCGTGGCGGGCTTCCTGGTCACCGCCCCAACCTTCGCCCGCGCGCAGTCCGACCTGGACTCGGCCAAGGCCCGCCTCGCGGCGGCGCAGGCCCGGCTGGACCAGGCCACGGCGGCCTGGCAGGCTGCCGTGGCCCGACTGTCCCGAACCCAGGACGAGCTCACCGCCACGCAGGCCGAGCACGACCGTCTGGTGCGGCTGATCGACCGGATCCGGCTCCGCTTCCAGCGACGCGCTGTGCTGGCCTTCGAGACCGGGGCGGCCGGCACGTTGGACCTCTTGCTGTCGTCGAACTCGTTCTCCGAGTTCTCCGACCGGGTCGAGTTCTTGGGGAACATGGCGCAGGCGGACTCCGACCTCGTCGTGGACAACCGGGTGACCACCGAGCAGCTGCGTCGCACCGAGGTCCACCTGGCGGACCTGTCCAAACAGCAGGCCGACCAGGCGCAGCAGCTCCGGGCGAGCCAGCAGGCGATCTCCTCCGACGTCTCGGACCTCCAGGCCGAGGTGGACCGGATCCGCAAGCAGTACCAGCTGGCGGCGGTCCTCGGCCTTCGCACCATCCCCGGCGCGCCGATCTCCACCTGCCCGGTCCAAGGACCGAACTCCTTCGTCGACTCGTTCGGCTGGCCCCGCCCGGGGGGCCGGGTCCACGAGGGGATCGACATGATCGCCCCGTACGGCACGCCGGTCGTCGCCGTCCAGCCGGGGAACGCCGTCCAGACCCCGAACACCCTGGGAGGCCTCGCCGTGATCGTGTACGGACCGGGGGGCGACTGGACCTACTACGCGCACCTGTCCTCGTACGGCGCCACGGGGGGCGTGGGGGTTGGATCGGTGATCGGGCACGTCGGGAGCACGGGCGACACGTCGGTGAACCACCTCCACTTCGAGTACCACCCGGGCGGCGGCGCGGCCGTCGATCCCTACCTCGCCCTCCTTGCCGTCTGCTGAACCGGGGGCGTCGGTCCGCTCCCGGCCCTACAATCTCCTTGCCCCACGGCCGATGGAGTAACGGTGACAGTTCAGGGCGGTAGCCGCCGGATCGACCGCATCCTTCGCCCGCAATACGCGGACGGGCTGGCCGCGATGTCCCTCGACGAGCTCCGGAGCCGCCGGGACGAGTGCCTGGCGGAGCGGGAATACCTGTCCCTGCTTCGGCGACTGGTCCAGGGCCGGGCCGAGATCCTGAAGGCCGAGGTCGAGCGCCGGGGCGGAACCAACCAGGAGGGAACGCTGGTGGAGCGTCTGTCCAAGGTCCTGTCCTCCGAGGGCCACGGGACCTCACGGGGGGAAGCCGTGAAGGTGGGGCTGCCGGAGGAGGAGATGCTCCAGGCACGGCGGCGGGTGGAGCGCCTGGCCATGGATGCCGGCCTGTCCGACCCCACCGCTCTCGACGATGGGCAGCTGGGTGGGGCCGTCGACATGCTCGAGGCCGAGGAGCAGGAGGTCTCACGTGACCGCTCCGCCGTGATCGACATCCTGGACCGGGTCCAGGACGAGCTGAAGCGGCGGTACAAGGAGGATCCCTCGCTCGTCCTGTCCTGAGCGTGCCCTGGTTCGCTTGGAGGAGCCGCCCCGGCCGTTTGTCCCTCCCTCGCCTCCCTACGGGGGATGAGTCTTTGGGCCGGAGGCCCTATGGACCCGGTCCATGCAGAACGGCAGGCTAAACCTGCATTTCGCCCTTCCTACTGCGATAACGTCCGCGCCGATGACAAAGAAGACACTTCCCCAGCCGGTTCTCGGGGTCCCGGACCCCGAGCTCCCGACCGTCCACGAGCAGCTCATCGTGTTCGCCCGGGAGCTGGGGGAGCTCTACCAGCTGGAGCGGCAGCGGAGCGCCGAGCTGGAAGCGGTCCTGTGCAGCCTCCAGGAGTCCTACATCGCCACGATGAAGAGCCTGGCCCTGGTGATCGAGGCCAAGGACCGCAGCACCAGGGGACATCTGGAGCGCACGCAGGTCTTCGGGATGGCGCTGGCCCGCCGGGTGGACCCAGCCCTTGCCGAAGCCGTCGAGCTCGGGTACGGGTTCTTCCTCCACGACATCGGCAAGGTCGGCATTCCCGAGGACATCCTGTGCAAGGCCGGGCCGCTCTCGGGGGAGGAATGGTCGGTCATGCGGGGCCATCCCGTGATCGGCGCCCAGATCGTGGCCCCCATCCGGTTCCTCGGTGAGGCCGTGCAAGTGATCCGGCACCACCACGAGCGCTTCGACGGCACCGGCTATCCCGACGGCCTGGCCGGCCGAGCCATCCCCCTCCCCGCCAGGATCTTCGCCGTGGCGGACTCCTTCGACGCGATGATCAGCGACCGTCCGTACCGGCGCGCCCGCCCGATGGCGGTTGCCCTCGAGGAGATCGGGGACGGCGCCGGCACACAGTTCGACCCTGATGTCGTGGACGCGTTCATCTCGCTCGTGGAGGAGGAGTCGCTCACCGTCACCGGAGGCGACGACCCCGACCGGCTCGCACACGTCGGGTAGCTCCCCCTAGGCTTCCACCAGATGGCGTCGGGGACCGTCCTCGTCCGTGTCTTTCGCTCTGGGCTGGAGGAGTCCGTCCACCTCGGCCACGTCGCCGTGTGCGACGTCGATGGGCACCTGGTCGCGTCGGCCGGGGATCCCCATCGCCTGGTCTTCGCCCGCTCGTCGATGAAGCCCGTCCAGGCCGCCGTCTCGCTCGGCGCGATCGGCGGAGGCCTCGGCGACGACCTCGTCGCGGTGATGTGCG
>VAYX01000023.1 GCA_005885325.1 Actinomycetota bacterium
GACGTGGAGGTTGTGGACGATCTGCTTGCGCACGTACACCGGAGCGCCGTGCTTGGCTAGGGCGGCCTCGACCGCCTCGACCGCGCGCTCCACCCCGGCGCAGTATCCCCGTGGAGCAGCGAGAAGGACCTTCATCGGCACGGTCCCATCGTACCCGCGACGTTTGGGCCCCGGACGAATATGACTCCCGGTCATACTGGACCCGCCGTAGCCCATTTGCCGGAGGTCACCGCCCGATGCTACGGTCGATGCCTCCAAAACGAACTCGTGCTCAGGTTCTCCCTGCCGCCCTGCGGCACCTCCTATTCCAGAGCGGGCGCAAGCGTCCGGGGGGATCCGGCTCGGCGTGGAGGCGTTGACGGATGTCGAACCCGAAAGCCGGGGGGCGACGGCTGGTGGCGTGGCGCAGCCTCTGCGGCGCCGCGCTCGCCGTGGCCCTCCTGCTACCCGCCCCGGGGACGGCAACCGCCCGACGATCCACGGTGGCCTGGTCGCTCTGTCGCATCGACTGGCGCGACGGGACGCCCGAGGTGAAGCGGCTCATCCGGTGCGCCACCAGGAAGTGGCGTGTGCCGGGCGGCGCCCCCAAGGCCCTCGTTGTCGCCCGGTGCGAGTCCGGCTTCGACCCCAACGCCTACGGTTCCGGCAACGCCGGCGTCTTCCAGCAGGCCGTGCCGTACTGGTCCGGACGAGCCAAGGAGTACGGGTTCCCCGGCTGGTCCGTGTACAACGGGCGGGCGAACGTCATCGTCTCGATCAGGATGGCCCACCGATCCGGGTGGGGCGCCTGGACCTGCGGCTGACCTCTCCTACCGGATCGGTCCGCCGGGGCGAGGCAGCCCCTTCACGGCATCGCGGATCTCCCCCGGGCTTCCAACCACAACCGTGGCGCCCGGCATGTCCCGGTCGCAGACGATCCGCAGGTACGGCCGTTTCTCCCGGGCCTGCGACACGAGGCCCTCGAACTCGCCGAACACCACCAGGACATGTGGCTGCTCCGTCTCGAGCTGGGCCAGCGCGTCGGCTTCGGTGGTCGCCCCCGGCGCGAGCTCCCACTCCGCCGACACGGCGGCCCGCTTGACGTCGGTCAGCGCCTGCTGGTCGGATGCCACGCACAGCACCATCAGGGCCCGGCACACCGCTACAGCCAGTCTCGCTTCTTGAACCCCCGATACAGGAGGAACGCGGAGACCGCCATGAGGCCGAGGGCGAGTGGATACCCGATCGTCCACGACAGCTCGGGCATGTTGCGGAAGTTCATCCCGTAGATGCCGGCGATGAGTGTGGGGAGCAGGATGATCGCCCCCCACGACGTCACCTTCTTCATCACCACGTTGAGGCGATTCGACACCTGCGCCAGCTGGAGCTCTCGGGCGGCCGTGAGTAGATCCCGGATGTTGTCCATCAGCTCCGTGGTCCGGATGGTGTGGTCCAGCACGTCCCGGTAGTACGGCGTGAGCGTCGGCGTCACGATGCCCTTCGCCTCCATCAGAAGGTCGAGTACCTCCCGCATCGGCGCCGCCAGCCGCCGGCTTCCGACGCAGCCTCCTCGTCCTCAGCGCTGACACGCTCCTCGATGTCGTCCGACAGGTCCTCCAGGCGGTCGATCGTGTCCAGGTACCCGTCGACGATCTCGTCGAGCAAGAGGTACAGGATGAAGCCGATGCCTTCGTGCTCCATCTCCTGCTCTCGCTGCATGCGCTTGACGGCCGGCCCGAAGTCGAGCATCGGCTGTCGCCGGACCGTGATGACGAACACACCCTGTCGGGCGAACAGGTGGACCTCGCCGTCCGACAGGTCGTTCGCCGCGTCGAGCGTCAGGCCGTGCGACACCAGGAAGACGTACTCGGGATAGAACTCGACCTTCGAGCGCTGCCCCCACCGGCTGCTGTCCTCGATCGACAGCTGATGCAGGCCGAAGCCGTCCTGGAGCTGCTTGAGCTCCTCGTCGGTGGGCTCGATCGCGTCGATCCACACGCGCGTCCCGGCCTTGCGGGCCGCGGCCACCTCTAGGGGGTCGAAGGGTGTCTCCTCCTCCAGCAGGCCTTCTCGGTAGTGGCGGCACGTGAGCATGTCGGGCGGAGCGTACCGCAGGCCATCGCTACACTCGCGCGCGTGGCCGACCTCGAACCCCTCCTCCGGTTCTGGCGAGCCCTGGACTCGGCGTTCGAGAGCGTCGAGCCAAGGTGGTGGGGTGGGGTCGTCGCCGACTCGCGGTTCCCGGGCATCTGGGACGTCAATTACGCGCGGGTCGAGACGGACGACCCAGGCCTCTCGCTCGCGGAGGTGGAATCGTCGCTCCTGCCGGTCATGGACCGAACCGGGGCCCGGCACGCCCATATGGTGGTGTTCCATCCCGAGCAGCTCACCGCGCTCCTCTCGGAGGCCGGCACCCGAGGAGACCGCCTCTCGTGGGACACGGCCATGGAGCTGCGGGGGCCGGCGCCCGGCGCGCCGAGCGTCATCGACGTCCAGGAGGTGGACCCGCTCGATGCGGGCTTCTGGCGCGCGTACCGGGGCTCGCTCGGCGAGTTCCAGATCACCGAGGAGGACGCGATCCGGCAGCTCGTGGACATCGAACGGGAGGTGCTGATCCCTGCGGGCAAGCGATGGTTCGCGGTCTTCGAGAACGGGCGTCCGCGAGCCCTGGGCTCGCTGATCGCGATGGAACGCGTCGGGTACGTCGACCACGTCGTCACGTTCCCCGAGGCTCGCCGGCGAGGATACGGCGGCGCGATCGTCCGGCGGATGGGGGAGGAGGCCCGTCGCTCCGACCTCGATCACCTGTATCTGCTGGCCGAGCCCGGCGCAGAGGCCGTTTCGTTGTACGGACGGCTCGGGTTCGAGGCGATCGGGCACATCGCCAGCACCCTCCGCCCGAGATGAGATGCGCCCTTAGGCGCCGCGGTCGTCCGGATCAAACCCGGGTTCGTCTAGGGTCAGGTCCCAGAGCAGCCGATCGACGAAGAGGGTCGGGGCCGACTGGTCGCGCTCTCCGAAGTCGGCGAAGCACACCTCGCACACGCCGAGCAGCACGGAACGTGTGGACCGGCACTCGGGGCAGTCGAAGGTGCGGGCTTCGATGTCCGTATCCATGGCTGCATTGATAGACCGTCGACGTGGAGCGAGGTTGAACGGCGAGCGAACGAAGGCCGAACCTTGCGCGATCGATCGGGCTACCGCCAGCCGGTCACCTCCAGCACGACGCCGTGGCCGCTCACGTTGTGCTGCACGCTCACGAAGAAGCGCGTGCCGGTCGCGTCGAAGATCCCCCCGGTCCACTCGGCGCCCTCACCCGCGTTCGCCGTGAGGTCGTTCAGCGTCCCGATCCGGATACAGCCGTCGGAGACTCCATCCATGTCGGCTCCGTCCGGCAGGCAGTCCCACAGATCGTTGTTCTTGTGCGTGGCGCCGATGTCGCCATCCTCGTGCAGGATCCAGTTCCCCCGGCCCGGCTGGTACGCGATGTTGTCGGGCATCGCCAGGTCCGAGCTCCCGATCACGAAAAACTGCACCTCCGGCGTCGCCGCGTTCGTTGCGGCCTGGGCCAGCGTGCCGTCCGTGATGCAGATGCTCTCGCCCCAGTTGTGATCCGTGGCCTCGTTGCCGGTGTTGTCGCCGCAGAACCGGACCTCGCCGGCTGCCAGGGCGCCGAGGTCGATCTGCAGGTCCTCCGGGCGGTAGTAGCCGGTGAGCTTGAGCGCGGCCGTTTGGGCCCGGAGGTCCTGGTCCGACCCGCCCGTGGTCGCGATCCATGTCCCCAGGCCGGTGTTCGTGCCCTGCCCGTAATCCGTGTTCCCGCTCCGCTTGCCCAGCCGCAGCCCGTAGACCGAGCCAGACGCCAGGGGAGATTCCGACAAGCTGGTGATCGGGTCTGCGCCCGGGTCACGAGGCGTCGAGGGGACGAACTTGAAGTATGCGCCCCCGCCCGCTCCGTTCAGCGGACGGTCCTCGTCGCCGTAGTACATCACGCCGTTCGGGTAGATGCCGACGCCCTCGAAGGACAGCCGCCCCAGCGCGGGGCGGACGGCGAAGTTCGAGGCTCCCGTGCCGCCGCTGAATGTCCCCGTCGTGCGATCCAGGATCACGTTGGTCGTATTGAGGGGGTCGATCAGCTCGTACACCCTGCCGCCGCTCGTCCCGCCCCCGTTCTCCTCGGTGAACACGATCGTGCCCCACGGGGTCCGCTTGGCGGCATCGCAGAAGATCGTCCCGCTGACGATGGTCTGCACCGCCCCCGTGGCGATGTTGATCCGCTGGAGCCCCGGATCGGCCTCGACTTGTTCATTGCAGGCGATCAGCCATTCGGGGTTCTGGTCGTTCGGCCACAGAGCCAGCATGTCGATGACGGGCGCCGCGACCCCGCTGGTGACCACTCGCGCGCTGAGGCTCTGCGCGAACGTGGCCAAGGATGTCGGATCCGCGTTCGCCTGGGCGGCCGTCACCGACGACGTTGACGACGCCGGGATCGGCCCCTGGACGCCGAACAGCTGGACAGAGCGGCCCCGGAGCAGGTTGTCCCGATCGACCCCGAAGTCCGTTCCCGCGACGGCGACCGCAGCAACGAGCCCGATGACGAGACTCGCCGCGGCAAGCAGTCGAATGGTCTTCTTCATGAAGGCCTCCCTCCGCCTCGGAGCGATCACCTGCTCGCTCCCCTCACAGTTCTACGCTCGTACGATCTACAGGCGCAAGTTGTCCTCATGTTGGCAAGTGAGCGAGCACAGGCCGGACCCACGACGAACCTTCATGAACGGGCGACCCTCTCGCCCGAGACTCGTCGCCGCGGATACGGCGGCGCGATCGTCCGGCGGATCGGCGAAGAGGCCCGTCGCTCCGACCTCGATCACCTGTATCTGCTGGCCGAGTCCGGCGCGGAGGCCCTGTCGTTGTACGGACGGCTCGGGGTCGAGGCCATCGGGCACATCGCCAGAACCCTCCGCCCGATGGGGTAACCGCTTTCGACACCGGCGTGCCGGGACCTCGCCGGTGTGCTAAGAGTGGCGCGACCGGCGAGCTCGGGAGGATCCGTGAAGCTGAAGATCTCGCATCGAGCGGAGGAGTTCTTCGACCTGTTCCAGGAGTCCACCCGCAATCTCCGGGAGACCACGGAGCTGTTGAAGGACCTCATCGAGGACTACCAGGACGTCGACCTCAAGGTCCGCCGTATCAGGGACCGGGAGCACGAGGGCGACGAGGTGACCCACGCCATCATCCGCCGACTGAACACGTCGTTCATCACCCCCATGGACCGGGAGGACATCTACCAGCTTGCCACCGCACTGGACGACGTGCTCGATGCGGTGGACGCGGTCGCCGACCTGTTCCTCCTGCATGGGATCGAGGCTCCGCTTCCGCAGATGAAGCAGCAGGTGGATGTGCTCCTCCGGGCGGCGGAACAGACCGAGCAGGCCATGCGGCACCTGCCGAAGATGGACCGGGAGCGGCTCCAACCCTATTGGGTCGAGATCAACACCCTGGAGAACGAAGGGGACCAGATCTACCGGCACGCGGTCGCGGAGCTGTTCTCAGGAGAGCATCGGGCGATGGACGTCCTGCGTTGGAAGGAAGTCATCGAGAATCTCGAGGAAGCGCTGGACGGCCTGGAGAACGTGGCCAACATCGTCGAGTCCATCGTCCTCAAGAACGCGTAGCCACCCGCTACCCGCCGTCGCGGTTGCGTCCCTCGCCCTCGCGCAGGTTGCCGACCTCCTCCAAGCCGAGCGCGATCGTCCAGAAGAGCGCCAGGCCGAACATCGAGTAGTTCACCCATCGGAACTCGCCGGGCGTGACCGGGGCGAGCAGGAGGCAGATGAGGCCGAGGGCGAAGAAGAACAGCGGACGCCGGCCGGCCCCCATCACAATGCCCTTATAGGCTGGAATACCAGCCAGGCCACGACGAAGGCACCGGGGATCGTGAGGACCCAGGCCCACACGACACGACTCGCGATCCCCCATCGGACAGCCCCCAAGCGCTGGGTCGTTCCCACGCCAACGATCGCGCCGGTGATTGTGTGGGTGGTCGAGACTGGGATGCCGGCGTGGGCGGTGAAGAACAGGGTCACCGCGGCCGCCAGCTCCGCGCTCATCCCTGCGACCGGGTTGAGCTTGGTGATCCGGGAGCCCATGGTGTGGACGATCCGCCACCCACCGAACAGGGTCCCCAGCCCGATGGCGGTGTGCGCCGACAGCACGACCCACAGGGGGACGGATGCCGTCTTCCCCACGACGCCGTTCGCGATGAGCAGAGCCAGGATCACCCCCATCGTCTTCTGCGCGTCGTTCGCCCCGTGGCCCAGGCTGAACGCTGCCGCCGAGACCAACTGCGCTCGGCGGAATCCCCGGTTCAACCGATGGACCTTCCTGGAGCGATGGAAGGCCCAATAGACGAGGACCAGGATGGAGAAGCCGAGCAGGAGTCCGATGATCGGCGAGAGCACGATGAACACCGCGATCTTCTGAAGGCCGGAGGCGATCAAGGCATGCCACCCCGCGCTCCCGACGGCGGCCCCGGCCATCCCCCCGACCAGGGCGTGCGACGAGCTCGTGGGCAGGCCGAGGTACCAGGTGATCACGTCCCATACGATGGCTCCCACCAGTCCGGAGAAGATGACCGGGTTCGTGAGGACCCTCTGATCGACCACATCCTTGGCGATCGTGCTGGCCACCGCCGTTCCGAAGATCAGGAATGCCGCGAAGTTGAAGAACGCGGCCCACGCGACAGCCAGTCTCGGCGAGAGGACGCGCGTCGAGACGACCGTCGCGATCGAGTTGGCCGCGTCGTGGAACCCGTTGAAGAAGTCGAACGCCAGGGCAACGGCGACGATGGACACGAGCGCGAGGTTCATCAGGCGTACTTGAGAGCGATGGACTCGACTGTGTTCGCGATGTCCTGGCAGCGGTCGATGGCCTGTTCCATGTTCTTCAAGATGTCCTTCCACTTCAGGACGTCCATCGCTTTGTAGTCACCCGAATACAGAGCAGCCACGGCCCGCCGATACACATGGTCGCCGTCTCGTTCCAGCCTGATGATGTCGACCCATGACCGCTCCATCGTCCGCATCGACCGCAGCCCGTGCACGACCCGGCTTACCGCTTTCGCGGCAGCGGAGAGGACGTCGGCCTGCTGCCGGAACTGTGGGATCGGCTCCCCGATCCGATACAGGACGAGCAGGTCGGCGACGGCCTCGATCGCGTCGAGGACGTCATCCAGGGAAGATGCCAGTTGGTGGATATCGTGCCGGTCCACCGGCACCACGAACGTCGTGTCGAGGAGGGCCATGACCTGATGGGTCAGCTCGTCGCCCTGGTGCTCCAGCTCCTGGATGCGTCCGCGATACTCGTCGGCCCGCTGGAAGTCCTCAACCAGGGCCCGGAGCTCGCGCGCCGCGGCGACGACGCCGTCCGCGGCGCGCTCCAGCAGGTCGAAGAAGCCCCGCTCCCGGGGTATGGCCTGAAACGACACGGTCGCTCTCCTCCGTCGGTCCGGGATGGCCGGCCGGGGGCGAACGCTAACGACGCGGGGCCGCCTTGTCCAACCCGGGTCAGTCCACGAACTTGTAGCCGAGGCCGCGCACCGTCAGGAGATGCACGGGGCGGTGTGGGTCCTCCTCGATCTTGCGCCGCAGGCGTTTCACGTGGACATCGAGCGTCTTCGTGTCCCCGAAGTAGTCGGGTCCCCATACCTCGTCGATGAGGAAGTCGCGGGTCAGCAGCCGGCCCTTGCGGCGGAGAAACGCTTGGAGCAGCTCGAACTCCTTCGGCGGCACCGGCACCGGTTCTCCCCGAACGGT
The DNA here is from genome assembly GCA_005885325.1 of Actinomycetota bacterium. Lineage (GTDB taxonomy): Bacteria > Actinomycetota > UBA4738 > UBA4738 > HRBIN12 > AC-69. Next base: position 7,794 of record VAYX01000023.1, read on the forward strand.
CACCTCGTGGCGGGCTACGTCGACCCGCACCGGACCGCCCGCCAGGACGTCGTCGGCGGCCTCGGCAGGGGGTCGAGGACCGGCCCGTCGGAGGTTCGCCCGAACCCGGGAGACCAGCTCTCGGATGGAGAATGGCTTCGTGACATAGTCGTCGGCCCCGAGCTCGAGCCCCGCTACCTTGTCGGCCTCGGAGTCCTTCGCGGTGACCATGATGATGGGGACGTCCGACTCGGCCCTGATGGCCCGGCACACGTCCAGCCCCGACATCTCGGGCAGCATCAGGTCGAGGATCACCAGCTTGGGCCCCTCCGCACGGAAGCGCTCCAGCGCCTGCAAGCCGTCCGATGCCAGGGTGACGGCGTATCCTTCGCGCTCCAGGTTGTACTTGATCGTGTCGGCCAGAGGTACCTCGTCCTCGACCACGAGGATCCGGGCGGCGTCAGCGTCCATCCGGATTGAGGTGGACGGTGTGCGAGGCATCGGTGAACTCGCGGAACTCTCCGGTGAGCAGGAACCCCACCTGCTCTGCGATGTCGACGCAGTGGTCGCCCACCCGCTCCAGCTGGCGTGCTACCAGTAGCATCCGCAGGCCCCAGTTCAGCAGGTCGGGGTGGCTCGCGAGGGCAGCCACCTCCCGGTACATCCCGAGATTCAGCCGATCGACCGGATCGTCCATCTCCGGGAGTCGGAGGCAGAGGTTGAGGTCGCGCTGGTGGAAGGCCTCCAAGGCGGTTCGGATCATGGGCCGCACGACGTCGCCCATCTCCTGGATGTGCGACACGATCATCGCGCTGGAAGGCAGATCACGTATGGACAGGTAGATCTTGGCGATGTTCACGGACATGTCGCCGATCCGCTCCAGGTGCAGATTGATGTGGAGCATGGAGGTGATCAGTCGAAGGTCGGTCGCAACCGGGGTCTGGAGCGCGAGGAGCTCGAGGATCCTGCGCTCGATGGAGAGGTACATGTCGTCGATCGCATCGTCGGCCGAGATGACCGCCGTGGCCTCGGCGTCGTCGCGGCCGACCAGCGCCTCGACGGCCCCTCCCACCGCCTGCTCCGCGAGCTGTCCCATCGCGAGGATGTCAACCTCCAGGGCGTCGAGCTCGTCGTGGAACCGCCGCCGGGTAACGCTCATCCGAATCGTCCCGTGATGTAGTCCTCTGTCCGCTTTTCGTCGGGCCTGGTGAACATCTTGGACGTGGGCCCGAACTCGACGACCTCGCCGTAGAGCATGAACAGGGTCCAGTCCGAGATGCGGGCGGCCTGCTGCATGTTGTGGGTCACGATGACGACCGTGAAACTTCGCTTGAGCTCCTCGATGAGCTCCTCGATCCGAAGGGTGGACGCCGGGTCGAGCGCCGAGGCCGGCTCGTCCATCAGGAGCACTTCGGGCTCGACGGCCAGGGCCCGGGCGATGCAGAGGCGCTGCTGCTGTCCGCCCGACAGCCTCGCGCCGGGCTCGTCGAGGCCGTCCTTCACTTCCTCCCACAGGCCTGCGGCCCGGAGAGCGCCTTCGGCACGTACCTTGAGCTCGGACCGGGAGAACCTGCCACCCAGCTGCATGCCCGCAACCGCGTTCTCGAACACGCTCATCGTCGGGAAGGGGTTCGCCCGCTGGAAGACCATGCCGATCCGCCTGCGAACGTCCACCGGGTCGACATCCGGCGAGTAGATGTCCATGCCGTCGAACAACACTTTGCCCCGGACCCTCGCGCCGCGTACCTCCTCGTGCATCCGGTTCATGCATCGGATGAGCGTGGACTTGCCGCAACCCGACGGGCCGATGATCGCCGTGACCTTCCGCGGCTCGGCCACGACGTTGACCTCGTGGAGGACCTTCTTTGGCCCGTACCAGGCGGACAGGTCGGCGACTTCCACTCGCCTCACGTCATCCTCTTCTGCTGTCGACTCGACACCGCGCGGGCCGCGATCGAGAGCCCGAGCACCGCGACCAACAGCATAAGGGCCCCTCCCCACGCCAACTCGTGCAGTGCTGCCACGGGAGTCCGCGCATCAGCAAACACCCGGAGCGGCACGGCGTCCGTGGGCTGGAGCGGGTTCGTGTTGATGAAGTCGTTCCCCAGAGCGGTGAGGAGGATGGGAGCAGTCTCTCCCAGGCCCCGGGCCACGGCGAGCATGATCGCGGTCAGGATCCCGGCTCCCGCGGTGGGCACCACGACGCGGAGGATCACCCTCCATCGCGGAACCCCGAGGGCGAGCGCTCCCTCCCGTAACTCTTGGGGAACGAGGCGCAGGATCTCCTCGGCCGCCCGGGCGATGACCGGCCACATGAGCACGGTGAGGGCCAGCGCCGCGGCGAGGGCCGAGAACGTCCCCATGGCCACCACGACCAGCGACCAGATGAAGACCCCGGCCACGATGGATGGCGTCGAGAGAAGGACCTCCGCGATCAGCCGCACGGCACCCGCGAACCGTCCCCGACCGTACTCGGCAAGATATATGGCCGTCAGGATCCCGAGAGGAACCGAGAAGAGCGTCGCCATCCCCACGATGAGGCCGGTCCCGACGAACGACTGCGCGATGCCGCCCGCGCTCGGGTCGAGGGGTCCGGCCGGCTCCTTGGTGAAGAAGTTCACCGACAGCGCGTGCCATCCGCGCGAGACGACGTAGACACTGATCAGCACCAGAGGCACCATCGCCAGGAACGCGCATGCCCACAGGAACGCCGTGAACGCCCGGTCCTTCCACCTTCGCCCCGCCCGCAGGCGACCCATCGGCGCGATCTCGACTGTTGCGATCACCTGGTCACCTTCGGGATCTCGGTCTCCGCGGCACCTGGAGTCTCTCCGGAGACCAGGCTGGCGGTTCGCCGAACGAGGAGCCGCGAGAGCGCGGCGAGCACGAACGCCACGATCACGAGCACCACCGCGAGCGCCATGAGCGCGGAGCGATGAAGCCCCACGCTGGTGGCTTCCCGGAAGCTGCTGGCGATCCAGGACGGGATCGTTGCTCCCGGTTCGAACAGCGATGCGCCGATGCGGGGGACGTTCCCCACGATCATCGACACGGCGATGGTCTCGCCGAGGGCCCGGCCCAGCCCGAGCATCGTGGCGCCGACGATCCCGCTCCTCGCATACGGCAGGACCGCCATCCGGATCGACTCGTACCTGGTGGCTCCGAGCGCCAGGGCGCCCTCCCGGAGCTCACGCGGGACGACCGCGACGACCTCGCGGGTCACCGCGGTCACGATGGGCAGGATCATGATTGCCAGGATCACCCCGGCCGTGAACAGGTCGGGGCCGTTGGGGTTGCCACGGAACAGTGCGCCGGCGACCGGCACCGTGCCGATCGTGGAGGTCATGAAGGGCTCGATGTGCCGGTCCAGGAACGGCTTGAGCACGAACAGACCCCACAGTCCGTACACGACGCTGGGGATGGCCGCCAGCACGTCCACGAACGACGCCAGCGGAGCGCGGACGAACCCCCGTACCTCGTTCAACAGGAGCGCGAGGCCCACGGCGACCGGGACCGCCAGCGCCACGGCGACCGCCGAGGTCACCAGCGTGCCAAAGATGAACGGCAGCGCCCCGAAGGCCTCTCGGCCCCGGACCGGGTTCCACGCCCGGCCCAAGAAGAAGCCCAGGCCGAATCGGTCGAACGTGCGCCAGCCGCCGACGATCAGCTCGGCGAGCAGGAGCGCGAGGAGGCCGACGAGCCCCAGAGCTACGGCCCCCGTCCACCCCGCAAACAATCGGTCGCCGAGGCGGGAACGCCGTTGAACTGGCGACGCGCGACTCAGCCCTTCACCGCCGGGGACGGCTGGATCGTCGATCCCTGATGCTGAACCGTCGACAGCAGATTCAGAGCCTGGGTCCTGATCTTCTCTGGCAGCGGCGAGTAGTTCAGCTGCTGCACCATGTCCTGGCCCTTCGTCAGCGCCCAGTACGCGAGGTCCACGAGCGTCTGTCCCTTGTTCGGGTCCGTTTGGTTCTCGTAGATCAGCAGGTAGGTCGTGCTGGCGATCGGGTACGCGCCCGGCGCTACCGAGTTAAGGATGTTCGTCTCCGGGCCGATCGGGAATGTCAGGATCCCTCCGGCCCTGCTGATGGATTCGATCGAGGGCGCGACGTAGGTGCCATCTTCCCGCTTGATTTGCGCGGTCCCCAGGTTGCTGGTCACCGCGAAGTCGTACGACAGGTACCCGACCGATCCACTCGTCTGCGAGATCCCGGCTGCGACACCGTCGTTCCCGTCGCCCCCGATCCCGGTCGGCCATTGCACGGCCTTGTCGGCACCCACCTTCTGCTGCCACTCGGGACTCTGCGATGCCAGCCACGAGGTGAACACGAACGTCGTCCCCGACTCGTCGGAGCGGTGCACCACCGCGATCGGCGTCGACGGGAGTGTGACGCCAGGGTTCTGGGCCGCGATCTCGGGAGCGTTCCACTTCGTGACCGCGCCCAGGAAGATTTCGGCGGTGGTCTTCCCGTCGAGCTTCAGACCGGTCTTCAGACCCGGGACGTCGTAGGCGACCACCACGCCGCCGAGCACGGTGGGGATCTCCGCAGCCTGGCCGGGAAGCGCTGAGATCTCGTCGGTCTGAAGAGGAGCGTCCGAGGCTCCAAAGTCCACCGTCTGCGCGGTGAACTGCTCGACCCCGCCCCCCGACCCGATGGCCTGGTAGTTGATCTTGGCCCCCGGTTCGACCGAGCGGAAGTCTCGGAACCACTGCTCGTAGATGGGATCGGGGAAGGTGGCCCCAGCTCCGGTCAGCGACACGCCTTCGAACGAGCCTGAATCGCCGTTCCCGTTGTCGCTGGAGCAGGCCGTGCCGATCATCGCCAGTACCGACACCGTGGCGACGGCGATCCAGGTCCTGTGTTTGCTCATCGAGCCTCCCCTGTCCGAACCGGCATCGGTCGGGATGCTAGGGAGGCGGGGTGTCGGGACTCCGGCTCCGAGATGAACGGGCGGTGAACGACAAGGGAAGGCTGCGGCTCGGCCCGCGAGCCATCGACCCGACTCGCCCCGGTTCTCCATACTGGTCGGCATGGACAAGCTCCTCGCCGTCGTGGGGGTGGTCGCCGTCGTTGCGATCGTCTTCGCCATACGGGAGTTGCGGGTTTCCGATCGCGCGCACCGCTCTGCTGAGGAGCGGGACAGGATCATCGGCAGCCTCCAACGCCGCCTCGACCAGCTTGACGAGGACCGCAGAGCGACGGAGACCGTGGTCTCCTCCATGGAGGAAGGCATCGTGTTGGTGGGGTCCGTGGGCGGCATCCGCCTCGTGAACGCCGCCGCGGAGCGCCACTTGGGACCCCGTCCCACGACCCTCGTTCAGCTCCAGCCCATGGCATTCCGCGAAGCGATCCGCGGGGCCTCATCCGGCGGATCCGTGGTCGCCGTGGAGGTCGAGACGGGGGCCCCCAGCCGGTGGCTGCGTGGCACCGCGATCCCCGTCGACGAGGACGGCACGGTGCTGTTGGTCGTCCGGGACGTGACGGAGGGGCGGCGGCTGGAGGCGGCACGGCGCGACCTCGTGGCCAACGCGTCGCACGAGCTGAAGACGCCCGCGGCATCGATCCAGGCCGCGGCGGAGACCATCCGGACCGCTGCCCACGAGGATCCGACGGTGATCCCGCGGTTCGCCCAGCAGCTGGAACGAGAAGCCGTTCGCCTCTCGCAGATCGTCTCGGATCTGTTGGATCTATCGCGGTTGGAGACCGGGAGCGAGCTCCATGAGTCGGTGGCACTCGATGAGCTTCTCGATCAGGAGGGACCGAGGTTGCAGGAGTCGGCCGACGACGCCGCGGTGCAGCTTCGGATCGATGCGCCGTCCATGCCGCCGGTGCGGGGATCGGCCCGAGACCTCTCGCTCCTGGTTCGTAACCTCGTGGACAACGCGATCCGCTACACGAGGCCCGGCGGGCGGGTCGACGTCACGCTTTCGACCGATAGCGACGACGTCGTGCTCTCGGTGGCCGACACCGGCGTTGGAATCCCCACGAGGGAGCTCCCCCGGATCTTCGAGCGCTTCTACCGGGTCGACCGGGCCCGTTCCAGAGAGACCGGTGGGACCGGCCTGGGGCTCTCCATCGTCAAGCACGTGGTGGAGAACCACGGCGGGACCGTGAACGTCACGAGCGAGCTCGGCCGCGGAACGTGTTTCGAGGTCCGCCTCCCGGCCGCAACGGCCTAGGCGCGGGGCCGGCTCACCCGCGTTCGGTCCCGGCCCCCTCCGTGGTCGAGACCCGCATGCCCATCCGGTACACGAGCACCCCGCCGAACCACTGGGCCACCGCAAGCACGGAGACGCCAACGACCTCCAGCCCGATCCACAGCGCGTCGGCCTCGGGCTGACGCCGGTCCGGCCACCGGATGGCGAAGTCGACGAGGAAGATGGCCAGCGTGGTGAGCTGCAACACCATGTGCCACGTGGCCCACCGGCGCTTCCTCGAGCCCGGCACCATCCCCCACCAGTCCACCAGGCCGGTGAGCGCGGCGAAGGCCGTTCCGGCGAAGGCCCCGATCAGGAGCCAGGTGGCGGCGAGGGGCGCGGCGGGGAATCCACCGATCCGCGAGAGCAGGTCGAGCCCCAGGGCCCCGAAATAGAAAGCCACCGGGAAGTGGACGAACATCGGATGGCTGGGGTGGTGAAGCGGCTTTCCCTGCACCACGTCCTTGAGCGTCCAGCGGCTCCCCATGCCTCGCTCCCTTCGAGAGGGAGCCCCGGAATGCTCGCATTCCGGGGCTCCCCGACCGCCTTAGGAGGCCTTGGCCACGGTGGCCTTGATGTTGTCCGCGGCCTCCTGCGGGCTTATCTCGGCCGCCTCGGCGGCCTTCCTCAGGGCCTCCATCGTGATGTGCCGGGGATCGCCATGGTCGGCGTCCGGCTCACCACACCCACATGACAGGCACATGGGACCTCCTTCCGAAGCGTCGTTCCAGCACGAGCTTTCCCCGAACGCGAGATCGTAATCCGCAGCTTCCGTCCGCTTGGACCGCCGCATTGGGCCGAACCGGCCGGCGCTATCCTGCCCCCGATGCTCCTCGTGCTGATCCGACACGGCGTGACCGCCGCCACCGACAGCGGCGTGCTCGGTGGATGGACCCCGGGGGTTCACCTCACGGAGCCGGGCCGCCAGCAGGCCGAGCGCCTGACCGCGCGCCTCGACGGCGTGACGATCCACTCCATCTATGCGAGCCCCCTGGAGCGGTGCCGGGAGACCGCGGCGCCGCTCGCCGCGGCCCGGGGCCTCCGTCTCCTCACCCGCGCCGACCTCGGAGAGGTGCGGTACGGCTCGTGGACCGGTCGGAAGGTGAAGCTGCTGGCCCGGACGAACCTGTGGAAGGTGGTACACGACGTGCCGTCTCGGGCCAGGTTCCCGGGTGGCGAGAGCCTCCTCGAGGTCCAGCACCGGATGGTGCAGGAGCTGGAGCGGATCGCCACGGAACACCCCAAGCAGGTGGTGGCGGTGTGCTCGCACGCCGATCCCATCCGCCTGGCCCTCGCGCACTTCGCCGGGATGCACACGGACCTGTATCACCGCATCTCGGTGGACACGGCGTCGGTGTCGGTCCTGGCGCTCGGGGACGGTATGCCCCGGATCCTGAAGGTGAACGACACCGGAGACCTCTCCGTCCTCGCACCCCGCCGCTCGCGTGGGGGGGCGCGCGCGAAGGTGCGAGGATAGCCGGATGGACCTCGAGCGTGTCGACCGCATCACCGCGGGCG